>JAJFVE010000189.1 GCA_021371965.1 Planctomycetaceae bacterium
ACCCGTTCAACAGAAATGAGTCCGACCGGGGAATCCCTGATGGCCGATACAAAACGAAACACGTGGATGGCAAAACTCAAGAGAACGTTCACCTCGGTGCTGCCGGTCTCGCCGCAGCGCAAGGGGCATTGCATCAACTGCGGCGCCTGCTGCCGGCTGCCGAACGTGTGCGCGTTCCTCAAGACCAACGGCGACGGCAAAGGCTATTGCGGCGTGTATCCGCTCCGCCCGCTGAACTGCCGCAAGTATCCCCGCACGGACTCCGAGCACATCACGAAAGACACCTGCGGATTCCATTTCGAGTGACCGAACGTCGGCTCCACTGGGGCGGTGGACCGTCTTAACGACAGCCACTCGGTTCGAGCGTTATGCTTGGGATCGCATGAGCATGTGTTCTTCCGTAGGGTGGGGCTTGCCCCACCGCCTCTTCGATCGGGTCCTTCGCAGCGTCCCCATCCCGAATCGACGCTCTCCCGCCAAGACGGTACGGACGTGTCATAAATTTTGATGTGGGCCGGGATTTCCCTGCGTCAGCCGTCACTTTTTCAGTACAATGAATCGGTTTAGCATTGTTGGGGATACTCTAGTTTATGGCTGACAGGCACTTGGACAAAATCGACAGCCCGGCCGACCTCAAGACCCTCTCGGTCGTCGAGCTGGAGCAACTGGCTTCGGAGATCCGCCAGTTTATATTGGATTCGGTCAGCAAGGCGGGCGGGCACCTCGCCAGCAACCTTGGCGCCGTCGAGCTGACCCTCGCGCTACACTACGTATTCGATTTCCAGCGGGACAAACTACTATGGGATGTAGGTCATCAATGCTACACCCACAAAATCATCACCGGTCGCAAGGCCGGGTTTGAGCGGTTGCGACGCGCCAACGGAATCAGCGGCTTCCCGAATCCCGGGGAGAGCCCCTACGACCAGTTCACCGTCGGACACGCCGGCACGTCGATCGCCACCGCCATCGGCATGGCGTTGGGCGAACAACTGAAGGCCGCCGCGGCCCTGGGCTCCGCGAAGGAGGCCGCGGCCCCTGCCGGCGCAGCCGCCCCTGCGGACAAGCAGACGCCGAGCGGTTCGCAGCCTGCGGCGCGTGTGACGCAGGACGCGCCGCGTCCTTCGCCGGCGATCGTTGCCCTGGTCGGCGACGCCAGCATCGTCAACGGCGTCTCCTTCGAAGGCCTCAACAATCTCGGCCTGGTCAAGCGGCAGATGCTGATCGTGCTCAACGACAACAGCATGGCCATCGACGCGACCGTCGGGGCCGTGGCCAAGTATCTTGCCAAGGTCCGGCTCAGCCAGCCTTACGAAGGTCTCCGCTCGACCACCAAGAACATCCTCGAACACCTCCCGGGCATCGGCCGCAGCGTCGAAGAGACTGTCGAGCGGATCAAGAAGAGCATCCGCATGGCCCTGCCTCAGAGCCAGTTGTTCGAAAGCCTCAACATCCCCTACTTCGGCCCGGTGGACGGTCACGACATCGAGGGGCTCATTCGCCTGTTCAAGGCGCTGGGC
>JAJFVE010000013.1 GCA_021371965.1 Planctomycetaceae bacterium
GTATTTCCAACAACCGGGAGAGACGCGATGCAGCCGTACTAGACCTGGTGTCGGGGTGGTGTTTCTATGGTTTTCCATCAGCACGTTGGTGCTCGCGTTGGGCTGATTGGCAATCCCTCAGACGGTTTCGGCGGCAAGACCATCGCAGTTCTCATCGATGACTTCACCGCCTCTGTAACCGCCTGGGAGAGCCCTCAGATCGAGATTATCCCTCACCCGAAGTTCGACCCGTTCTGCTTCAAAGACCTGCAGGACCTCGTCTACACGGCCTCCCTCGACGGCTATTACGGAGGCATGCGCCTGCTGTACGCAACCTGCAAGCGCTTCCACGAGTACTGCGCGCAGAAGCACGCGCGGCTGCCGAACCGCAAGTTCACACTGGAGTATGACATCAATATCCCGCGCCAGGTCGGCCTAGCCGGCTCCAGCGCCATCACCGTCGCCACGCTCCAGGCTCTCATGCGCCTGCTGGAGGTCGACGAAAGGGTACTGCCGCGCCCCCTGCAGCCGACTCTGGCGCTGGAGGTCGAAACGAATGAACTGCACATCCAGGCGGGGCTGCAGGATCGTGTGGTGCAAACCTACGGCGGCATGGTCTACATGGACTTCAGCAAGGACCTTCTGGAGCGCGACGGCCATGGCTACTACGAGCCGATGGACATGAGCCTCCTTCCGCCGCTGTACCTTGGCTATCTCGACGAGCCCTCCGACTCTGGCAAGATTCACAGCCTCGTCGCCGCCCGCTTCCATAGCGGCGACCCCGAGGTCGTCACGGGCATGAAGCGCTTTGCCGAATACACCGATCAGGCGTACGAAGCCCTCGCCGCTCGTGACTACGACACGCTTGGCAGTCTCATGAACGCCAACTTCGACCTGCGCCGCAAGCTCTACGGCGACGAGTGGATCGGCGCCAAGAACCTTGAAATGATCGAACTCGCGAGGTCACTGGGCCTCCCGGCCAAGTTCCCAGGCTCCGGCGGTGCCATCGTCGGCTTCTACGAAGACGATCGGCAGTTCCAGCGCGCCCGCAACGCCTTCCTGGCCCATGGCTTCAATTTCCGCAGGATTCATCCGGTTCAGGAAGCCACCGGCGGCCACGAGGAAAAGGACGCGGCCGAACTGCACCGTCTCCACCGCCTGTCCGCCCGCAGCGTAGGCTAGGAGGCGTCGCCAACCCTTCTTCGCAGGACGGGCGTCCCACCCGTCTCCGCCAACCGCGTAGTGCGGGCGTCCCGCCCGCCTCCGACCTTGGCTCCGATGCCCGCTTCGCTGTAGGGCGTAGCGACGTCTGCGTCGCAGGGGGCTCGTACCCCGCCGGCCGTTATCACCGATAACAAACGTCATAGGCAACCCTGACCAATGAAAATCGCCATGTTGGGCGCCAAATCTGTTCCCGCCATCGGTGGCATCGCCCACTATATCGAGGAGGTCGGCTCGCGCCTGGCCGCCCGCGGCCACGAGGTCACCGTCTACTGCCGCCCCCACTTCCTCGAGGGCGACGCGGGCGACTACCGTGGCATGAGGCGTCTCATCACTCGGGGTCTGCGTGGCAAGCATCTCGATGCCACGACGCACACGCTGACCTCGGCCTTCCATGCCATGCGCAGCGACTATGACGTCTTCCACATCCATGGCGCCGCTCCGGGGATGATCGCCCCGCTGATCCGCCTGCTGCCGCACGGCTACAGCGTGATCACCCTCCACGGTCTCGACTGGACCGGCAGCAAATGGGGCCCCGTCGCCGCG
>JAJFVE010000028.1 GCA_021371965.1 Planctomycetaceae bacterium
CGTCCTGGGGGCCAACTTCGTCCAGTCGCACATTCTGCATTTCTACCATCTGGCGGCACTGGACTTCGTGAATGGGCCGAACATGCCGCCGTGGCAGCCGAGCTGGCCGGTGGACCGGCGCCTTTCGCAGGCCGGCAATGACCGCCTGGTCGGCAACTATGTCAAGGCACTGGAGATGCGGCGCAAGGCCCACGAGATGGGCGCGATCTTCGGTGGACGCCTGCCGGCGCCGCCCTCGTTTGTGCCCGGTGGCATCACGGCCCAGCCGACTGCCGCCCGCATCTCGCAGTTCCGGGCGTACCTGAAAGAACTGGTGGACTTCATCGGCTACACCTACCTGCCGGATGTCCAGTTCCTGGGCTCGGCGTATCCCGACTATGCCAGCATCGGCAAAGGCTACGGGAACCTGCTGGCGTTTGGGGTCTTTCAACTCGACAGTGGGGACGCCAAGCGCCTGCTCAAGCGCGGTGTGCTCTTCAACAACTCCTCCACTCCCACGACGCTGGATGTCAGCAAGATCATGGAGCAGGTCACCTACTCCTGGTATGCCGACGCCAGCAAGGCGCGGCCCGGCAATGGGGTCACCCAGCCGCAGTATCCCAAAGGCGATGCGTACTCCTGGCTGAAGGCCCCACGGTACATGGACAAGCCGATGGAAGTCGGGCCGCTGGCTCGGATGAACATCACCGACGGCAAGCGGCGGGGCGTATCGGTACTGGCCCGGCATATCGCCCGGGCGGAGGAAGCGCTGCTGATCGCCCAAGCGATGACGCCGTGGCTGGACCAGCTCCAGCCGGGCCAGCCGGTAGTGACCGACTCGGTGATCCCAAGCACCAACGTCAATACTCTCGGCTTGACCGAAGCGCCACGTGGCGCTTTGGGCCACTGGCTCCAGCTTTCCGGAGGGAAGATCTCCAGGTACCAGATCGTGACCCCGACCTGTTGGAACGCCTCCCCGAAGGATGCCTACAACCAGGCCGGCCCGATCGAGCGGGCTCTGGTCGGCACTCCGGTCCAAAATGTCGCCCAACCCATCGAGGTCCTGCGGGTCATCCACTCCTTCGACCCCTGCCTCTCGTGCGCGGTGCACGTAGCGAGGCCCAACGAGGGTGCGAAGGTCTTCAGCGTACCGCACTTCCATGGCGGCGATGAGATAACTACCCATGACCACGACCATGACCATGGGCACACCCACTCGCACAGCCATGACGACGGACACCATCATGACCACACGCACTAACGAACAGGACGTGAAGTCCGGGCCGGCGATACTCGTCGCCGGCCTGGGCAACTCGCTCCTGCAGGACGACGGCATCGGCGTCCACGCCGCCCTGGCTATGCAGGAGTGTAACGGCCCCAATCTCTGCTGCTGCGAGGTCGGTACGGCGGTACTCGATGCGCTGCATCTGCTGGAGTGGGCGGATAGGGTGTTGGCGATTGACGCCATGGAGGCTGGTGGCGAGCCGGGGAGCATCCACCTGATAGGCGATGAGGGAGTGGCAGGCGGGCCGATACAGGCCTCGCTGCACGAGTTGAGCCTGAAGACCGCGCTGGGCTTCTTTGCGCCCGAGGCCAAGCCGGAGATTGTGGTGCTGGGGGTGGAGCCGGCGCGGATTGACTACAGCCTCGAACTATCGCCGGAGTTACAGAGAGCCCTGCCGCGAGTTGTCGCAGTAGCGCGAAGTATCATCGCCTACTGGCAGGACCCGATGAAATGCCGGGAGCAGTCGATTGAGAAGCTATTCGAAGCAGTTTTGGGTGCCGGTGCTGACACTGCGGCGCCCACGACGAGAAAGGACATCACGCAATGTTTGGCCTAGGTATGCCTGAGATCATCATGGTTCTGCTGGTGGTCGCGCTGCTGTTTGGCGCGAAGAAACTCCCCGAGACGCTTCGTGGCCTGGGCGAGGGCCTCCGCGAGTTCAAGAAGGCGGCCTCTACCGACCCTGACGATCATAAGGTCTGAGCGCGATCTCGGTTAACGGATACGGCCTGAGGAAGATGATTCCTCAGGCCGTATTGTTGCTACGGGCAAGCCTTGCGGACGCGTTAGCTCTTCTTCAGCCTGGACGCGTTGACATCCCAGGCCTTGGCGGCTACCTGCGCCTGGGGCGGAATCGGGGCCTCCGTGGGCGTCAACTGGTTCGCCAGTTCCACGCCGGCATCTTCCATCATCTTGCCGCCTTCCGGAACCAGGCGGCTGCTCATGCACAGCCTCGGCTCATAGCCGCCACCGTTGGGGCCCAGCGCCTCTGGGGTGGGCACATAGCCCACGCAGCCATTGGCCAACTCGACCACGTAGGTATACGGGAATTTCGACCGCTCTTTGATGTTGAGGCCGAACTGGCAGAAGTACTCGGCGGGGTTGGAGACGAAGACGACCGGCCCGACCTGGATCGCCTGGACCTCGGCGGCGACCTCCGGCTCGACTTTCAGGGTCTCGTGCAGCAGGATGAGGTCGCGGGCGAACCAGCGGTCCCAGGCCTGGGGCGGGTCGGACTCGATATACTCCACCGCTTCCTCGAAGACTTCCTCGCTCACGGTGCGGCTGGGGATGCTCAGCCAGGTCTGCCGCGCGTCAACCGGGCCAAGATCGGACGGCTCGGCCATGGTGAGCACTTTCAGCGCCTCTGCCCCGACCTTGCGGCCGACCCGACGGCCAAACTTCACGCCGTGCTCCGCCTCCTGCATCGACAAGTTGTCAACCTGCGTTACATCGCCACAGGCGCCGTTGAGGAAGACGACCTCACCGCCGCCCATGCCGCCGGTTACACACTCGCGCATCCAGTAGATCCAGTCGGCCGAGACGCCGGGGTTGCCGGT
>JAJFVE010000043.1 GCA_021371965.1 Planctomycetaceae bacterium
GATGAACCGCCTGGGCGCCATGAGCAACACCGGCGAGGGCGGCGAAGACCCCAAGCGCTACACGCCCGAGCCCAACGGCGACAGCCGCAACTGCGCCATCAAGCAGGTCGCCAGCGCGCGGTTCGGCGTGACGATCGACTATCTCGCCCACGCCCGCGAGCTGCAGATCAAGATGGCCCAGGGCGCCAAGCCCGGCGAGGGCGGGCACCTGCCCGGCCACAAGGTCACCGACGCGATCGCCCGCCTGCGCCACTCGACGCCGGGGGTGTCGCTGATCAGCCCGCCGCCGCACCACGATATCTACTCGATCGAAGACCTGGCGCAATTGATCTACGACCTCAAGTGCTCCAACCCGGGCGTGAAGGTCTCGGTCAAGCTCGTCAGCGAGGTCGGCGTGGGCACCATCGCCGCGGGCGTCGCCTAGGGCAATGCGGATGTAGTGCTGATCTCCGGCCACGACGGCGGCACGGGCTCCAGCCCGCTGTCATCGATCAAGCACGCCGGCTGCCCGTGGGAACTCGGCCTGGCCGAAACGCAGCAGACCCTCGTGCTCAACGGCCTG
The DNA here is from genome assembly GCA_021371965.1 of Planctomycetaceae bacterium. The sequence continues at coordinate 563 of JAJFVE010000043.1, forward strand.
CGCGACCGCATCCGCGTTCAGGCCGACGGGCAGATGAAGACCGGGCGCGACGTGGTGATCGCGGCGCTGCTGGGGGCCGAGCAGTTCGGCTTCGGCACGGCGGCGCTGGTCTCGATGGGCTGCGTCCTGATGCGCAAGTGCCACCTGGGCACCTGCCCGGTGGGCGTGGCCACGCAGGACCCCGCCCTGCGCAGCCGCTTCGCCGGAAAGCCAGAGCACGTGCAGCGGTACATGATGTTCGTCGCCAACGAAGTGCGGCGCATCATGGCCGAGCTGGGCGTGCGCAAGGTCGAAGACCTCATCGGCCAGACGCAGTACCTCGACACGCGAAAGGCGCTGGACCACTGGAAGGCCCGCGGGCTGGACTTCTCGGCGATCTTCGCCAAGGCGGCCGTCGGACCCGAGGCGCCGCTTCGCCTGACGCGAAAGCAGACCGATCACCTCGGCGACCACCCGGACTGGCAGATCATCGAGCAGTCCAAAGCCGCCCTGGAGAACAAGCAGAAGGTCGTCATCGCCCGGCCCATCCGCAACGTGCACCGTACCGTCGGCACGATCTTGAGCAACCGCGTGAACCACGCCCACGGCGCCGCCGGCCTGCCGGAAGACACCATCACCTGCACGTTCACGGGCTCTGCCGGGCAGAGCTTCGGGGCGTTCCTGGCGCCGGGCATCACGCTCAAGCTCATCGGCGACAGCAACGACTACCTGGGCAAGGGCCTCTCCGGCGGGCGGATCATCGTCCAGACGCCGCCGGGCTCGCCCTTTGAGCCGCACCGGAACATCATCGTCGGCAATACGCTGCTCTACGGCGCCACCAGCGGGCAGGTGTTCATCAACGGCATGGCCGGCGAGCGGTTCGCCGTCCGCAACAGCGGAGCGGTGGCCGTCGTAGAAGGGTTGGGCGACCACGGCTGCGAGTACATGACCGGCGGGCGCGTGGTGGTGCTCGGTCAGACGGGGCGCAACTTCGCGGCCGGCATGAGCGGCGGCATCGCCTATGTGCTCGACGAACACCAGTTGTTCGACACGCTGTGCAACCTCGACACCGTCGACCTCGAGACGGTCTATCTGGATGAAGACGTGCAGTTGCTCAAGAACCTCATCGCGCGGCACCAGGAGCTGACCGGCAGCCGCCGCGCGGCCGATCTGCTGGCCAACTGGGAGCAGGTCATCGGCAGCTTCGTGAAGGTCATGCCGCTGGACTATCGAAAAGCCCTGGAGCGCCTCAAGGAGCGTCAGGCCCGCGGCGGCGAGTACGAGCCCGCCACCGAGGAGGTGTACCATGGGTAAGCCGACCGGATTCACCGACTACCCGCGTCAGGACGTTCCGCACCGCCCCGTCGGGCAGCGGGTGAAAGATTTCTTCGAGATCGACCTGCCGCTGGACGAGGAAGCCCTTCGCACGCAGGCGGCACGGTGCATGGACTGCGGTATCCCGTTCTGCCACGGGGCCGGCTGCCCGCTGGGCAACCGCATCCCCGAGTTCAACGACATGGTCTACCTCAACCGCTGGGCCGATGCGCTGGAGATCCTGCACTCGACGAACAACTTCCCGGAGATCACCGGGCGCATCTGCCCGGCCCCCTGCGAGGCCTCCTGCACGCTCAACATCAACGGCGACGCCGTGCTCATCAAGCACATCGAATTGCAGATCGCCGAGCGAGGCTGGCAGCAGGGCTGGATCAAGCCCATGCCCGCCCCCGTCAAGAGCGGCAAGCGGGTGGCCGTGATAGGCAGCGGGCCGGCGGGCCTGGCGGCCGCCCAGCAACTGGCCCGCATGGGCCACGACGTGGTCGTCTTCGAGAAAGACGCCCGGCCCGGCGGGCTGCTGCGATACGGCATTCCCGACTTCAAGCTCGACAAGCGCATCCTCGATCGCCGCATCGACCAGATGAAGGCCGAGGGCGTCGAGTTCCAGTGCAACGCCGTCATCGGCGAAGACCTTTCGGGCAAGTACCTGCGCAGCCGCTTCCAGGCGATCGTGCTGACGATGGGCGCCGGCCGCCCGCGCGAGCTGGACGTCCCCGGGCGCGGGCTCGAGAACGTGCACTTCGCGATGGAGTACCTCGCCCAGCAGAACCGCATCAACAGTGGCGAGATCGTCGACGGCGACGTGATCTCGGCCAAGGACCGCGTGGTGGTGGTCATCGGCGGCGGCGACACCGGCAGCGACTGCGTCGGCACCGCCCGCCGCCAGGGCGCCCGCGAGATTCACCAGTACGAGATCCTGCCCCAGCCGCCGCGCCGCCGCCCGTCCGACACGCCCTGGCCGACGTGGCCGCGGATTCTGCGCACCTCCTCCAGCCATGAGGAAGGCTGCACCCGCCGCTGGTGCGTGCTGACCAAGCGCCTCAGCGGCATCGGCGAGACCGTCCGTGAACTGCACGGCATCGAGGTCGCCTGGACGCACAAGGGCGGGCGATGGGACATGAAGGAAGTGCCCGGCACGAACTTCACGCAGGCGGCCGACCTGGTGCTGATTGCGATGGGCTTTGTGCACGTCGAGCACAGCGGCCTGGTGGAAGACCTCGGCTGCCAGCTCGACGAGCGCGGCAACGTGAAGATCACCAACTGCGCCACCAGCGTCCCAGGCGTCTACGCCGCCGGCGACGCCCAGTCAGGCGCCTCGCTGGTCGTCCGCGCCATCGCCAGCGGCCGAGAAACCGCCGCCGCCGTCAACCAGTTCCTGAGCCAGTAGCACGGGCATCTTGCCCGTGAGTAGCGTGGGCGTCCTGCCCATGCTCCCGAACCCCAACATTCAGGGAACTCGTCGCGCCTTACGCATTGCAGGTCGTCATCGACGCCGGCTACGTCTAAGCCGACGCCCCGCCAGACCGCGCGGCCCCCTCGTCGTTCCGGCTCGAACATTCTTGTCACAGTTGCTCTGAGTTCATGCCGTCGCCAGATGCACCACTTTTCCTGGCGCGACTTCGACCGCCTGGCCGTGCACGTCGACCCAGATGCTGACGGCTGAGGGATTGAACAGGCACTCGCCGTCGGCTGTGGCTCGCAGAGCGCGCTGGGCGTTGATGTAGTCAGCCACTTCGATGTTCGTGGCGTACCAGGTCTGACTGTCGTTGGCGACGCTCTTGCAGAAGTTCTCGATCAGGTCCCAGTTGCCGGCGTTGTTGAACTCGTAGCTGTGGCCCCAGACGTAGAACAGCGTCTGGAGCATCCCCGGCTGGGATTCGACGAATCGCTTCGTCAGATCGCCCAGGCGGGCGTCGCCGTGGTGGCACGTCGGGTGCCACGCCAGCAGGTTCTCGGGGATGTGGAACCCGCCGTGGGCGGCCACTGTGCGGGCGTACTCGATCCCCAGCGCCGGCAGCAACTCGATGACTCGCGGGCTGTAGTCGCCATAAGGATAGCTCATCCCGCGCACGGGGTATCCGGCCAGCGCTTCCAAGCTGCGGCGGTCGTCGATCATCTGCTGGGCAAGCACCGATTCCGGCAGGCGCGACAGCAGCGGATGCGTGTACCCATGCGCCGAAATCTCGTGGCCGGCATAAAGCCCCGCCGCCGCCTCCCGCGCGATGTAGCCGTCGCGGCCAAGCCAGCCGCCGTTGAGATGAAAACTCCCGCGGATGCCGTAGCGGTTGAAGATCTCCACCAGCCGTCGGTCAGCCGTCACGCCGTCGTCATAGCTCATCGTCAGGCATCGCGTCTTGCCACCGGCCCAGCGGTTGAACGAACAGTACATAATCATCCTCTCGTTAACGCCATGATGAACAAGCAGTATAAACTGTTTTCTCATGCTCGTCGTCGTTCTCGTCCTCGTCGTCGGGTTTTGCTTCTCCCGCCACGGCGTTTTCCCTTGAATTATCGTACAAAGCCCGTAATGTGTCTGCTTCTCGGTTTGCCCCACACACAGGAGTTTTCCCATGGCCAAAGAGGCAGCGGTACTCGGCACGACCATCGACAGCGGCGCCAGCGATTGGCAGATCTTTCAGCAGGACAAGACCGGCCGCGGCGAGATCCGCGTCAGCGGACGCTGGGGATTCGGCCAGTGGCCGGCGTGGAAGAAGTTCACCGCCCAAGTGCGACTGGTAAGCGAAGACACCGGCGCTGCCGTCACGGCCGAGCTCGACTGGCAGGACGCGCTGCTGAAGAAGAACGGCACCTGGACTGCCGCTCTCAAGAACATTCCCGCCGGCGGCCTCTACCGCCTCGAGACGCGCCTGCACGACTACAACGCCTGGGGCGGCTTCATGGGCGACTGCCGACACTTCCTGGGCGTCGGCGACATCTGGATCATCACCGGGCAGAGCAACTCCGCCGGTTACGGCCGCGAGCCCGTGTACGACCCGCCGCAACTGGGCGTGCACGTGTTCAACAACGCCATGCGCTGGAGCCTGTGCACGCAGCCGGCCAATGAAACCACCGACACCGCCCACATGGTCAACCGCGAGGGCTACCCGCAGCACGGACCGTGGATGGCGTGGGCGAAGATCGTCAGCCGCAGCCTGGGCTACCCCATCGGGTTGATCCAGGTCTCGCTGGGTGGCAGTCCGCTATCGATGTGGAACCCGACCGAGCCGGGCGACAGCGGCCTGTACGACATCATGGTCCAGGCCGCGAATGCTCCCGGCGGCGCACGCGGCGTGCTGTGGTACCAGGGCTGCTCCGACGCCGGCCCCACGACGTGCAAGACCTACGGCAAGCGGTTCATCGCGGCCGTCAAGGCCTGGCGCAAGGCGCTGAAGAACCCAGACCTGCACGTGCTGACGATCCAGCTCAACTGCGTGATCGCCGACCCGCAGGACGAAGCCGACCGCGGCTGGTCCATCATCCGCGAAACGCAGCGCGTGGTGCCCAAGCAGCTCGCCGGCGTGACCGTCGTTCCGACGCTGGATCAGCCGCTGTCTGACGGCATCCATAATTCTGCACACGGCAACTTGCTGATGGCCCAGCGCGCCGCCGCCACGGCGCTCGGGGCCGTCTACGGCAAAGCCATCGCCTGGCAGGCACCCGAGCCCGCTACCGCACGCAAGGCCCAGGCCGGCAAGGCCATCGACATCCGCTTCGCCAACGTCACCGGCCAACTGACCACCGTGGACGGCCGCGCCAGCATCAAGCCCTTCGTCGTCGAAGACGCCCAGGGCAATGTGCCCGTCGAGGGCGTGGCGTACATCAAGCGCGACACGATCCGCCTCAAGCTCGGCCGCAAGCTCGCCGACAAGGCCGTCGTCCACGGCGGCTTCGGAATGAACCCGCCGACCGTCCCGCACGATCAGCCGCGCATGCTGCCGATCCTGGCGTTCTACGGGTTAAAGGTCAAGTAAAGAGGGTGCCACGCACAACTCCGTTGTGCGTGTCCCCGACGGCGGACAATGAGCTTGGCGCCCAAATACAGACTCCTCGCCCTCGACGTCGACGGCACCCTCGTCGGCCGCGATAACATCGTCCCGCCTGACGTCGCGGCCGCCGTCGGCGCCGCGGAGGCCGCGGGCATCCGCATCGTGCTGGCTACCGGGCGCAGCTATGTCGAAACCGTCGGCGTCTGGCGGCAGCTCGGCCTCAAGGAGCCCTTCGAGCCCATGGTCCTCATCGGCGGAGCGCTGGTGTCCGAGGCCCACAGCGGCCGCACACTCTGGCAGCAACCCATCCCCCGAGCGGTCGCCGTCGAGTTCTCCAACGCCTTGGGCGATGCGGGCTATTCCGCCATGGCCATCCTCGATGTGTGGCGACATGGCGTGGAGTACATCGTGGCCGAGCACGGCCGCGGCGACGAAGCCCACCGCCTGTGGTTCAGCAAGATGAACGTGAAGGTGCACCGCGTCGAACGCATCGCCGAGGCCCCTGAAATGCCCGACCCGCTGCGGATTTCCGCCGTCGTCGAATCAACCGATGCCGCGGCCGTCAGCGAGCGCCTGCGCGAGCAGTTCCACGGCCGCCTGACCGTCCACGCGATCCTCGCGCCCAACTACGGTGTAACGATCGTCGAGAGCTTCGCCCCCGGCGTGAGCAAGTTCACCGCCGTGCAGTACGTGGCGCAGGCATATCGAATAGGCCCCGGCCAGATCGCGGCTGTGGGCGACGATGTGAACGACCTGGAACTAATCCGCAAAGTGGGCCTCGGCGTAGCCATGCCCAACGGCTCGCCGATGCTGATCGCCGAGGCCGACCAAGTCGCCGAAAACGGCCTGGCTGCGTTTATCCGGGAACTGGTGGAATAGCCGCGAACGGACGCGAACATCGCCAACACTGAAATACACCAATCGGGGCGACTGGACTTGAACCAGCGACTTCCAGGTCCCAAACCTGGCGCTCTACCAAGCTGAGCTACGCCCCGGTAGAATCTCATTCTACTTCGCCGGGGCAAAAGAGTCCATGAGCGAAGCGCCGCAGCACGTGCGATTGCGGCAAGGCCCCCTGGAGTGAACATATGAAAGCGCGACTCCCGTCGCCACGTTACAGTGGCGACTAGCTAACAAGAAAGGAGCCGCGCATGAACGAGTATATCGCCTTTGACAGTCATAAGCACTATACCTTGATGGAGCGAGAAGATGCG
>JAJFVE010000048.1 GCA_021371965.1 Planctomycetaceae bacterium
CAACGCCATGGTCCGCAAGCATCAGCCGGGCATCATCATCAACGACCGCTCGCTGACGTACCAGGACTTCACCTGCTCCGAAGGCCACATCACCTCGACGGCGTATCCGGACCAGGACTGGGAATGCTGCATGACGTTCAATGGCACGTGGGCCTGGCATCCCACGCCCAAGAGCAAGTATTACACCCCGCGCGGGATCCTGGACCTGCTGGCCACCGTCGTGAACATGGGCGGCAACGTCCTGCTCAACAGCGGGCCCAACCCTTACACCGGGCAGATTCGCGATATCGAGGTCGAGCGACTGGCCACCGTCGGCAAGTGGCTCAAGGTCAATGGCGAGGCCGTCTACGGCACCAACGAACGCGCCGAGGCCCTGGGCCAGTTGACGGTGCCGGCCGGCGCCAAGTGGACCAAGCACGGCACAACGGCGTACCTGTGGCTGTTCAAGTGGCCCGGTAAGAGCACCATCACCATCGACAAGGTGCACACCAAGCTGCTCAAGTGCTCGCTGCTGACGACCAAAAAGCCACTGAAGTTCACGCAGGAAGGCGAGAAGATCGTCATCAGCGGCCTGCCCAAGGGCTGCCCCGATAAGATCTGCCAGTGCGCCGTGATCAAGATGCAGTTTGCGGCGTATCCGAGGTAACTCTTGGCTGTCAGCTATCGGCTGTCAGCTATCAGCTTTCGCTGACGGCTGATAGCTGATGGCTGAGAGCTTTTGTTTATGATGTCCTCCAAGAACATCGCCCCGCCGAACATTGGCGATTATGAAACCGCCCGGCGCGAGTACGCGCTGGACGTGCCTGAGCTGTTCAACTACACCGTCGACGTGTTCGAGAAGTGGGCCCGCCAGGAGCCGGGGCGTACGGCCTTGCTGGTGGGCTCGGCCGACTGGAACACCATCGAGTCGCACTCCTTCGGCCAGTTGTCCGCCCGGATCAACCGCTGCTGCAATCTGCTGCGGTCACTGGGCATCGTCAAGGGCCAGCGCGTGCTGGTGCTGATGGGCTGGCGGGCCGACTGGTACGTGGCCATGCTGGCGATGATCAAGCTGGGAATCATCCCCATCCCGACGACCACGCAGTCGCGTCCGCGGGACTTGCTGTACCGCTTTGAAGTTTCCGGCGCGGTGGGCGTAATCTCCTCGGCCGAGCTGGCCGGCGTGGTTGACGAGATCGCCGCCCGCTGCCCGACGCTGGCGCACAAGATCGTTGTCGGCGCCGCGGCGCCGCGCCCGGGCTGGATCGACTGTGCCGCCGCCCTGGCCGCCCAGAGCGAGACGTTCGACAACTGGCAGAGCACCCGCAGCGACGACCACATGCTGATCTACTTCACCTCCGGCACCGTGGCGTATCCCAAGATGGTGCTGCACACGCAGGCGTCGTACGGCATCGGCCACCGGCTGACGGCCGAGCTGTGGCACGACCTCAAGCCAACCGACACGCACTGGACGATGACCGACACCGGCTGGGGCAAAGCCGTCTGGGGCTGTCTCTTCGGGCAATGGACGGTCGGGGCGACGGTGTTCGTCTCGGCCGCGCCGAAGTTCGAGCCGCAAAAGACGCTGACGATGATCGGGCGCATCGGCGTGACCAGTTTCTGCGCGCCGCCGACGGTCTATCGCATTCTCGTGCGGGACAATCTCGACAACTACGACCTGTCGTCGCTTCGGCACTGCACCAGCGCCGGCGAGCCGCTCAACGGCGAGGTCATCCGCATCTGGCGGGGCGCCACGGGGCTGGACATCCACGACGGCTACGGCCAGACCGAGACCGTCAACGTGCTGGCGAATTACCGGTGTTTTCCCGTCAAGCCCGGCTCGATGGGCAAGCCCGTGCCGGGCTTCGACGTGCTGATCGTCGACGACGACATCCGCCCGCTGCCCGACGGCAATGAAGGGCACATCGCCATCCGCATCAAGCCCAACCGCCCGGTGGGGTTCTTCGCCGGGTACCTCAACGACGAAGAGTCGACAGCCGCGGCCTTCCGCGGCGACTTCTACCTCACCGGCGACCGCGCCTACCGCGACAGCGACGGGTACTTTTGGTTCGTCTCGCGCGCCGACGACGTGATCATCACCTCCGGCTACCGCATCGGGCCTTTCGAGATCGAAAGTGCCCTGATCGAGCATCCGGCCGTGAAGGAATCGGCCGTCGTCGCCAGCCCGAATGTCCTGCGCGGCGAGATCGTCAAGGCCTTCGTGGTGCTGGCGGACGGTTACGAACCCTCAGCCGCGCTGGTGGGGGAGCTGCAGCAGCACGTGCGGAGCATCACCGCGCCGTACAAGTACCCGCGAGCGATTGAGTTCGTCAAAGAGCTGCCCAAGACCATCAGTGGCAAGATCAAACGCCGCGAGCTTCGCCAGCGCGAGTGGGCCGGCTGGCGCGGCGGCATGAGAGTCCGCCCCCGCCGCCGCTATCGAAGAACCTACCGCCGCCTGGGCCTCCTGGCCCTGCTGGAACGGCTCCGCCGATCGCTGTTCCGGCCCAGGGCAGCAACCCGAACTCGGTAAATCAGTGATCGGTAACCAGTGATCAGTAATCAGTAATCAGTAATCAGTAATCAGCAATCCCCCAACCAGGTGCCGTGGCGGGAGGGCAAAGCCCGACAGCCACGATCCCCGCCAGCAGCAAACAAAAACAACTCACCACAGAGCCACAGAGCCCGCTGATGTAAGAAACCCCGTCGCCACAAGGCGACCCTGGAGTGAACATATGAAAGCGCGACTCCCGTCGCCACGTTACAGTGGCGACTAGCTAACAAGAAAGGAGCCGCGCATGAACGAGTATATCGCCTTTGACAGTCATAAGCACTATACCTTGATGGAGCGAG
>JAJFVE010000054.1 GCA_021371965.1 Planctomycetaceae bacterium
GAGGGTGCCGGCAGGAGACGGGGCGAAAGGTAGTTCCATGGGTAGTACCGCAAATCTGTTTGGGCAGCCTGATCTGCAGAGCATGCCGCTGGCGGCGCGGATGCGGCCGCGGACTCTGGATGAGTTCGTGGGGCAGGAGCATTTGCTGGGGCCGGAAGCGCTGCTGCGGAAGGCCATAGAGAGCGATGCGCCGCCCTCGATGATCCTGTACGGCCCGGCAGGGTGTGGCAAGAGCACCCTGGCGATGATCATCGCCGGCATGACCAAGCACCATTTCGAGCCGCTGTCGGCGGTGGCGGCAGGTGTTAACGAGATCAAGGCCGTGGCCAAGGCGGCGCGGGAGCGGCGGGAGCTTCACGGCCGGCGGACCATAGTCTTCATTGATGAGATCCATCGGCTCAACAAGAGCCAGCAGGACTACCTGTTGCCCCATGTGGAGCAGGGCGTCTTCACGTTCATTGGCGCAACGACTGAGAACCCCTTTTTCAGCCTGACCACGCCACTTCGGTCCCGGTGCAGGTTGTATGCACTGGAGCCGCTCACCGCCGAGCAGGTGCAGGGCCTGCTTGAGCGGGCGCTTGCGGACGAGGAGCGTGGGTTGGGGAAGATGGCGGTGGTCGTGGCAGAGGAAGCGTTGCGGCATCTGGCGGAGGGGGCGAATGGCGACGTGCGGACGGCATTGGGAGCGCTGGAGCTTGCCGTGCTGACGGCGCAGGAGGATGAGCAGGGAGTACGGCGGGTGACGCTGGAGGCGGCGCAGGAAGCCCTGCAGCGCCCGGTTCTGAAGTATGACCGGGCCGGAGATGAGCACTACGATACCATCTCGGCATTCATTAAGTCCATGAGGGGCTCAGACCCTGACGCGGCAGTCTACTGGCTGGCCAAGATGCTGGAGTCGGGGGAAGACCCCCGATTCATTGCCCGGCGGATCGTGATCCAGGCCGCGGAGGATGTGGGGCTGGCGGACCCGACAGCGCTGCGAGTTGCTATCGCCGCCGCCGATGCTGTAGAATACGTTGGGTTGCCCGAGGCGCAGATACCGCTGGCCATGGCCACTATCCACCTGGCGACGGCGCCCAAAAGCAATTCGGCTTACCTGGCGATTGCGAAGGCACGGGAGGACGTGGCCAAGGAAGGCTCGGCAAAGGTACCTGAGCATCTTAGCAACGCGCCGGCAGTTGGGAAGAAGAAGGAAGCGTACAAGTACCCGCACGACTATCCTGGCGGCTGGGTGGGGCAGGAGTATCTGCCGCCGGGGTTGAGCGGGAAGAAGTATTACGTGCCCAAAGACAACCCGCGGGAGCGGCGGATCGCAGAGTATCTGGAGGGGCTGCGGGAACAGGACGATTAGGCTGGCGAGCTGGCGGGGCGGGGGTGAGGGGCCAGACGCCCGTCCCAACACCGATCGGTTAGGGGAACGAATGTGAAGACCAAGAAGACACCGCTGGGTAGTGAAGGGGCCTTATTTGCGCTGTACGGGGAGTTGGACGCATTTACAGGCCCGCCGCTGCGCGAGGAGTTGGGGGAGGCGGTGGAGCAGGGGGCCCGGTTTCTGGTCCTGGACATGTCTCAGGTCGAGTATATGGACAGCGTTGGACTGGGGATCATTGTGGGGGC
>JAJFVE010000055.1 GCA_021371965.1 Planctomycetaceae bacterium
AGGACATTAGAAAGCAAAACAACCTCTTCCCTCAGCGTCCTCAGCGACCTCAGCGGCTGATTTGATCCCGAGGACCAAATCGTTACGCCAAGCAAAACATTAGCGGGACAAAGTGAGTCTACCCTATAGGCAACGCACTGGCAATTAGCTACAGTTGGTCCTGTGTGAAAAGAACTTCGATCATTCCTTGGCAAAGGATTGTCACATGATTGTCAACCGCACAGTGGTTCTGTTTCTGGCGGCCGCGTCTGCTTTAGCAGGATGTCAGAGCAATGCGGTGGCGCCGAGCTGCCCCGACCGCCTTGCTCGCGACGAGCGGATGGAGTGGTTCCGCGAGGCGCGATACGGGATGTTCGTGCACTACGGGCCCTTCTCGCAGTGGTACGACTGGTACGTCTCCAAGACGCTGCCCAACAAGCCCCCCGAAGGCGCCACGCCCGAGCAGCGCAAGCGCTGGTACGTGGCCGGCCTGACGCCGCCGCGCGACTTCGCCCGCGCCTGGGCCCGGACCGCCAAGGCCGCCGGCATGAAGTACATCGTCTTTACCACCAAGCACCACGAAGGCTTCGTGCTCTGGGACACCAAGCTGACGGAGTTCAACTCGATCAACATGGGCCCGCGCTTCGACATGGTGGCCGAGTACGTCAAGGCCTGCCGCGAGGAAGGGCTTAAGGTCGGCTTTTACTATTCCCTGTGGGACCACAATTATCCCGATGGCCTGGCCTGCAGGCACGACGACGACTCGCGCCGGCGGTTCCTGGACTACACGCAGGCCCTGCTGCGCGAGCTGATGACCAACTACGGCAAGATCGACATCCTCTGGTACGACGGCCCAAGCCCGCTGGGATACGGCGGCGAGTGGGAAGCCCAGAAGATGAACGCGATGGTCCGCCGCCTGCAGCCGGGGATCATCATCAACGACCGCTCGCTGACGGCCGAGGACTTCACCTGCTCCGAAGGCCACATCAGCGCCACGCTGCACCCCGATAGCGACTGGGAAGCGTGCATGCCCTTCCACCACAAGCTCTGGACGTGGTACCCGACCGACTTCAAGAACTACTACACCCCCCGCGACATCGTGGACATGTTCCGCCAGATTGTCGCCGGGACGGGCAACCTGCTGCTGAACGTCGGGCCCAACCCCGCCACAGGGCGGATCGGCCAGCTCGAGCAGGAGCGCCTGGCGGTGGTGGGCAAGTGGCTCCAGTCGCATGGCGAGGCGATCTACGGCCACGTCGATCGCCCCGAGGCGCTGGGCTTCATCACCAGCGACGCCGGCGGATATTGGACCCGCAAGGGCAACACCGCCTACCTCTGGCTGCCCAAGTGGCCGGCCGGGGGCAAGATCGTCCTGAACAACGTGCATGGCAAGCTGCTCGGCGCGAGCATCCTCACCAATGGCGCCAAGCTGACCATCGACCGCACGGCCCAGCCCGACACTGAGACCGTCAAGAAGGCCTCGCGCGTGACGCTGTCCGGTCTGCCGGAAAAATGCCCCGACGCCGTCTGCGATTACGCGATCGTGAAGATCGAGTTCGCCGCCTACCCGCGGTAAAACTAATTGGAGCTTCGGCAATGGACGCAGCCGCCCGTACCGGGGCAACGATCGTCTCCGCCCACAAGGCCATTTTCACGCAGCCACCGGAGAATACGCCCTGCAATGCGGCTGTCGACGGCCCGCTGCTGGGCAACGGCGACACGCTGGCCGCCCTCGCCGGCACGGCCGATCGCCTGCGGTTCCACATCAACAAGAACGACCTGTGGGTCATGAAACTGCCGCACGAGTCCAAACCCCAGCCGCTGGCGGTGCTGGAGCTTTCATTCCCCGACATGGCCGGCGCGTCGTACCGCGTCGAGCAGACGCTGCTGACGGCCGTCACCTCCGGGCGGTTCGAGAAGGGCCCGCGCACACTGTTGCTGGAAACGTACGTTGCCGCCACAGAGAACGTGCTGGTGATCAGGCTCGAAGCCCGCGGCGGCGCGATAGCCGGCACGATGCGCCTGGATATGCCGGCGAATGTTCTGTCGCCCGAAACGGCCAAGCGCTTTGAGAAGGATCAAGTGCAGCTTGCCCAGCGCCTGTTTGACAAAGACGTGATCGTGCGGGCCGGGGCGGCCTGCGCGGTCAAGAATCCCGGTCCGGGCGGCTCGTTTGTCCTCGAGCCGGGCAAACCGATCACGATAGTCGCGGCCGTATGCAGCATCTTCGACGAGAAGGATTACGTCGCGGCCGCTATACAGCAGACAGTCAGCGCTGACGAGCGGCATCTGGCGCAGTTGCGCCAGTCGCACGAGCAATGGTGGCGGGCGTTCTGGGACGAGTCGTTCGTCGAGATCCCCGACAAGACGCTCGAGCAACGGTACTACCTGTCGAACTACGTGCTGGCCAGCGCCAGCCGCGTGAAGGCGTTCCCGCCCGGGCTCTTCGGCTGGGTGACCAGCGACGATCCGATGTGGCAGGGCGACTACCATACCAACTACAACCACGTCGCCACGTTCTACGGGCTCTACGCCGCCAACCACATCGCCCAGGCCGACCCGTGCCATCAGCCGTTCCTGGACGGCCTGGACTTCTGCCGCCGCTGGTGCCGCGAGGAACTGGGCGTCGAGGGCGCGTATCAGCCGGTGGGCATCGGCCCCAAGGGCTCCGTGGCGTACCTGATCGCCCTGATGCAAAAAAGCAACAGCGCCTACTCCTGCGTGCCGATGGCCTTTCGCTGGTACGCCACGTACGACCTGGACTTCGCGGCCGCCGTCTGGCCGTTCGTGTCGGCCACGGCGGAGTTCTGGGAGAACTGGCTCAAGTTCGAGGACGGGCGCTATGTCATCTATCAGGACGCCGTGCACGAGGGCTCGGGCGACGACGTCAACCCGATCGTCTCGCTGGGCTTCGTGCGCATGGTGATGGACTTGGCGCTGGACATCAGCGGCGAACTGGGCGTCGACTCCGCCCGCCGCCAGAAATGGCAGCACATCCGCGACCACATCAGCGGCTACCCCACCTGCACCGTGCGCGATCTTCCGGAGCAGTTCTGGCCGGCGCACCTCCCCCACGACGAGCGGACGCTGGGCCTGCCGATCTTCCGCTACACCGAGCACGGCACGCCCTGGTGGCGCGATAACACCGTCGGCCTCCAGCACATCTACCCCGCCGGCGGGATCGGCCTGGACAGTTCAGCCGAACTGATCGAGCGGTCGCGCAACCAGATCACCGTGATGGCGCGCTGGGATGACTTCAACGGCAAGAACAGCATTTACGCCGCGGCCGCCCGCGTCGGTTACGACGCCAATATCATCCTGCGCGAGATGCGCAAGATGCTGGCGGACATCGGCCTGCCCAACGGCATGATTCGCGGCAACCCGCACGGCATGGAGAACCAGAGCATCGTCCCTAACGCCATCCAGGAAATGCTGCTGCAAAGCCACGAGGGCGTGCTGCGATTCTTCCCCTGCTGGCCGCGCGAAATGGACGCTGCTTTCGGCTCGCTGCGCTGCCGCGGGGCCTTCCTGGTCTGGGCGAGCCTGGCTGGCGGGGAAGTCCGCGACGTCAAAATCCTCAGCGAAAAAGGCCGCGACTGCACCGTCGTCAACCCCTGGCCAGACAAAGGCGTCACGCTCCACCGCGACGGCAAGCCTGCTCAAACGCTCAAGGGTGCCCGCTTTACCGTCAAGACCCGCCCGGGCGAACATCTTGCGCTGACGGCCGCTGAGCTGTGATGAGCCCGCTTCAAAAGAAAACTTACCACGAATGTCACGAATGGGACGAATGAGTAAGGGAAACAACAAAGGCCAGCGTCCCCGGCGGCCTTTTCTTTGACCATTCACTTCATTCGTGTCATTCGTGTTC
>JAJFVE010000065.1 GCA_021371965.1 Planctomycetaceae bacterium
ATTCGCTTCGCGCGTTGGGCGCGCGCATATCCCCCTCGGCATGTCATTGCTGTTTACAACCAGTCACCGGCTGCCATTGGGCGCAACGTTCTTGGGAGGGAATCGAGTGCCTCTAGCCATCCACGACCTTGTCCTCGTCGCCGCTACAGATCAAGATGTCGCAACCAAATGGACGAACGAACTGGCCAGGCTCAAGCTCCGAGCCGACGTGGTGGAAGACGCACAACAACTGTCGCTCGCCGCTCGCAGCAGCCACCTGCTGCTGCACTGTCAGAGCTTTCCGGACGATCCCGTCGAGGCCGTCGCCGGGCTGCGGGAGGACGGCTACGAGGGAGAGGTAGTCGCAGTTACCTCCTCACCGTCCATCTCCGAAGCCGTTGCCTTCATCGGCCTCGGCTGCTATGACTACGTCCCGGCCAGCCTCTCGGCCGACCGCGTCGTCCGGCAGATGGCCGAAGCCCTCGGTCTCACCGCCGCCAGCCGGCCGCAGTACGAGCTGCTCTGGCGCAGCTTCCGCAAGCGCAGCGACTACGACCACGTCTACAGCGCCAGCGGCTCCTGCCGCCGCACCTACACCCAGGCCGCGCAGGCCGCCCCCAGCGACGTCACCTGCCTCATCGAGGGTGAGACCGGCACCGGCAAGGAGTACCTCGCCCGGGCGCTGCACTTCATGAGCCCCCGCCGCGACAAGCCCTTCGTCGCGGTCAACTGCGGCGCCATCCCCGAAAGCCTCCTCGAAAGCGAACTCTTCGGCCACGAGCGCGGGGCGTTCACCTCCGCCACCCGCGCCAAGCCTGGCCTCTGTGAAACCGCCCACAAGGGCACGCTCTTCCTCGACGAGATCGGCGACATGAGCATGCCGATGCAGGTCAAGATGCTGCGCTTTCTGCAGGACAAGAGCTTCGTCCGCGTCGGGGGTCTCGAGACAGTCAAGGTGGACGTCCGGGTCATCGCCGCAACCAACCAGGACCTGCGCCGCGCTGTCCGCGAAGGCCGCTTCCGTGAAGACCTCTACTACCGCCTGGCCGTCATGAATCTCAACCTGCCGCCCCTGCGCGACCGCGAGGGCGATGTACTCGTCTTCGCCCGCCACTTCCTCAACAAGCACACCCCCGGCTCCGGGGCCAAGACCCTCTGCGAGTGTGCCGAGGCGCGGCTGCGCGACCACCACTGGCCGGGCAACCTCCGCGAGCTGGAGAACGTAATCCAGCGCGCGATCCTGATGTCGCCCTCGCGCAACATCCACGCCGAGCACCTCAGCGTGGACGAGGTCCAGCAGGACGCTCCACTGCGTCTCTTCCCTGTCCCAGCCATAACCGGCGTGGGCGTCTAGCCAGCGGCTGGCACCGCTCCTCGACCCAGCGAAGCCAGCCACCAAATGCCGGTTCCTCAACCGGCAGACGCGAAAAGGGCCCTCCGTCTCTCTCCCGGAGGGCCCTTTGCTTTTCGTTCCCTGCGCGTGGCAGGCATGCTCCGCATGCCGGAACCTGCTCCAACGTCACCCCATCGCCTCTTCGTACCCCACCTTCCCCTCCCCCTGTTCTCCGTTTTCTGTTTTCCGTCTTCGCCTTTCCTCTGCCCCTACGCCGCCTTAGCCCCATCCCCGCCTTCCTCCGCCCGGCAAGCCGCCTCCGCCTCTCGCCACGCCTCGCGCAGGTTCGTCATGATCTCGATGATCTGCTCGAGCAGCGCCATATCATCCTTGATCCCCGCCTGCGTGAGATTCGCATGCACCCAGTTGTACAGCCCCCACAGGTTGTCGGCG
>JAJFVE010000070.1 GCA_021371965.1 Planctomycetaceae bacterium
GGACCGCTTCGGGCGCGTGATTGATCAGAAGTGGACCAACGACAGCAGCACGATCATCGACGGGTACGGATACGGCTACAACGGGGCGGGCAGCCGCACGTATCGCGAGAACCTCCAGAGCGGCGCCAGCGGCATAGACGAACTGTACTCGTACGATTCGCTACGGCAACTCACGGCAACGCTGCGCGGCGACCTCAACGCCAACAAGGACGCGATGACGACGCTGTCGCAGGGGCAAGAGTGGGACCTGGACGCCCTGGGCAACTGGAGCGGCTTCGCCACCGACGCCAACGGCGACGGGGACTATACCGACGCGGGCGATCTGGACCAGTCGCGCGATGCCAACGCGGCCAATGAGATCACGGATGTAACCGAAGGCCAGGGCCAGACGGCCTGGGCGACGCCGGTGTATGACGACGCGGGCAACATGATCACCGGCCCCGGCGGCAAGGCCGCCGAACTGAGCACGTCGGTAGATTACGTTTACGACGCGTGGAACCGCCTGGTGAAGGCGTACCGCGACACGGGCGAGTGGTACCAGCAGTGGGAGCAGCGGCTGTACTACGACGGCCAGGGGCAGTTGATCGCCACGGGCAGCGTGGACTACGGCGTGGGGATTTATCACCGGATGGACTATTACCTCAATGCGGCCGCTCAGGTGGTGGAGGCGCGGTGGGCCGTCGCTGAGGACTTCGGGTCGGTGGCCACGCTGGCGCGGTATCAGTACGTCTGGGGCCTGAACGGCGCCACGCCGGTGCTTCGCGACGCGGATACGTCCAATCCGCCGAACCAGGACGGCAACTGCACGGACGAGACGTCGGAGCGGCTGTACTATACGCACGACGCCAACGACAATGTGACGGCCCTGGTGCAGACGGACGGCACGGTAGCCGCCCGGTACGGCTACGAGACCCGCGGCGCCCCGATCTTCTACAACGCCGCCTGGGCCGTGCAGAGCAACGACCTCAAGAACAGCCAGTACCTCTTCGCCAGCTATCAGTACCTGTCGCTAGCCGGCCTCTACCACGCCGGCGCGCGGGACCTGCACCCGTATGTAGGCACATGGATGCAAAAAGACCCGATCGGCCTGGCCGATGGCATGAACCCCCGGACCTACTGCCTCAACAACCCCATGAATGGCAGGGACCCGTCGGGGCTGGCGATAATGCTGTCTTCCGATGTGTCTGAAACGCCGAGTCCGTCGTTTATGTCCAGTCCGTTCTTGTTCCCTTCTTCGCAGGCGCCCATTGTCGATTCGGTCCCCGCAGCGCAGCCGACATCAGGATATGTCACAGATTGGGGCCTCTTGCTTGGGGTGCCAACGTCGAAGAGCGATCTATTGGCTGCAGATCCACAGCTTCTCCAGATGTCTTCTTCTGAGTCGATGGCCCTTCTCCCGTACAACAGCACGCCGTACGATAATCTAGTGCCGGAATATCTGCGTGGCTTCAATCTGGAAGACGTACGACATGCGCAAGGCACATACCCTTCGATGGAGGATGAAGCATGGGCTCTGGAGCGAGGAGATCAAGAGCTCGATTCCATGGGTTGGGCGGCCGCGATGGGTGTGCTGCATCTTGCGCAGACGGGAGTGTATATAGCTCGTTTCGTGACGGGAGGGGAAGTTGACGGCGTCGACAAGATCAACAGCATGCTTGATGAAGTGCGCGGCCACACTGCGATTGGGGGCACTGCCTACGAGGATGTTAGCAGGTGGTCTGCTCGAACTGCTGCTGCGGCCGCCGCAGCGGCCTTAATACTGCAAAGCTTGGCTGCAGCAGGGCTGACGGAAATCGGCACAGTTCCTATGTCGCAGCTTCCTGGAGCCCTCGCGACGACTGGCGCTGACATCGTCGTGGGAGCAAAAGAGACGGCAGCCATCTTCTACACGCAAACAAGCCTGGCCGGACACATGGTTTTTGCCGCAGCCGAGAATGCTATCTGGACGGGAGTCGGGATCGGAATATATACTTCGCAAGCGATGATGGGATCCTCGTTGCCATACTGGACATACATGGCGGGGTATGGTTTTGCGGAGTCCTATCAGCCAGGAATGCCGAGCATTTTCCAGAACGGTGGTGGGATCCGATATGGCGTACTCGCTGGCTGGGGGCTTGGAGAGGCTGCCCAAATAGCTGAGGACCAGCATGATTGACGTAGTCCTGATTCTGTCAGTTATTGTTGTATGCATGGCGCTCCATAGCCTCTTCTGGCATATCGTCGAAAGGCTATATCCTCTGATATACACGGGTGTCAAGCTTGACGAGTTTGCGGCACATTTTGGGGAATTGGCCAAGAGAGGCGAGTCCGGTTCGGAAATGGTTATTTCAGAAGAAACCACGGGGAAGGCAGTGAGACTGCGCAAAGAATTTGCCTTCGGCCCTCCTCGGATACGACTGATGGTAATTGCGGATGATGCCAGGTCCGTTAGTCCACATTCACAAGGTTTCCTGGAGCACCTGCAACACAAGGGAATCGCCTGTGCTTTTCATGTGGTAGACGGCACATTTGTCGACAGGCTTGTATGCCAGTGTGATGAAGGCCCCGAACGTGCGGCACAAATTGCGACAGAGTTATTCTGCAACATCTATGGTGTGGGCGTCGATGCTCGCTACAGCGTCAGGGTCCGTGGCAGAATCTGGCCGTATGATGCATTGAACCCTTGCGGGGATGTCGCGGTCGCCTTGGGCCCGCCCGGCAAGCCATACAAGCGATGGCAGGTGCCCGGTGGGTTCTTCTACCTGCTGGGGCGGCTGGCCGGACGAATAGTCCGCGAAATACGAGGGCTGGTTTTCCCTTCCGATGGCCCTGATGACCTGCCAAGAAGATGAAAGTGCTGAAGCGGCCCAGCGGATTGTAAGGCCTGTAGCGGCCCAGCCACTTGTAGGGCCATAGGCGACGGTGGCTCGGAGGACGTTTTTCTCAGGAAAACATCCTCAGGGTCCGCGTGAATGAGCGAAGCGTACTTGATGCGCGCAGAGTTATTCCGGCCTTAACGGGTCGTGAATTGTTCTGTTGTCAAAGAGCAGTGGCCCCGCGTAGCGTGGGGCGGCTATCAGGTCATGCCGCCCTGCGGCGGCGCTTGACTTTGATCTTGATGAGCGGCAGGCCGGGATCGCCTCGGTACTTGAGGCGGCGGATAACTCCGGAACGTCGGCTATTGGGGTCCACGTATACCACAAGTGGACGGCACACGCGCGGAACCGCTGTGAAAAGTACAACAAAGTGCAAGGAATGTGCAATTGTGGCGTGGCCCGTACCTCTTTTGCGGCCGATGACTTCGCCGGGGCGGGCGGCAGCGCGGTGGCCAACGGCGGGCTGCTTCGGGCGACGGCGTACCCCGACGGCGACGATGTTGAGGATGTCATCGCGACGCTCAACGGCACGGGCAGCTATAGCGACTTCGTCAGCGCCACGTACCGGGCCAGCGGCGTGGTGCACACCAGCACCGATCAAAACGGCACGGTGCACACGTATTGGTATGACGACACCTCGCGGCTGTCGCGCGACAGCGTGACGACGGTCGCAACCGGAATCGACGACGCCGTGCTGG
>JAJFVE010000097.1 GCA_021371965.1 Planctomycetaceae bacterium
CGTAGAAGTGGTCAAGAATTGCACCATCGGCAAGGACAAGACCATCGCGCAGTTGATGAAGGACGGCTTCAAGGCCGTCGTCGTCGCGACGGGCCTGTCCACCAGCCGCATGCTCCCGCTGCCCGGGGCGAACAACCCGCGAGTCTTGCCCGTGCTGGATTTCCTGGCCGCCGCCGCCTTTGACCGCCCCGTCGACATCGGCAAGAACGTCGTCGTCATCGGCGGAGGCAATGTGGCGATGGACGCCGCGCGCACGGCAGTACGGTACGGGGCCACCCAAGTCCGCTGCGTGATGCTCGAGACGCACGAGGAAATGCCCGCGTTTTCTTGGGAGGCCCGCGAGGCCGAAGAAGAGGGCGTGGCATTCGTGCATCGCCGCGGACCGGTCGAGGTGGTGACCGGCGGCGGCAAGATCACCGGTCTCAAGACCCGCGGCGTCACGCGGGTGTTCGACGAGCAGAAGCGGTTCGCCCCGGCGTATGACGATGCCGACGTGCAGACCCTTGAGTGCGACACGATCGTCTTTGCCATCGGCCAGGCGCCGGACTGGGGCTTTGCCCAAGGCAGCGGGCTCGATGTGGTCGACGGGCGGCGGCTGACGTTCAACCCCGCCACTCAGCAGACCAACGTCGAGGGCGTCTTCGCCTGCGGCGAGATCGTCACCAAGCCCGGCTCGGTAGTCGAAGCCTGCGCCTCGGGCCAGCGCGCCGCCAAGGCCGTGGACATGTTCCTGTCCGGACGGCCGATCTCCATCGACGATGCTATCCCGCCGGCGATCGACAAGATCGACGCCGAGACGGCGGCGCTGGTGAAGAAGGTCGCCCGCAACCCCGTGCCGACCGAAGAGCCCGATGTCCGCAACAGGGTCTGGACCGAGACCGATCATAATTATTCAGACGAGGCGGCGCTGGCGGAAGCCCGCCGCTGCATGAGTTGCGGCGCCGGCGCGGAGGTGCTCGTCGACAAGTGCGTGGCGTGCCTGACGTGCCTGCGCGTCTGCCCGTTCGACATCCCGGTGGTGACGGACGTGGCCCGCATCAGCTCGGCCCTGTGCCAGGCCTGCGGCATGTGCATCGCCGAGTGCCCGGGCAACGCCATCATCGCCCGCGGCTGGGATGTTAAGGCCCTGGTCGAACGCACAAAACTCGAATTGGCCGCCATCAAGGGCCCGCGGAAGATCGTCGCCTATGTCTGCGGGCATCACAGCCCGGCAGCCGCCTGGGCTGGCACGCTCGAGGATGCGATCGCCGGCGTGGCGGAGATTTATCTGCCCAGCATGAGCCGTCTGTCAGCCGCCGAGATGCTCCATGCCATCGAGAACGGCGCCGACGGCGTGATCGTTGTCTCATGCACCAGCGGGGCCGACCGCTACCCCGGCGCGACCGAGCGAGTTCACAAGCGCGCCGCCCAGGTGCAGCAGTTGCTCAAAGATATCGGAATGTCGACCGACAAAGTGCAGGTCGTCGACGCCGCCGACCAGGGCCGCGCCGCCATGCGAGAAGCCATGGCCGCCGCTGCGGACAAGATACAGCAGTTGTGAGTGGTGAGTTGTGTGTGGTGAGCAAGAACAGCAGGTTGTGATTGCTGAGTTATGCGTGGCGAGCAAAAACTCGCCACTCACCACTCACAACTCACAACTTTTCAGGAGCCAGAAATGATCGTTGCTGAACGCAAACCGATGGACGAGATTCTCCAGATGCTCCTTCCGTACAAGAAGGTGCTCGTGCTGGGCTGCGGCGGGTGCGTCGCGGTCTGCCTCACCGGCGGCGAACGCCAGGCCGAAGTGCTGGCCACGCAGCTTCGCATGGCCGCCAAGGCCGCAGGCAAAGAGATGACCGTCGAGTTCGACTGCATCACCCGCCAGTGCGAGAAGGAATTCTTCGCCAACCTCAAAAAGCCCCTGGGCGACTACGATGCGGTGCTGTCGATCGCGTGCGGGGCGGGCATCCAGTACGCCGGCGAGCAGGCCCCGGCCACGCCCGTGCTGCCGGGCATGAACACCACGTTCCTGGCCAGCAACGTCGGCAAAGGCATCTGGGAAGAATACTGCCGCGGGTGCGGCGACTGCATGCTCGGCTGGACCGGCGGCATCTGCCCCATCGCCAAATGCTCCAAGAGCCTCGTCAACGGCACCTGCGGCGGGACCAACAAGGGCAAGTGCGAAGTGAAAGCCGACATGGACTGCGGCTGGCTGCTGATCTACAAGCGCCTCAATGAGCTGGGCAAACTGGGCGAGTACCGCACCCTGCGGGCAGCCCCGGATTATCGAAAAGACCGCGGCAACGGCGTGCGCCGGATGGTGCTGGCCGAGATGACCGACGACCAGGAGAGCAAGTAATGAGCGCACCCGTGAGTAAGTTCCAGGCCGACCTGCTGGCAGGCAAGTTCGTTTTCACCGGCGAGATCGGCCCGCCCAAGGGCGTCAACATCGAGCCGGTCATCCATGAGGCCGTCGAGTATCTCCACAGCGGCATCGTGTCGGCGGTGAACGTCACAGACAACCAGACAGCCGTCATGCGCGCCAGCTCAGTGGCCGGCGCCAAGCTGCTGCTTGAAAAAGGCATCGAGCCGGTGCTGCAGATGGTCACGCGCGACCGCAACCGCATCTCGCTCCTGTCGGACGTGCTGGGCGCCTACACCCTGGGCGTGCGGAACGTGTTGGTCCTCACCGGCGACCACGTCACCATGGGCGACCACCCGCAGTCCAAGCCCGTCTATGACCTCGACTCGGTCGGCATGCTGATGGCCATGAGCAAGCTCGAGGCCGGCACCGACCTGGGCAAGGACATGAAGGGCAACGACAACAAGCTCGACGGCGTGCCGACGTTCTTCAAGGGCTGCTGCGTCACGCCCTGCGCCGACGAGGTCGAGCCGCAGATCATCAAGCTCGAGAAGAAAGTCGAAGCCGGCGCGCAGTTCGTCCAGACGCAGGCGGTGTACGAGCCGGCGGCCTTCGAGAAGTTCATGAAGAAGATCCAGCACATCAAGGTTCCCGTGCTGGTGGGCATCGTGATGCTCAAGAACGCGGGCATGGGCAAGTACATGAACAAGTCCGTCCCGGGCGTGGTGGTGCCGGACTGGATCATCCAGAAGCTCACCGACTGCGCCAAGGAAGACCGCGAGAAGGTCTCGATCGAAATCTGCGCCCAGCTCGTGCGCGAGATGAAGGGCATGTGCCAGGGCACGCACTTCATGACGCTGGGATGGGACCACTGCGTCCCGGCGATCATCCAGCAGGCGGGACTGGCGTAGGGTTTCTACAGCATTTCCGCGATCTGCACCGCGTTGAGGGCGGCGCCTTTGCGGATCTGGTCGCCGCTGATGAACATGTCGATCCCGCGGCCTTCGGGCTGCGAGAGATCCTGGCGGATGCGCCCGACGAGCACGTCGTCGTTGCCGCTGGCGTCCAGAGGCATGGGGAAATAGTTGCGCTGGCGGTCGTCGACGATCTTGACGCCGGGGGCTCTTGAGAGAATCTCGCGCACGTCCTGCTCGCTGATGGGATTCGTGAACTCGATGTTCACCGACTCGCTATGGGCGCGCATCACCGGCACGCGCACGCAGGTGGCCGTGATGCGGATCTCCGGGCAGTGGAATATCTTCCGCGTTTCCTTGACCATCTTGGTCTCTTCTTCGTTGTACCCGTCGGGGCCGATCTTGCTGTTGTGACTGAAGACGTTGAAGGCCGCACTGTGCGGCAGCACCTTGGGCGTGAAGGCCTTGCCATCCAGGAACGCGCGGGCAGCCTCGTCGAGCTCGGCCATCGCCGCAGCCCCGGCGCCGCTGACGGCCTGGTACGTGCTGACGACCAGCCGCTTGATCGGGTTGACCTGGTGCAGCGGCCAGACCGGAACGTTCATGATGATCGTCGAGCAGTTGGGGTTGGCGATGATGCCCTTGTGCCTCTTGATGTCGGCGGGGTTGACTTCCGGAATCACCAGCGGAATCTCCGGCACCATCCGGAACGCCGAGGTGTTGTCCACCACCACCGCCCCGGCGGCCGTGGCGAAGGGGGCAAACTGCTTGGAAATGCTCCCGCCGGCCGAGGCCAGCACCAGGTCCACGCCGTCGAAGCTCTTGTCGGTCAGTTCCTCGACCGTCAGTTCCTCGCCGCGGAAGGGCATTTTCTTTCCGGCCGATCGGGCCGAGGCCAACAGTCTGAGGCTGGCCAAGGGGAAGTTTCGCTGTTCCAGGATGCGGAGAAACTCAACACCCACGGCGCCTGTGGCGCCCATGATGGCCACTCGGGGCAGTCGTGCACTGGATGACATTCTTTCACCTCAAAATAGACGGTCCGCGGCGCCCTGCCGCGAGCTGAGCATCGTAGCATAAACTTCCTCCGCCTCCAATATCCCGCGCGGCAAGAAAGTGATGCCTCCGTTACGGGTCGTGTCGTCCCTTGGGGACGACACGCGTATCCCCCGTAACTGAGGCATTACGCAAGAAAAGACTCCCCCGATGCAATTTATCGCTTGACCGCCCGTTGAGCGAATATGACGATGTTCGGCTTGCTTTCGAGCCGTCAAGACGATTTCCACGCACGAGCACCGGAGTCAGGACAGCGTTATGCACGCGGTGTCGCGGGCCCGCCTGCCCTGCTGCCGGTTTTACTGAAAGGGTAGCATCGTGAAGAAGACTGCGATTCTGTTGCTGACTGCGGCGATCCTGGTTGCCTTCTGCGCCACCGACGTCATGGCCAAACCCAAAAAGGGCGGCAAGAAGAAAAAGGGCGGCAATGAAGCCGCCGTGGCTGAGGTCAAGACCCTGGCCGGCACCGTTACCGGCGTCGATGACAAGGGCGTTGTCACCGTCAAGGCCGACGACAAAGAAGTGAAAGTCGCCACCGATGACAAGACCGCCGTCACCGTCGACGGAAAGGAAGCCAAGGTTGCCGACATCAAGGCCGACATGACCGTCACCGTCACCCCCGCCGAAGGCACTGCCACGAAGATCGAAGCCGTCGCGGCCAAGGCCGAAGCAAAGCCCGCCGAGAAGGCCGCGGAGTAAGTTCAGGCTGATTAACAGTCAAAACCGCCGGCTGGGCATCCGCGCAGCTGGCGGTTTTCTTTTGCCAATTCCTCTAGCCCCTCTGCCGGCTATGATTCTCTGGACACTCCAAGAGAGGGGAAACACATGAAGAACCACCTGCTTATCATGACAGCGGCCGCCATCGCCTTTTATGCCATCGCGGTCAATGCTCAAACCACCGCAGCGGCCGACACTACGGCTGACTATTCGGGCGTCATCATGAGAATCGATCCTGGCAACTCCGTCGTGATCAAGGTCAGCGATAAGGAAATCAGCATTCCCACCGACAGCAAGACCGTCATTCTCATCGACGGGAAGGAAGGCCGCGCGATCAACCTGGCCAAGAATATGCCCGTAACGGTCAGGACCATCAACGGCACAGCCGTCCGCATCGTAGCCACCACCCCGCTGCGCCCCGTTGAATAACCGATTCCGCGGACGGAAGATCAACCTTTGCGCCAAAGGCGCGGCAGCATGCTGACGATGAACCAGACTGTCGCGCAGAGCACCACCGTAGCGCCAGTGGCGGTGCGGGCCCAGGGCTGGGCCGAGATCAGCAGGCCCGCGATGGCTGAGCTGACGGCGATCGCCAGGGCCCACCAGAACATGCCCCCGGCCGAGCGGGCAAAGTTGCGTCCCGCGGCCGCCGGCACGATCAGCATCGCCGTCACCAGGAAGACGCCGACCGTCCAGACGGAGAAGATCGCCACCACTGAAAGCAGTCCGGCGAAGATGTATTGGTAGATGCGCGAGCGGATGCGGTGCGCCGCCGCCAAGGCCGGGTTGAGGGCCACGTACAGCATGCGGTTGTATCCCACGGCCTCGAAGACCATCAGCACCAGCAACATCCCCGCCAGGGAGACGATCTCGGCGTCGGTAATCGTCAGGATGTCGCCGAAGAGGTATTTCTGAATGTCGCGGGACAGGCCCGGCTCGCGCTTGATAATCGCCAGGCCAAAGGCGATGGCGGCCGAGAAGAACACGCCGATCACCGCATCCATCGACAGCGTGGTCCGCCGCCCCACCGCCACGATCCCCAGCCCCACCAGCGCCGCAAAGCCCGCCATCGCCAGATGCGCGTCGAGGCTCAGGATCAGCCCCAGCGCGATGCCGGCAAAAGCCGAGTGGCTGATCGCGTCGGAGAAGAACGCCATGCGGAAGTTCACCACCTGAACGCCCAGCGACGCCGTCATCGGCGCCAGCAGCACCAGGGCGATCAGGGCCTGCTGCATGAACCGCTGCTGCATGCACTCCAGCGGCAGGGCCCTGCCCACCAGGTCGTAGAGCCAGGACAGGTCAGGCATGATGATGCTCCTGGCAGCAGTCGCGGTGCAACAGGGCCAGGTTCGCCAGGCCCAGGTGGATCCCGAACGTCGAGGCCAACACCTCCGGCGTCAGCGCCTCGAGCGTGGGCCCCTGCCCCGTCACGCGGCGGTTGAGGCAGATGACGTGCGAGGCGTGGGCTGTCACCAGCGACAGGTCGTGCGTGACCATGATCTGCGTGAAGCCCTTCTGGGCCCGTAGCGTCTCGAGCAATTCGCACAGGAGATTCTCGCCGGCAATATCCACGCCGCTGGAGGGCTCGTCCAGGATCAGGACCTGCGGGTCTTCGAGCATCGCCAGCGCCAGCAGCACGCGCTGCAGTTCCCCGCCCGACAAGGCCCCCACGCGCCGCCGCGACAGGTGCTCGGCCTTGACCTGCGCCAGCACCTCTGCCGCCCGCCGGCGATGCGCCACCCTGACGCCGAACCACAGCGGCAGGCGCTGACGCCCCATCGACAGCAGCTCCATCACCGTCAGCGGCATCGCCCGGTCGAAGTCCAGACGCTGCGGCACGTAGCCCAGGCGCACGGCGCTGGCCGCAGCCGGCTCGTCGCCGACGCGGATGCTCCCGGCGAAGGGCACCTGTCCCAGCAGCGCCAGCAGCAGCGTGGTCTTGCCCGCGCCGTTGGGCCCGATGATAGCCGTGGCGCTGCCGGCAGGAACCTCGGCCGTGATCGACTCGAGGATCGTCACGCCCGCCAGCGTCACGCTGACGGCGTCAAAAGTGATCGAAGGCGAAGGCATCTTCAGGGTTTCTTCTCGCCGCCAAGCACCCGCTCGAGCGTCGCGAGGTTGGCCGACATAGTCGTTTCGTAATAGTCCAGCGGAGCATCGGTCGGGCCGCCGGCCACCGGATCCAGCACCGCAACCGGCACAGCGGCCTCGCGTGCGATGGCCTGGGCAGCCCGAGCGGAATATTGCGGTTCGGTGAAGACGGCCGCCGCCCCGCTGCCACGAACGATCTTGATGATCTTGAGCATCTCCGCGGCCGAGGGCTCCTGCCCCGGCGCCTCCTCGACGACGGCAACGATCTTGAGCCCGCAGTCGCGCGCGAGGTAGTCGAACACGGCGTGCTCGGTCACGATATTCTTGCGCGGGAGCCCCTTCACCCTGTCGGCAAATCTTTCGCCCAAGGCCGCCAGACGATCCTCATACGCCCGCGCGTTTGAGGTAAAGAGCCCCGCTTCGGAAGGCGCCAACTCGCTCAGCGCAGAGGCGATGTTGGCCACGACCATGACTGCCATCTTCGGGCTGGCGAACAGGTGCGGATTGATTCCGCCATGTTCGTGATGGTGATGGGCGTCGGCCTGGTCTTCCGGCGAGCCCCCTTCTTCAGCGGTCATCTGCAGCAGTTCCGCCGGCGGTATGCTCTTGGACGTGTCGATGACCCGCACCTTTGGGCCGGCCTTGTTGAGCATGCCGGAAAGAAACTCTTCCATCCCCAGGCCGTTGATGATCAGGGCATCGCAGCCGGTGATGGCCTGCATGTCCTGTGGCGTCAGGACGTAGTCGTGCGGGCACCCCGCCGACCCCGCGGCCGCCATCTCCAGCAAGATCGTCTTGCTCCCGGCCGCCACGTTCCGCGCGAACAGATACGTGGGAAAGGTCGTGCACAGCACGCGAACCTTCCCGTCTGCCGTTCGCGTGGCGGGAGCGGGCTTTCGCTGGCACCCCGTCGCCGCCAGCAAGGTCGCCGCTACCGCAGCCAGAAGTATTGTTCTCATGGGATCGCCTTCCTATGGGAGATAATAGGAATGCATTATCGATAAGTCAACCGCTTCTCTTGTGCGTGGCGTAGCCCTGGCGGATAGTCTCGTTCTCGAAGTACGGCATGACGCAGTTGACATGGCCGGCGTAGTGCTTGTCGGCCACCTCGCGGGATGATTCAAAGGGATCGTTAGTCCGCCCCAGCCAGGCGCGGGTCTGGGCGTCGAGATCAGCTTGCATCGCTGCGTGGGCGGGCGAGCCGACAAGGTTGGTCATCTGCATGGGGTCGGCCTGATCGTCGAACAGCACCCAGGGCCGGTCTCGCAGCGTCGCATATGTGTGCCGACTCGTCACGACGCCGCGCCACACGCCGTAAGAGTAGTTCTCCGGCATCACGGGGAAGCTGATGAGCTGGCTGTGCGGGGCAGCCGAATCGTCCCCCAGGAAATACGCCCACAGATCCTGTCCCTGCACGCCCTCGGGGGCGGCCAGCCCCGCCAGGTGCAGCAGCGTGGGCATGTGGTCGACGATCCCCACCGGCGCGGGCGCGACGCGACCCGCCGGCACCTGGCCATCCCATCGCACCAGCAGCGGAACGCCCACCGACTCGCGATACGGTTTGCACTTCCAGCCGCGGTTGTGATTGAAGAGCATGTCGCCGTGGTCGCTGGAGAAGACGACGATGGTATTGTCGGCGATGCCGGCCGCTTCGATGGCGGCCATCAGGCGGCCGAAGCAGTCGTCCAGTGCGCTGACGTGCGCGTAGTAGCCCGCGATCTGCTCGCGCTTGGCGCGGTCTTCTTCGGCCGTGGGGCCCGGGCCGCTGCCGCCGTGGACTCGCCCCTGGCGGGCCGAGGGCATAAGCTCGATGCTCTCGGGCGGGTACATGTCCAGGAATCGCTGGGGCACCTGGCGGTACGGGCAGTGCGGCGGGCCCCACGAGAGCATCAGGCAGAATGGATCGCGCTGGACCGCCTTCTGCTGGAGATAGCCGATCGCCAGATCGGTCTCAGCGTCGGGCATGTATCCGTCCACCCAGACCGGATCGGGGCTGTCGCCCGTGTAGTAGTAGCCGTTGAGGTACGAGTGGTGGCAGTTGTACGAAGCCCAGAAGTCATCGAACCCGCGCCGCCGCGGCCCGGGCGGCGTGAAGGCCCCGCGATCCTGCACGTCGATATGCCACTTGCCGACGTACCCGCAGCGATAGCCCGCCTCGTTGAGCACGTCGGCCAGGCACCGCACATCGGTGCGGAGCATGATGTCATTGAACACCAGCCGGTGCGTCAGCGCGTGCAGCCCCGTCAGCAGCGTCGCCCGCGACGGCGAACACACCGGCGTGTTCGAAACCGCATTGGTGAACCGCGTGCCCTGGGCGGCGAAGGCGTCCAGGTTCGGCGTGTGAACGCGCTCGACGCCCGCGCAGCCCAGGGCCGTCGAACGCATCTGATCGGCAAAGACGTAGATGATGTTCGGCTGGGGCATGATGTCATTCTACTGCTATGCCTGCGTAAAGGCGATTGTCGGGCAGGCCAGGTGGAGGTACAATTTCTGACAGAGGAGCAGAAGCATGCAACCGCCTCCGCTTAATGGGGTCCCGCGCAGGAAGATTCCATTGTTTCCGTTCATCTGGAGCGGCGCAGTTTTGGCGGTTTATCTCGTACACTTCCTCTATTGTCTTTCTTCCGGGCAGGATGTGGAACTTCGGCTTTTCTATTGCGCTTTGACAGCCTCGATCCCCTTCGGGACGGCTATCGGCTGCGGAATCCTGGTCTGGTGGCTTGCACGACAGCCCATCAGCGGCCTCCGGAAAGCATGTTTCATGGTGTTGTCTATTGCCGTGGCCATTCCGATCATCCTGACCAGCGGATTCGTCTGGCTCTTGACGCACATGGCGCCATGAGCCACTGGAGAGGGCATGAAGCGATCAGACAAACTGCTGGTGACGGCGACGCTCGCAGCGGTTGTTTTGGTTATCGCCTTCGTGTGGCTGCTGGCGGTCCCTCGCTACGAGACTTCCGAGAAGCTCCTGTCAAGCCGCGCGCGGCTGGTTGAAAGATGGTACATCAGGACCTTTCCGCCTTTCGTCTGGACTGGCCAGCGCATTCTCGACGAGCAAACCCTCTGGTTCGATGGCGAGGTGGCCTGGTCCTCCAAGGCCGAGAATCGGCTCAGCGAGGGGATCCATGTTTCACCGGATAATCGCTGGGCCGTCATCGAGGATTGGATGCACGACAGACCGCTGATCATCTTGAACCTTTCCGGTCCTCCATCGGCCAAGGGACAGCGCGTGATGGTGAACGATCCACAACCGAACGAGGTCATGCATGATTATGTCTATTCGCTCGGTTTCGTCAGGTGGAATGACGATTCAAAATCATTTCTCGCCGCCGCTACGGGCACAGATTGGAATGCACAGAACGACATGGTGGCTTGGCGCGAACTGTGGAAGGTATCCCCCGAGGATGGCCGGGCGGAACGTGTGAAGCGATTGGAGCGGCCATGGCAGCAGAATCGCGACAGCATTCCATGGCCTGAATGACGCGCTCCGCTGCACATGATCCTTCGGCCTGCCCGCGAGGCGTTGGGTCTGCGCATGGAAACGGGCGGCCGGAGCCGCCCGTCGAGAGTTAACAATCAAGCAACGCAACTATAGTGCACGTCGCTTACGGAGCAAGGCCAAACCGCCCAGAACCAGCAGGCCCATCGTCGCCGGCTCGGGAATCGGCTGTTGGCTGATCTGCAGACCCGTCAGATCCGATTCACCTGTGGTCTTGTGCCATGTCCCGCTGATCGAGCCCGAACCGTCCGTGGTCACGGTAATGAGCACGCCGTTTTGAGTCGCATGGTAAGAGGTTCCGTTGACCGTCAACCAGGCGGTCTGGTCCTGCCAAGTGGTGAACTCCTGACTGGTCACAAACAATTTCGTTTCGGTATTGGCCAACAACCCGCCGATCGTGAAACCAATGTCTCCGTAGGTGTTTGCCAGGAAGTCGCTCCGAAGATCGCCGACCCCGGTGCCCCAACCGGTGGCGTCATAGGAGTAAACTGTTCCAGTGAATGAAATGTAGGCGCTGGTGGCCTGCCCCGTCACAGTGTCCAGCAAGCCTGTAAAACTTGGGTTGCTCTCAGAGCCCGGATAAGCCGCGGCGCTGCGGGCATCCCAGACATTCAGTCCGTAGCTGCCAAACGCCGCCGGATCAGCCGCAGCCGCCAGGGCGTCCACACCAGATACAACGGGGCTGGTGGGGGTACCGAAATCGAGCCGGACCAACGCCGCTCCCGCTCCCGAAGCCAACACAAACACAATGGTCACAGCCACAACTGTCATCAGTGCTTGCTTCATAGGCCTACTCCTTATTTTGCGCCTAAACGCAATATCTCCGCAGTAATGCGATTTTGAATGCGTCCCGGCCCTGACCTCTACTCAGGGCGAAGATACTCCTATCTACAAACGTGACGTCCAAACTATAAGCCCTCCCAGGGGAATTGTCAAGCCAACACTTTCTGGCCCGAAGCAGCCGCACCCGCTCTCAGGGCAGCGTCTTCTTCCACTCCAGCACCAGGGTCTTGAGGCGGGCGACGACCTCTTCATGTTCGGCGGCCACATTCTTTCGCTCTTCGCCGTCGGCGGGGATGTCGTAGAGCTCGGCGCTGCTGCCGTCGGGATTGACGAAGAGCTTCCATTTGCCGTCGCGCACCGCCAGCTTGGGCGGGTGGTAGTTCTTGTTGCCAGCCACGCCAAAGCGCCATTCCCAGAAGATCGGCCGCGTGCGCGGGCGGCTCTTGCCGGTCAGGATATCGGACACGTTCTCGCCATCGGCCTTGACGCTCTCGGGCACGGCCGCCCCAGCCAGGCTGCACATCGTCGGCAGGAAGTCCACGGCCGTGAGAACCGAATCCTTATCTACCTTGCCGGCAGGGACGCGCCCCTTCCAGCGCGCGATGCACGAGGTTCGCAGGCCGCCTTCGTACAAGCTGCGCTTGCGGGCGCGGAACGGTCCGGGGCTGCCCATGCCCGCGTTGGCGGCGTTGCTGATGCGATAATCTTCCGGGCCGTTGTCGCTGGTGAAGAAGATCAGCGTGTTGTCGGCCAGACCTTCCTTGTCGAGCCAGTCGAAGAGGCGGCCCAGGGCCTTGTCCATGCCGGTCACGGCCGCGGCGAAGACCTTCATCTGCGACTTGAAGTTCTTCGACGAGCCGGCGTATTGCCGCATGTACGAGGGGAAATCTTTGGGGTCGGGGTCAAGGTCCCTGTAGAACGCCAGTTCTTCGGGCGTGGGTTTGAGCAGCGCGTGGGGCACGAGGGTCCAGAGGTTCACGTAGAACGGCTTTTTGTAGCCGGCGCCCTTGCCGGCCTCGATGAACTTGATCGTCTCGTCGACCATCAGCCCCGTCGAGCGGGCACGGAAGTACTCTTGTTCTTTCTCGCTGCCCAGTTGCGGTCCGGTCGAGTTGACGGTCTTGGACACGTCGATGCCGTACTCGGTCGGCGCCGGGGCGCCCTGGCCGTGGCCGAGGTGCCACTTGCCGAAATGCCCCGTGCGATAGCCGGCCTTTTTCAGCAGACCCGGCAGCGTGGCGGCGCGGGGATCAAGCCAGTTGGGCATGCCGCGTTGTTGGTTCTGTGCATGATCAGCGAAGTGCCCGTGAATCTTGTGCCGCGCCGGGTAGTGGCTGGTCATGAACCCGCAGCGGCTGGGCGAGCAGACCGGCGAACTGGTATACGACTGCGTGAAGCACGTGCCCTCGCGCGCCAGGCGGTCGAGGTTGGGCGTCTTGATGTACGGATGCCCGCCGAACAGGTGCGGGTCGCCCCAACCCAGGTCGTCGGTCAGTATGAAGATGATGTTCGGCGGCGCGCCCCCCGCCGCGTCGGCGACGGCCAGCAACCTCGCCACCGGCAGCGTTGCTGCGGCGCCAAGCGCGGCGGATTTCAGGAATGCACGACGCGTGAAATGTTCATTCATGATCTCGCTCCGAATCGGTTCTGCCGCGGGACAAGCCCCGC
Organism: Planctomycetaceae bacterium; assembly: GCA_021371965.1. The sequence continues at coordinate 13,067 of JAJFVE010000097.1, forward strand.
CGCTAACGGTCAAAGCGATCCTTCCTTGGCCAGCGTCCAGTTGAACCCGTCGGCAGAGTACAGCAGACCGGCGCTGGTTTTGTCTTTCTCGTCGACGCCCATCAGGATCATCCAGTAGGCGTCGCCTTCCTGCCAGACGTACGGGGCGCCTTGCGAGCGCGCCATCCACTTCTGCGGCGGCAGCTTGATCGCCGAGCGGCGCTGCCAGGTGATCAGGTCCGGAGAGGTCGAAACGGCCAGGTGCTGCGAGGGGCCCAGGTCTTCGCTGGAGATCATCACCCACTGGCCGCCTGCGCGAAACACTGTCACATTCTCGATGCCGCCGTCTTCGATGCGATCATAGCCCATCAGCGGCTTATCGACCGTGAGGATCTCCCACGTCTTCAGCGCGGGGTCGCGCGTCACGGCGTGGCCGAGCAGATTGGCGTGGCCTTTGCGCGTCTTGCGGGCGCACGAGCCGACGAAGAAGCAGTGCAGCGTGTCGCCGTCGATCACCTGCGTCGGATCGATCGCCCGTTCGAACTCGTTCCAGGGCAGCTTGAGCACCTCTTCGAGATACGGCCGCGGGCGCGTCCAGTTCACCGCGTCGGACGACTCGCTGTAGCACAGCTTCGCGTAGCCGGGATACTTCTGGAACACCAGCACGTAGCGCCCGTGCCAGAACACCGCGTCGCCCGGCGAGGCGTAGCCCTTGGGCGTGATGTCGCGGTCATCGCTGAAGGTGACGAAGTCTTCCGTATAGGCCGAGGCGATGGCCCAATTTTCGCTGGGGCCCCAGTCCAAGTTCGAGTGGCGGCTATAAAACAGCACGTAACCGTTGCCCAGCGGCAGGACGGCCGGGTCACGAACGTTGTCGGCCCGGCGGTAGACGGGGTTGGTGATCTGGTGGAGACTTAGCATAAAACAGATCCTAGGTCCTAGATCCTCGATCCTAGAGGGAAAGAACCCTCCCATATCCTGCCCTAGGATCTAGGACCTAGGATCGAGGATCTGTTGTTCTACTTCCCAATCAGCTTCATCTTCTTTTCGCGGTAGTAGCAATAGTTCGCATAGGAGATATCCGGCGGCACGAGGTGGTCCAGGTGCGGGATGAAGCCGCCCTGGTCCAACAGCGGGCGGATGCGCTCGAGCTCGGCGTCGATGGCGGCCTTGCCTTGCGCCAGCGGCACCTTGGCGATGCCGCCTCGCATGCGCAGGTCCAGGCCCCACTCCTTGCGCCAGGCCGCCGCGTCCACGCCGGCGGCGACCTCCATCGGGAACATGATGTTGACGCCCTCTTCCAGCCAGTTGCCGACGATGTCGTGCGGGTTGCCGTCGCAGTCGACGATGCCCAGCACGCAGCCGCGCTTCTTGGCGGCCTGCATGACCGCATGATACGCCGGCTGGAGGAACTCGCGGAACATCCTGGGACTCACGAACGGGCCATTGCGGCTGGCCATGTCTTCCCACCACGAGACCTGGTCGATCGGAATGTCGGCGGGTGCGGCCTCGACGCTATCGACGATCAACTCGGTGAAGCTTTCCATCATGTCGTGGATCATCTCGGGATAGTCGTAGAATGCGGTGGAGAGATTCTCAAAACCCATCCAGTTGCGCAGTTGCCCGTAAGGCCCGCACAGGTGTAGCGTGACCATCGCCCCGCGGGCGATCGCCTCGCGCACGTGGGCGAAGTCGGAGTCTTTGCCCTTGCGCACCGGGTCGTCGCGGCGGTAGCGCTTCCTCATTTCCTGCCAGTCGGCCGGCGTCTTGATCGGAAAGTCGATGAAGTGCGGAATGGAGCTTTCGTCCTGGGCGGCTTCGAACCGCTCGGCGACCACGCCGTCGCCGCCGCGCTCGATGACGGAATGCTCCTTGCGCTCGATAACCTCGTGCTCGAACGACGGATGCATGAAGCACGCCGCCCCGATGCCCGTGCCCTCCCCCTCCAGGCCGAAGAACTTATCGAACTTGCCGCTGAACATGGAATTGATCTCCTGGGGCGTCATGTCGATCTGGGCGCCCTCGGAAATCCAGCGGCGAATCGTCTGCGGCCAGTACCCGAACTCCAGGTCCGGCACGCGATCGACGTTCTGGTACGTGTAAACGCGATAGTAACGGTCGGTCACTTCGGGACGCATAGGAAAGACCTTTCTTTAACGCGGCAAGATACCCCTCTGCTCCTGCAGAGTAAAGAAACTGTCAGCAAGACTGCTGGACGTCCCGAAGGGACGGCCGGAGCATAGCCGGGGGCAAGCGAAGCGCAGCCCCCGGATCGGGCCTTGAATCGAACCCGCCCCGCAGGGGCGGGCAGCCTGTCCAAGCCGGTCCCTGCCGCCCCTTGCGGGGCGGCAGGCTTTTTGGCCCTTTCCGGAGGCGGCGCCTTCGGCTCGCTTCGCTCGCTCAGGCTTGCCCCCGGCTATGCTCCTGCGTCCCTTCGGGACGCTCCGCTGCAACCATGCCCCTGCTCACACTCTCGACACTATAGTTGCACAAGCGTAAGATTCGGCCTTGCCAATAAGAGGACAACGATGAAAACGAAGCTGATCAGTGCCGTGTGCAGTTTGCTTAATGATGACGGGTCCCTTGACGTGGCGGGCATGCGGCAGCACATCGCCGACCAGTGGAACGCCGGGATCGCCGGGATTCTCGCCGCCGGAACCATGGGGCAGATGCAGCAGCTCTGCGACAAGGCGTACGCCCAGGTGATCGAAGTCGCCTCGCAGCGCATGCCAGGCCGCGGCGAGGTCATGATCGGCGTGGGCGACGCGTCGTGGCCGCGGACG
>JAJFVE010000112.1 GCA_021371965.1 Planctomycetaceae bacterium
GGCCCCTCCTCCGGTTGCCAACCTAAGTGGTAGCGGGCCCCTCCTCCCGCTGCCAGACAAGGTAGCCGCCTCCTCCTAGCGGTTACCTGGTTTCCTCTAAGGGCGGTCGGCTCCTTCTCCGATCGCCTTTTTTTATGCGCAGATTTTGAGAAACTTACCACAGAGGCACAGAGAAAAACGAGAAGACGGGTATAAGAACCGGAGCCGCCCTTGTCCACCGGCGGGTGGCATGGCGGGGCCGAGCAACTTTGCCACAAAGATCACAAAGGCCACAAAAGAGTCTCTTCACTTTCTTCGTGTTCATTGTGGCCTTTGTGGCAAATCTCTTCCCGGCTTGAAGTCAATACGGCCAGCCCGCCGGCGACCGTGGAGAGCAGAAGACTATGCAGTGCGACAGTCATAGCTGCCGCTTTTACAGTTTTTCAGAACCGGCCCCGGCAACTCCGGCAGTGCCCCCCCGGCGGCACAATGGCGGCCCTCCCGCCGCAGCACGGGCGTCTCGCCTGTGAGCATCGCGTCACGCGACGCCCCTGCCTACCTCCCCAAAACGTGTAAGCTGTCCCCGGATACCCGAAAAGATACCAAGTATCAGAAGGCCGCACAATATTATGGTTTGCCTCATGGTGCTTCAATCCTCTATGGCCGTGGAAATAGCTGGTCTACATACTCGCTCATCATTGGGCCCGCCATCCAGTCGCCATGGAACATATGCTTTTCGGCCTTTCATTTTGGGTTTGGGACCGGGTTTTTGGCGGTGCAGGCGGCGGCCCAGCAGGGCGCCGAGGCGGTCCAGAAACGCGCCTTGGCCCCACGGGCGGCCGGTGCGGGTGCGCAGGCACAGTTGCTCCACCCGCGGGGCGTCGTCCTCGTCGCGAAGGAAGGCCCGCCAGTCGCCCACCTCGTCGGCCTGCTCGAAGTCGCCGCTGATCAGAGCCGCCCCGGCCTCGCCCAGGCGCTTGTCCGGGCGGCGCCCGCAGTGGACGGCCGCACTCGACCATGCCCGGGCGGACGGGATTGCGTTCGACGTACCTCACGGCCGACGAGTAGTGCCCGCCGGCGGGGTCGCGCCCGCACGTTACCCCAGGATGTGCCACGTTGACGATCACTGCCGCTCCTAAACGCGGATGAGCCACATTCACGAGCCGGTATCGGCCAGACGGGGGCCTTCGCTGGCGGCCTGTACTTTATCGTGAGACGACGTGGCGGGGGATTTTCTTTGGGGAAAATGCGAAATATTTCCGGGCGTCGGAAAAGGGGCAGGTACCGACCGTCCGCCTTTGTAACCCGGCGACAGCGGCTTTGACGCGCCGCGAAAAGAGCCCCGCTCGAAGGCAAGAAACGGACGAAATTGGTGTCATGACGGCGCGCTGACGAGGATCTTTTGTAACTCATTATATATCAATCACTTATAGCTATAGTCTCTATGGATTCCCCGCCGGCGTCGGGAGGGGGCGGTTCGGCGGTTCCCGCCAACCGCTGTGAAAAGTACAACAAAGTGCAAGGAAGTGCAGCAGGGAGCATGGGCGGGACGCCCATGCCACACGGCAAGAGCACGGGCGGGATGCCCGTGCCACAAAACAAGAATCGCTGTGAAAAGTACGACAAAGTGCAAGGAAATACAACAGGGGTCGGGTCGGAGGTCGGAGGTCTTAGGCTGAGGTCTGAGGTCGGGGTCACGTCGGACGCCCTGCCTATCCCCTACGACCTAAGACCTACGCCCTCCCCCCGCTGTCTGACGCCGAGGCGGCAGAGACATGGTGGCTGGAAAACGGCCGCCATAGCACCCGCCGGATTGGTCGCAGGGAAGAAAACAAGTTTTTCCCCCAAGAAAGCGTGGCTGTGGTAAAACAGAAGGTGGAATGAAATCGTCTGACACTACAGTTGATATGGTCACCCAGCCGGGGGCTCTGCGGCAGGTTTGCGACGCCCTGGCCGCGGCGGGCGTGTTCGGGTTCGACACCGAGTTCATCCGCGAACGCAGCTACCTGCCGCAGCTCTGCCTGGTGCAGGTGGCCACGGCGTCGGAGGTCTGGGTGATCGACCCGCTCCAGACGGACATGGCCCCGCTGTGGCAGCTCGTCGCCGATCCGAGCATCCGCAAGATCGCCCACGCGCCCGAGCAGGATTTGGAACTGTGCTACCTGCAGTCGCAGCGAACCCCCGCCAATATCTTCGACGTGCAGGTGGCCGCCGGGCTCGTCGGGCTGCACTACCCCATCTCTTACGGCCGCCTGGTGCAGGCCATTACCGGCAAGGCGATCATCCAGGACCAGACCGTCAGCGACTGGTCGCGCCGCCCGCTGTCGGGCGAACAGCTCGAATACGCCCGCGACGACGTGCGCTATCTGGTGGGGATCGCCGCCGAATTGCAGCGGCGCCTGGAGAAGTACGGCCGTTCCGACTGGATGGCCCAGGAGATGGCCCAGCTCGAGCATCCCGCCCAGTACGTCGCCGACAGCAAGCTGCTCTACCGCAAGGTGCACGGATGGAAGCAACTGCACCGCAAGGAACTGGCCGTGCTGCAGGAGTTGGCGCTGTGGCGCGAGGGCGCGGCCGCCGACGACAACATGCCCCCGCGCACGTTTCTTCGCGACCCGGTGCTGCTGGCGCTGGCGCGGTACCGCCCGCTCACGCCGGCGGGGGTGCGAAACATCCGCGGTCTTCCTCGGCCGGTGGCCGATCGCCACGCCCCGCGGATGATCGCGGCGATCGAGCGCGGCGCTGGGGCGGAAAAGGAGGATTGCCCTCCGCCAGACCGCACCCGCACAGGCGAGGACAGCGTCGACCAGATGCTCATCGATCTGGCGTCGGCCCTGGGGCAGTCGCTGTGTCTGGGCGGAAACATGGCCCCGGCCCTGCTGGCGACTCGCAAGGATTACGCCGACCTGGTTCGCTGCGTGCTGCGAGAGCAGGAAGACTCGGCGGACACCGCGCTGGCCGGGGGCTGGCGTGCGGAGTTTGCCGGCAACTGCATCCGCGGATTCCTCGCCGGCCAGGGCGTTCTGCGCGTCAACTGCCGCGGCGGCAAGACGCGGTTGACGCTGGAGTAGGGGAAGAAACAGATCCTGGATCCTCGGTCCCAGATCCTCGGGAAAGATAAAACTGTCCTGTGTTTTCTCCCTGGGACCGAGGACCTGGGATCGAGGATCTGTTTTCTACCAGTTGACTTGCCCGCTGTGCCGATAGTAATCTTGATCATAGTTACGAAAGGGCCGCTAGCATGGGTATCCAGAACTGGTCGGACGAGGTCACTGTTGTCGAGCTCAACGACGATCCGCAGTTTTCCGAGGATCTCTCGTCCCTGATGGACAACCTCGAAGGCACGCCCAATGACGTGGTGCTCAACTTCACGGCCGTGGGGTTCATCAACAGTTCCAACGTGGCCAAGCTGCTTCGTCTTCGCAAGATGATGATGAGCAGCCAGCGGCGGTTGATCCTGTGCGGGATCAACACGCACGTCTGGGGCGTGTTCCTGGTGACGGGGCTGGACAAGATCTACGAAGTGGCCAACGATATCTCCACCGCCTTGGCCATCGTGCAATTGGGCAATGCGGGCAAGGAACAGTAATCCGTAGCCGGTAGCCTGTAGCCAGTGGGAAAGAAACAGGAACCGGGTGCAACACACAACTCCATTGTGCGTGTCCGGGGGACGGCGCGCCGCCTTCGCCAAGGCTACGGTGGACAGGTTCGTGGATGTAACTGGCGTTCTTAAGAAACCCGTCGAGCAAGCTCGACTGCTAACAGAACGACCGACCGGCTACGGGCTACCGGCTACCGATCACTGTTTTACCGACTATTCAGCGGGATGCGGGTCTTCTGCGGCGGGGCGCTGGCGGGTTGGCCGATCAGGCGCTGCGGGCAGGTGGCTTCTTCGCTCTTGGCTGGCGGCAGGCCGCCGGGGATGGCCGGCAGGGCCATCTTCACGCCGTTAAACTCCAGCACCGTTCCGGTCTGCTGGGCCAGTTGAATCAGGGCTGTGTTGTAATTCACCGTCGCCTGGATGACCAGCAACTCGGCCTGGGCCACGTCGGCCTGAGCGTTGAGCTTGACGTTGAGGTACTCGGGCGTCAGGCGGCCTTTGATCTCGCTGTCTTCCAGGGCCTTGAGCAGTGTTCGGGAATATTCCAGAGCCTTCTGCTGCACCTGCATCTGCTCGTAGGTCGAGGCGATCTGGCGGATCTGCTGGCCGACGTTGAGGGCGATAGTGTCGGCGTTGGCCTGGATGGTGGCGATCTGCTTGAGGCGCAGCAGGCGCTGGCGGCGCAGTTCCGCCTCGGCGGCGCGGTTGCCGATGGGATACTCGAACTGCAGGCCGATGTTATAGCCGACCATCTCCGAGTGCCACAGGTCGTCCATCCCGGAGTGGAAGCTGTTGCCCTGCCCCTGGACGAACGTGCCGGCGGTGAAGTTCAGCACCGGCAGGGTCTGGTTCTTGGCGACGTCGACGTTGATGTCGGCCACCTGCAGCGCCAGGCGGGCCTGTTCCAGCAGCGGGTTGTACCGCAGGGCCGTGAGCAACTGGTCGGTGGTGTTGATCTCGACCTTGGCCGTGACGGGCAGGGTCTGCGTGACGACGTTGTAGCTCAGGACGTTGACCTGACGGCTGCCCACCAGGCGTGCCAGAACCTGCTGGGCGTCGCCCAGGGCCTTGCGTCCCTGCACCAGCAGGGAGCGGCGCGTTTCCAGGGCCGACTGGATCTGCGAGAGCTGGATGATGGTGGCGTCGACGGCCATGCGCGCCTTGACCTTTTCCAGTGTCGACTCGGTCATCTTCAGGAGCTCTTCCTGCACGCCCACGTTGCGGCGGGCCTGATGGAGGTTCCAGTAGGCGGCCACGGCGTCGGTGACGGACTGCTCGACCGTCTGGCGGAACGCCTGCGTGGTGATCTTCTCGTTGACGCGAGCGATGCGGAGCTGCGCGAGGTTGAACGTCGGCCAGGCGTTGCGCAGCAGCGGCTGCGTCACCGTCAGGTTCAGCGACGGCTGCCAGTCCTCGTGGAACCCCGGGGCGTAGTCGTCGTTGTACGTGCGAGGCACGTCGAAGGTGGCCGACCACTGCGCGCCGGTGACGGTGGTCTGCTTGATGCCGAAGTTGGCGTCATTGGCCGTCGACGCCGCGGGGATCGCCGAACTGGAGCGCCCGGCCAGGGAGAACTGGTCGGTGTAAGTCTTGCTGGCGTTGGCGAAGAGCACATAGTCGAACGCGGCGGCCGCTTCCACCATCTGCTCGTAGGAGACCGCCGGGTCGAAGCTGACGACGGCGATGTCGGGGTTATTGGCCAGGGTCCACTTGATCACATCGTCGAGCGTGATGAGAACGGCGCTCTGGCCGGCGGCGTCCTTGACGACCGCGGCGGTCGGACCGGTATTGCCGGAGGGCTGGAGCGACTTGATTCCCTCGGAGGCCTCGCGGGCCACGGGGCTGCGGGCCAGCATGGCCTGCTGATATCGGGTGATGACGTCCTGGTCGACTTCCCCAGGTGAGACGCATCCGGCCTGCACCGTCGCCAGCACCACTGCCAGCGAGATTGTCCATAATCTCAAGTAGTTCATAGTTTTCCTCTACCGCTATCGTCAAAAACCCGAATCATCCTTGGGGTATTGTATTGCTGTGGCGCGCATCCCTCAGGCGGTTACATATAATAGATAAGTATTTGATTTTTCCGCGTCAAACATAATAATCCCATAAGATTTCGCCTGGGGCATTGGAAAGGACGGTCCCGATGGCCGCTGAGATTCTCGACAAGGTGTTCAAGGCATACGATGTCCGAGGCATTTACGGCAAGGAAGTCACCGAAGACCTCGCCTGGCGCATCGGTCACGCCGCCGCCCAGTACATGCGCAGCAAGCTCTCGGGCTACGACCGCGGCATGAGCAGCAGCAACCGCCTGGTGGTCGGTTATGACATGCGCCCCAGCAGCGAGTCGCTGATGACGGCCTTGATCAACGGCGTGACGGCCAGCGGGATCGACTGCATCGACATCGGCATGTGCGACACGCCGATGGTGTACTTCGCCATCAATCACCTCGGCTCGTGCGGGGGCGTGATGATCACGGCCTCGCATAACCCGCCGGAATACAACGGGTTCAAGATTTCCGCCGCCAAGGCCAAGCCCGTGGGCAAGGAGTCGGGGCTCGACGAGATCAAGCACATGGTTTCGATGCTGACGCGGATGCCCGAAGGGGCGTCGGTGGCCAGTTCGGCCCAGTGCGTGGACCTCTGGGGCGACTACCGCAAGCACGTGCTGCGGTTCCTGCGCACCCCGCGGCGGTTGAAGATCGTCGTCGACGGCTCAAACTCAATGGGCGGCAAGTGCATCCCGCGGATATTCTCCGACAGCGACATCGAGATCGTGCCCCTGAACTGGACCATCGGCAAGGGCTTCGCCCATGAGCCCAATCCGCTCATCGAGAGCAACCTCGCCCAGGTCAAGAAGACCGTCGTCGCCAACAAGGCCGACATGGGCATCTGCCTCGACGGCGACGCCGACCGCTGCATGTTCATCGACGAAAAAGGCCAGGCCGTGCGCAGCGACCTGATCACCGCCCTGGTGGGGCGGCACTTCCTGCGAGACCACCCCGGTTCCACCATCGTGTATGACCTGCGTAGCAGTCGCGCCGTCGCCGAGGAAGTCCGCACCGCCGGCGGCGTGGCCCGCCGCGAGCGAGTCGGACACGCCTTTATGAAGAAAGCCCTGGCCGACACGCACGCCATCTTCGGCGGCGAGTTGAGCGGGCACTACTACTTCCGCGACAACTGGAACTGCGACAGCGGCGTCATCGCCTTCGCCACCGTCGCGAGCATGCTGGCCGCTCAGGACAAGCCCCTCAGCCGGATCGTCGAGCCCCTCCAACGCTACAGCCAAAGCGGCGAGATCAACTTCCGCGCCGAAGACAAGGCCGCCAAGATGGACGAAGTCACCGCCCGCTACAAGGACGCCGAGATCGACTCCCTCGACGGCGTGACCATCCAGTACGACGACTGGTGGTGCAACGTGCGGGCGTCGAACACTGAGCCCCTGCTGCGCCTGAACCTCGAAGCCAAGACGCCCGAGCTAATGAAGCAGAAGCTCGCCGAAGTCGAAAGCATGCTCGGTAAGCCCATTAAGGAATAGCCGCTGCCCGGGGCAGCGACGCCTTTCGCCGGGCACCAGACTCTAACCGCAAGGAGCAGCCATGTCGCAAGGCAACGTTCCCAACGTGCCACCGCCGATGTATCAGCAGTACGCTTGGCCGACGGCGCCGGCCAGGCCGGTCTGGCCGATCGTCATCGGCATCATTTCAACCATCCTGGGATCGCTGTCCGTGCTGGGCGGGCTCGGAGGCGTGCTGACCGCCGGGGCCATCGCCAAATTCGGAACGGCTCCGAACCTTTACGACTATGCCGCCGATTGGTACAGGCCCTTCATGACGATCCTCGGGGTCATCGGCCTCGGCGCCAGCGCGTGCCTGCTCATCGGCGGGATCAGGCTGCTCAAGCGCCGCCCCGTCGCTCGGATGCTTCACCTGGTGTACGCACTTGCGGCCATCGTCGTCGCCAGCGTCAACCTGTGCGGGCAGGTCGCCGCCCTCGACTTTTCATCCATGCCCGCGCCGCTGCGATTCGGAACGATCATCGGGTTTGCAGCCATGCCCCTGAGCGTCGCCTATCCGATCTTCCTGATCGTCTGGTTCAGCCGCGCCAAGATTCGCAGCCACGTGACCGCGATGTAGCCGCGCCCCGGGGCAACGGAGCCATTGTGTCGAACAGCACGTCCAACAGCGTTTCGCCTCCGCCCCTTACGGTCGGCGTTCGTGTCCCGTCGACGCAGCCGGTCTGGCCGATGGTCATCGGGATCATTTCGATCGTCTGGGGCGCCGTAGGAGTGATGGGGTCTATTGCCGCGGCGTTCACCGGGCAGATTTCGCAAAACGGCGGCTCGGACGAACAGGACCTGTTTGAATACATGCCCGCCTGGTGGGGCAACTGGGTGTTTGTGGCCAGCATCGTGTCGGTTGCTATGTGTGCGATGCTGGTGGTCGGTGGGATCCTGCTCGTCAAGCGTCGTCGCCACTCACGGGGGATCCACCTGCTCTATGCGTACCTTGACATTCTGACCACCGTCGCCGGCACGGTTGTGCAGCTTGTGCTGGCAGACTATTCCTCCATGACGGCCCTGCTTCGCTTGGGGCACATCGCCGGCATGGCCGCCGGGGCCGCCTCCCTGACGTATCCCGTATTCCTGCTGGTCTGGTTCTGCCGCCGCAAGATTAAAAAAGACCTGAAGGCCATGCGGGAGGCCACGCCAGCCACAACCGGGAATTGAGCGAGCCTCTTGGAGGCTCAGAGCAACCAGTCTTCCCCAATTCCCTGTTCCCGACTTCCGGTTCCCTCTTCTACAGATGTTCGCGGAGGAAATCGCCGGTGTAGGAGCCGGGCGTCTGGGCGACTTGCTCTGGCGTGCCGGCGGCGACCACGCGGCCGCCGGCGTCGCCGCCTTCAGGGCCCATGTCCACGATCCAGTCGGCGCACTTGATCACATCGAGATTGTGCTCGATCACGATGACCGTGTTGCCCATGTCGGCCAGGCGGTTGAGCACGTTGAGCAGGTTGTGGATGTCGGCGAAATGCAGGCCCGTCGTCGGCTCGTCCAGCACGTACAGCGTGTGCCCGGTGGCGCTCTTGCCCAGCTCGGCGGCCAGCTTCACGCGCTGCGCCTCGCCGCCGGAGAGGGTGGTCGAACTCTGCCCCAGCTCGACGTAGCTGAGGCCAACGTCGTTGATGGCCTTGAGGAGCTGCTTGATCTTGGGGAAGTTGTCGAAGAAGCCCAGCGCCTCCTCGACGCGCATGGCCAGCACGTCGGCGATGTTCTTGCCCTTGTAGCGCACCTCGAGGGTCTCGCGGTTGTACCGCGTGCCCTTGCACTCGGCGCAGGTCACGTACACGTCGGGCAGAAAGTGCATCTCGATGCGCTTGGTGCCCTGGCCCTGGCAGGCCTCGCAGCGCCCGCCCTTGACGTTGAAGCTGAAGCGCCCGGGCTTGTACCCGCGAATCTTGGCCTCGCGCGTCTTGGTGAAGAGCTGGCGGATCAAGTCGAACAGGCCGGTGTACGTCGCCGGGTTGCTGCGGGGCGTGCGGCCGATGGGCGACTGGTCGATCTCGATCACCTTGTCGACCTTGCCGGTGCCCAGGATCTTGTCGTACGCGCCGGGCCTTTCGCCGCTGGCCGACAGCTTCCGGCGAAGCGCCCGCAGCAGCGTCAGGTTCACCAGCGTGCTCTTGCCGCTGCCCGAGACGCCCGTGACGCACACGATCCCGCCCAGGGGCAGTTGCACGTCAATATTCTTAAGATTGTTCTCGCGACAGCCGCGCAGCTCAAGGCACCGCTGCACCGAAACGTCGCGCCGCTTGACGGGGATGTCGATCTTCAGCCGCCGCGAGAGATATCGCCCCGTGATCGAGCTTTCGCAGCGGCACACTTCGTCCACCGGGCCCTGCGCGACGACGCGCCCACCGTGGCGGCCGGCGGCTGGGCCGATGTCGATCAGCCAGTCGGCGCTGCGCATCGTCTCTTCGTCGTGCTCGACGACCAGCACCGAGTTGCCCATGTCGCGCAAGTGCTTGAGCGTGCGGATGAGCCGCTGGTTGTCGCGCTGGTGCAGGCCGATCGTCGGCTCGTCCAGCACGTAGCAGACGCCCACCAGCCCGCTGCCGACCTGCGTGGCCAGGCGGATGCGCTGCGCCTCGCCGCCTGAAAGCGTCGCGGCCGTGCGATCGAGCGTGATGTACTGCAGGCCCACGTCCGACAGGAATCGCAGGCGGTGGTCGATCTCGCGCAGGATCGGCTTGGCGATGGCCGTGCCTTCCTCGTTGAGCTCGAGGCCCTCGAAGTACTCCATCGCCGCGGCGATGCTCATGTGCGTGATTTCGTGGATATTCTTGCCGCCGACCGTCACCGCCAGCGACGCCGGGCGCAGGCGCGCCCCGTGGCAGGCGCGGCAGGGCTGCTCGGAGAGGTATGAGTGCATGCGGGCCTTGACGAACTCGCTGTCGGTCGTCTCCCAGCGCCGGGTGAGGTTGGGCACCACGCCCTCGAAATTGTCGCCGTCGCCGTGGAGCAGCTTCTTCTGGATGGCCGGGGGCAGATCCTTGAACGCCGTCGTGCCGGCCACGCCGTAGCGGCTGCAGAACTTGCGCAGCATGCGGTTGTAGTAGATGTTCATCCGCTTGCCGCTATGCCGCCAGGCGTCGATGGCGCCCTCAGAAAGCGGTTTGGTCGGATCGGGCACGATCAGGTCCACATCGAACTCGAGGATTGTGCCCAGGCCGTCGCATGACTCGCACGCCCCGTAAGGCGAGTTGAAGCTGAACATCCGCGGCGAGAGCTCCGCCAGCGAGGCCTCGGGGTGCTTGGGGCAGGCATACGTCGCCGAGAAGAGCAGGTCGATCCACTCGTCAAATCCGTTGCCGTTGGCATGTGTCGCCGACACGCACACCGGAGATGTGCGTGGCACCCCGTCGTCCTCGGGTGCATCGCCGGGTTCGCCGGGTGCCACGCACAACTCGGTTGTGCGTGCTCCCTGGACGTCATGCGCGATCGGTTCGTGCCAGATCACGACAAGTCCGGCCGCCAGGTTCAGGGCGGTCTCGATCGAGTCGCTCATGCGGATCTGCACGCCAGGGCGCATCACGAGGCGGTCGACGACGACGTCGATGGTGTGCTTGTTGTTCTTGGCCAGCTCGGGCAGCTCCTTGAGGTCGTAAAGCGTGCCGTCGATGCGCACGCGCACGAAGCCCTCGCGCTGCACGTGTTTGAGCAGTTCGGCGTGCTGGCCCTTCTGCCCGCGAATCACCGGCGCCAGCACCATGAACCGCGTGCCCTCGGGCATGGTCATGATCGAATCGACCATCTGCGAGACGGTCTGCGAGCTGATGGGACGGTTGCAGATCCAGCAGTGCGGCTGACCGGCGCGGGCCAGCAGCAGGCGGAGGTAATCGTAAATCTCCGTCGTCGTGGCCACCGTCGAGCGCGGGTTGGACCCGCCGGATCGCTGCTCGATGGCCACCGTCGGCGGCAGGCCTTCGATGTGGTCGACATCGGGCTTGCCGAGCTGCTCGAGGAACTGCCGCGCATACGCCGAAAGGCTCTCGACGTATTTTCGCTGCCCCTCGGCGTAGAGCGTGTCGAACGCCAGCGAGCTCTTGCCGCTGCCGGACAGGCCCGTGATCACCACCAGCTTGTCGCGCGGGATGCGAACGTCGATGTTCTGAAGGTTGTGCTGACGCGCGCCGCGGACGATGATCTCGCGACCCGCGGCCGCGGCGACAGCGTCACTGTAGTGCGCGGCATCCGGATCGGCCGGCGCGGCGGGCGCCTCGACCGGCGGCGGGCAGACCGGCTCGGCGGGGGCCTGCTGCGGCTGGGCTGGCGGCTGATCCACCTCGCCCGGCAGTGAAATGACGGGCTCTTCTGGCGCGGGGGCCTTGGCACGCGCTCGGGATGTCTTAAGGCTCTTACCCATGATTACAGAATCCCACAGTATACCACACGTCAACAGCAATTCCACGCCGCCTGAAGATGCTTTTGGCGATAACATCTCCAGGCCATCCGGCGGTGCGGGCGGGTTTTATATTTGGCCGCTGAGGTCGCTGGGGACGCTGAGGACGGACAAAGAAGTTGGGCCACAGAGACACAGAGAAAAACGAGAAGATGGTTATAAGAATACGGACATGGCGGCCTTAACTTCTCCCGGCTCTGTGAGCTCTGCGTCTCTGTGGCCCATAAACCATGCGTATCTTGCAGGCGTCATCGCCCCAAAGAACGTTTGAGAAAGGATGTCCAATGACTTGCCGGAGCCCCGCTTGTGCCTGTGTACTGGTGGCTGTCATTGCTGCAAGTAGTCCCGCCACTGCCGCGGAACCAAAGAAGTTCACCCTCGGCAGCGACGATACGATCGTCACAGTCGAGGCCGCCGACGGCGTTATCGCCGTCACGAGCCTCAAGTCGGCTACCGGGCATGATTGGCTGGGCGGGGCTGCCAGTCCGCTACCGCTGCTGGCGGCGGCTGAGGTCGATGGCAAGAGCATGCCGCTGACGTGGAAGCTCAAGAAGGCCTCGTCGCAGGACGGCCCGCCCAAGCGCGTCGAGTTCGTCTTCGAGTGCGCTTCGCCGGCGATGGAACTCATGAGCGTCTGGGAGGCGTTCCCCGGCCCCGGGCCTGTTGAGCATTTCCTGACGATCACCAATCGCGGCCCGGCGCCAGTGACGCTGACGCTGCAAAAGAGCCTGTCGCTGGACCTCCGCGCAGCCGAGGGCGCCGCCCTGGAGCACCTGTGGGTCGAGAAGGGCGCGTCGATCCCGACCCGCTTCGGCACGCACCTGAGCCCTGTGACGGCAGGCTATAGCGCAGAGTTGATCAGCGGGATCACGTGGCCGTACTCGAAGGATACCAGCCGGCCCAACGACCCGATGCCCTGGACGACGCTGCTGGACCGCAAAGGCCGCGAGGGCGTCTACATGGGCATCGACTTCTCGGGCCTGGTAAAGATCGGCCTCAAGGGCGAAAGCCCCTCGCGCGTCAAGGCCGTGCTGGGGCTGGGGCGCGATGACCAGTCCGAGGGCCAGTACCGCACGCGCGTCGCGCCGGGAGCGGCGTTCTATCCGGCGCCGGTGTTTGTCGGCTGCTACCAGGGCGACGAAGATGACGGCTCCAACCGCCTGCGGCGCTGGGTGAGCGCCCACGTCCGCCCGCCGGCGCCCGGCACGGTTTTGCCGGTGCTGGTGAACAACTCCTGGGGCAGCGGAATGGCCGTCGACGCAAAGCTCGCCCGCAGCATGATCGACCTCAGCGCCGCGGCCGGCCTGGAAATGTTCCACATCGACGCCGGCTGGTTCCGCGGCGTGGGCGACTGGAACCCCGAGGCCGGGAAATTCCCGCAGGGCCTGGGACCCATCGCCGATTACGCCCACTCCAAGAAGCTCAAGTTCGGCTTGTGGATCGCCTGGACGCAGGGCGGCGTCGCGCAGTATCCCGCCGGTGACGAAACCGCCCTGAGCGTGCATAACGAAAAGATGAAGCCCTGGTTCACCAAGGACTACTCACCCAAGTGGAAGACCAAGGCGTTCGTCGGGGCCGACGTGTGCCTGGGCGATCCGCGCGCCGTGGACTGGTGCACGCGCGAGCTTCGCCGCTGCGTGAAGGAGTACAAGCTCGACCTGCTCGAGCACGACCAGCGGATGATCGTCGACCACTGCCGCCGCGGCGACCACCTGCACACTGAGTCGCGCATCGACGTGACGTACCACGCCGCGATGGGCTACTACAAAGTCTACGACACGCTTCGGCGGGAGAACCCCACCTTGTTGTTTGAGAACTGCGTCAACGGGGCGCAGATGCTCGACTACGGCATCCTGCGCCGCACGCACTACACGAGCATCACCGACCACTACGACCCGCTCAACAACCGCCGGGCGCTGCACGACAGCGTGTACTACATGCCCGCCTCGATGTGCGAGTCCTATGTCGAGAACCATCCAGGCAAGACCATCGGCAACTTCAAGTACATGCTGCGCAGCGGCATGATGGGCTGGTGTACGATCATGCTCAACATGGCCCGCTGGACGCCCGAGCAGACTGCCGTCGGGCGGCGGCAATTCGAGACCTACAAGCAGAAGCTCCGCCCGCTGATTGAGAATGCGGACCTGTTTCACATTTCGCCGCGCCCCGACGGGGCAAACTGGGACGGCCTGCAGTACTTCGACAAGCAGAGCGGCCGCGGCGCCGTCTTCGCCTTCCGCCCCAGAAGCCCCGAGACCAAGAACGCCTTCAAGCTCAAGGGCCTCGACGCGGGAGCACAGTACGATCTCAACTACGAAGACGAGTCATCGCCCGCAACCACAATCAGCGGCAAAGACCTGATGGAGCAGGGCCTGCCGGTGTCGCTGGGCGAAACCGACAGCTCTGAGATCATCTGGATTCAGCGCAAGTAACTTCCGCGAACTCAAGGCCGTTCGTTGTTTTCGACGGACTCTCGTCTTAGAATACGTGCATGGCCGGACTGGGCGTAAATATCGATCATGTGGCCACCATCCGCCAGGCGCGAAAGACCATCGAGCCTGACCCGGTATGGGCGGCCGCCCAAGCGGAGCTCGCCGGGGCGGACTGCATCACGTTTCATCTTCGCAAGGACCGCCGGCACATCAACGACCGCGACGCGCGGCTGCTGGCGGCGAGCGTCGGCGTCAAGCTCAACATGGAGATGTCGCTGGACCCGGAGATCGTGGCCATCGCACTGGAGCTGCGCCCCGACCAGGCGACTCTCGTTCCCGAGAACCGCCAGGAACTGACCACCGAGGGCGGGCTGGACGCCGCGGCCTGCGCCAAGCGCCTGGCGGAAGTGACCAAAGCCCTGCGCGAAGCCGGCGTGCTCGTCAGCGCCTTTGTGGACCCCATCGCGCCGCAGATTCACGCCGCGGCGGCCGCCGGATGCCAGGCTATCGAACTGCACACCGGCACGTACGCCAACGCCTGCCTGGCCTCGCCTCGCCGCGCGTCGGCGGGCGGCGCCCACGTCAGCGAGGCCACGCACGTTCACGCAGCTTCGGCGCAGGAAGCGCTGGAGCAGATCCGCGCGGGATTGCAGGAAGGCCTGGCCGCGGGGCTGATCGTCCACGGCGGGCACGGGCTGACGTATTCCAACGTCACGCCGGTGGCCGCTCTGAAAGGCTTCACCGAGTTCAACATCGGACATTCGATCATCTCGCGCGCCGTCTTTGCCGGCCTGGGCGCCGCCGTGGCGGAGATGAAACGCCTGATCGTGGCTGCGGATAGTTAAGGCAGATCATGCGTTCGATGGGGGAAGATCGCGGCGGAGGCACCAAGTATTCATCGATGCTGTCTTGCAGGCGTTGATCGCCAGCGGAAGCTTCTTTCTCAACGCCGTTCAGGTGTGATACACTTCCGGCGGGCCGCGGGTGGGCGGCCGGACCCTTTAGGACTGGGCGGCATGAGTGGACACTTGCCAGAACCCTTCAATCGCCATGAGGCCGCGGCGCGCGGCGCGCCCGGAGCGTCCATGCCGGCAGGACAAGGCGTATGCAGCTACTGCGGCACGGCGCTGGTGTCGGCGTTCTATTTCTGTCTGGGCTGCGGCACGCCGTACAAGAGCGTCGAGGGCGTGCTGTCGCGCCCCACCCCGCGTCCGATGACCGAGGGCATCGCCATCGCCCGCCAGGCGCCGCAAGTGTGGCCACTGTTCTGGACCTACGTCATCGTCGTCGTGGCCACGTCGGTCCTGGCGATGGTGCTGTTCGAGAACAAGCCCCTGTCGCTGTACTTTGTCAGTGCGGCGCTGACGATCACGACAGTCGTGTACGCGGTGAAGTACCACCGCTCGCTGCTGGTGCAACTGCGGCGCATCGGGTTCGACAGCGGCTGGGCGTGGCTGGCGCTGCTGGGGCTGGCGCCGCTGCTGGCGATAAACTACGCGTGGCACGAGTCGCTGTTTCGCCTGCTGCCGTCGGACTATCGCAGCGAGATGGAGTCGGTCTATCACGCCCTGCCCGGGGGCGTGATGGTGGTGGTGATGTGCATCCTGCCGGGGGTCACCGAGGAGATCGCCTTCCGCGGCCTGGTGCAGCACTGGCTGACGGTGGCCATCGGGCCTTGGCGGGCGCTGCTGCTGGCCTCGGGGCTGTTCACGGCGCTGCACTTCAGCATCGTCAGCGCCCCGTATTTGTTCCTGGCCGGGATGCTCATGGGGTGGGCTCGCCTGAAGACCGGCAGCCTCTACCCCTCGATGCTGATTCACATGCTGCACAATTTTCTTGTTATTGAGTTCCTCTGGCCAGGCGGATAGATTGTCTGCTTGCCGTCAGAAAAGGGCGTCATCATTTTAATCATGGGCTGTCAAGACAGAGAGGAGGCGGCGCGGTGGAAGGCCTAGTGATTCAATTAGTGATAGCGGCAATCTGTGGGACCATTGCCGGGGCGATCGCATCGAGCAAGGGGCGCAGCGTCGGCGGCTGGTTCGCCGGCGGATTCTTCCTGGGACTTATCGGCATCGTGATTGTGGCCTGCCTGGCCAACCTCAAGGAGCAGGCCCAGCAGCAGGAGTTCGCCGAGAACGAGCGGCGTCGCCTGCGCGAGCAACTGCGCCAGGAGCGCATCAAGACCGAGACGTTCCGCCGCCATGCCGCGGCCCGCCTGGACGCTCATGACCAGCTCGCCGGCGTGGACACGCGCCAGTTGGGGCTGCCCGCGCCCTCGGCCATGCCCCAGCTTACCGACGATCCGCTGGGGGCGCTGCTTGGGCAAACCGACGCGCCTAAACCCGGCGCGGTGGTCCCCTCGCAGCAGGGTCGCGCAACCCCCGTCGTTCATCGCTCGACCGCCACGCCCGTCCCGCCCGAGGCCGAGCCGGCCATCTGGTTCTACGTCCGCAACGGGCAGTCGCAGGGACCACTGGCGGCTGCGCATATTTCCGCCCTCATTCGCAGGGGCGCCATCGGGCCGCGGACGCTGCTCTGGGCCGAGGGTTTCCCCGACTGGACGGCCGCCCAGTCCGTCGTCGGCTTTGCCGAGGAGTTCTCTGAATGAGCAACAAGATCGAAGGGACGCTCATCGTCGAGGGGCTCATCGAGGGCCGCCTGAGCCAGAACCCCCAGGCCCGCGGCGACATGCAGCAGTGGCTCGCCGCCGCCAAGGGGCAGGGCGTGACCTTCTCCCTCGAGATCGACGGCAACCGCTTCAGCCTCCTGGGCGACAACACGCCCGTGCACATGTCGCCCGGCGTGGGACCCGGCGACAAGATCATCACCGAAACCCTCACCGCCCTGCTCGAACTGTTCCCCGCCTCCGAGCGCCCGGCGCTGGACTCGACCGTCCGCAGCATCGAGTACCGCCATAACGAAGAGGTCCAGACGCTCTACGTCGTCGGACCCGACGGCCGCATCCACAGCACCCAGCGCACCGCCGCCGCCCGCACCGTGGCGCCGCTCCAGCCGCTATCGGTCGGCGGAAAGCTCAAGCTCGCCGGCATCGGTCTGGGCATCGCCGCGCTGGCCATCGGCGTCTCGACGCTTTTCATCGACTACCGCGCTTGGTTCGGCGACCTGTCCGACCGCATGCTGGCGGTGGACGCCAACCAGATCGCCGTCGAGGCCTCCGCCTTCAACACGCTGCTGACCGTCGGGGCCAAGAAGCTTACGCGGCAGGACCAGTCCGTCGTGTTGGAGGTGACGCTCGATGCGGCCAAGGACTTCCCCGCCGACGACGCGGCGCTGGAGGCGATGCTCAAGAAACCTGACCTGCCGCTGCGGAAACGCCTGGCCGTCGAGGCCCTGGCGCGCGGATACGTCCGCTGCGACATCTATGACAAGAAAGGCGCCGCCATCGCCGCGATCATGCCGCGCCTGCCCGCCCTCGTCGCCGGCAAGTCCGCCATCTTGCAGATCCCCCTGCCGGCCTCCGTCCGACCCGCCCGAATCCTGATCGCCCCGTAGCCCCCGCCGCCTGTGGCCTGGCAGTTTTTCGATATCCGACAAGACAAATCCGTTTCGGTCGAAAACTGCTTTTCTTCCATAAGCCCGCGGGGTGTAGTTGAATAGGATTCAGGCAGACTGCCATAGATTGCCGGACCGGTCAAAGATTGCCCGGCGCATCCTGGCCGATGGGCGTGCTATGCGCGTACGAACGAAGATCATATGCGGTTTCGGGGCGATCCTTGCGATCGTCGCCTTTGGGGGCGTCGCCGCCTACATCAGCACGCAGCGGCTGATCATGGCCAACCACCAGACGGTGCGTACGGTCCGGGTGATGGAGTCGCTGACTGAGGCGCTGTCGAATCTCCGGGACGCCGTCATCAATCAGCGGGGGTACCTCCTGACCGGCAAACAGGAGTATCTCAGTTCATACGAAAGAGCGCTGGGCAATATCCCAATCGACCTGGATCGCGTGGAGAAACGGGTGCGAGACGATGCCGACCAGGCCCAGAGGCTCCGGCGGCTTCGGGAGTTGGTTCAAGCCCGCACGGAGATTCTTCAGAAGAACATTCGGCTTCGCAAAGACGGCGGACTGGAAGCGGTGCTGGGCCAGATCGGGACTGATTACGGCAAGAGCGTCACGGACGCCATCGACAACCTCATCGATCAAATGAAGGCTCATGAACAGCAAGCCCTCGAGTCGCGCAGGGCCGAGGCGATGGACGGCGTGGCTGTGGCGACCTGGTCGATGCTCGTCGGGGTTCCGCTGCTCGTGCTGGGACTGGCCATTGCCGCGGCGGTCTTTGTTCGCGACATCGCCCAGCCGATCGAGACCATCACTCGCACGGCCGAGAACATCTCCCGCGGCGAACTGACTCTGCCGCCGGACAAAGGCCGCCGCAGAACTCGTTCGGACGAGATCGGCTCGCTTCAGGCCAGCTTTGACCGGATGACCGCATGGTTGATGCAGATCGCCGGCGCGGCCCGCCGCGTGGCTACGGGCGACTACACGACGACCATCGTGCCCAGTTCCGGCCGCGACGAGTTGGGCCAGTCGTTGGCGACGATGTTGGGCAATCTTCTGGCCTCGAAGGAAGAATTGCGTCGGAGCCAGCACGAATACGCCACCCTCTTCGAAGCCTCCATCGTCGGCCAGGCCCAGGCGGATGCGGCCACGCGGCGTTTCACCCGCGTCAACGAGGCGATGGCGACAATGACGGGGTATTCGGTAGCCGAACTGTGCCGGATGTCGCCTCGAGACCTGACGCACCCCGAGGATCGCCAACGTGACGCCCAGACCACCGCGCCGGTCTGGGAGGGCGCGGCGGACCGTTGGCAGATCGAGAAACGGTTTGTACGCAAAGACGGCGCGGCCATCTGGGTCAACGTCGCGGGAGCTTCGATTCGCGGCCCCAACGGCAAGCCCGAACGCCTCATCGCGGTCATCCAGGATATCACCGAACGCAAGCGGGTCGAGCAGGCCCTTTGCGACAGCGAGCAGCGCCTCCGCCTGGCGCAGCAGGGAGCGCGCATCGGCTCATTCGATTGGGACTTCGCCAGCGGCGTCAACACCTGGACGGCCGAACTCGAGGCCATGTACGGGCTCCAGAGGGGGCAATTCGGAAAGACCGAAACTTCCTGGGAGCAACTGGTCTATAAGGACGACCGCCAGGCCGCGATCGCCGTGGTGAACCGGGCGCTGGAAACCGGCCAGGCAGTCCAGGGGCAGTGGCGGGTGCAGTGGCCTGACGGCAGCATTCATTGGATCTCTGGGCGGTTCCAGGTCGCCACCGATGCCGAGGGCAAAGCGGTGCGGCTGACCGGCGTCAATATCGACATCACCGATCTCAAGGCCGCCCAGCAGGAACTCGAGCAGGCCAACCGCATGCTTCTCCTGCTCAGCGAATGCAACGAGGCGGTGATCCGCATCGACGACGAGCAGCGCCTGACTGAGGATATCTGTCGCATCGCCGTCGGCATCGGCGGCTACCAGATGGCCTGGGTGGGAATGGCCCGCGATGATGAGGGCAAGTCGGTCCTGCCGGTCGCTTCGGTCGGTTTCGAGGGGGGATATCTTGAAAACGCCCACATCAGTTGGGGCGACTGTGAACGCGGCAATGGACCTACCGGAACGGCGATCCGAACGGGGCAAATACAGATCGGTTCGGATTTCCTGACGGACCCGACACTGGGCCCATGGCGCGAGGAGGCGGTTCGTCGCGGGTATCGTTCCTCGATCGCCCTGCCGCTGCGCCAAGACCAGTCCATCATCGGCGCCTTGACGATCTACGCATCCCAGAGTGGCGTCTTCGGCGAGCCACACGTTCGCGTGCTGAGCGAACTGGCCGAAAATCTTTCCCTGGGCTTGAACGCCCTGCGCATGCGGGCGGCGCTGCGGGAGAACCGAGACCGCCTGCGGGCCCTGGCCGGCGAACTGACCCTGACCGAACAGCGGGAACGCGGGCGATTCGCCAGGATGCTTCACGACCACCTTCAGCAACTGCTGGTCGGGGCGAAGTTCCGCGTGGCCATCCTCAGCCGCACCGACGACAGCGTCGTCCGCCAGGGCGTCAAGGAGGTCGAGGCGCTGCTCGACGAGTCCATCAGCGCTTCGCGATCGCTGACGGCGGAACTGAGCCCGCCGATCCTGCACGAGGGCAGGCTCTGTGACGGCCTGGAATGGCTGGCCCGCTGGATGGCCGGCAAGCACGGTCTGTTCGTCGAGTTGTCCCTCCAGCGAAATGCGTCGCCTGCGGCCGAGGACGTCAAGGTGTTGCTCTTCGAGGCGGTGCGCGAACTGCTGTTCAACGCGGTGAAGCATTCGGGCACCAAGTCGGCGTCGGTGAGCCTGCGACGGTTGAACGGCGACCGGATTCATATCACGGTCTGCGACGAGGGGCAGGGCTTCGACCCCAAGGCGATCAAGCCGGTTGGAGCTTTGGGGCAAGGATTCGGGTTGTTCAGCATTCGCGAGCGGCTGAGCCTGGTCGGCGGGCAGTTTGAGATCGACAGCGCCCCGGGCAAGGGCAGCCGCTTTTCCATCACCGCGCCCATGGGAAGCCCCGCCCCCGCCACTGCCCCGCCGGCGACAATGCGGGCGGTTTTGCAGGCCAGCGGCGAAAGTCTGCTCGCCTCGCCGACGACGACGCCGGGGGCGAGTATCCGCGTGCTGCTCGTTGACGATCATACCGTCATGCGGCAAGGCCTGGCCCTGTTGCTGGGCAGCGAGAGCGACATCTCAATCGTGGGGCAGGCGGCCGACGGCCTGGAGGCGGTCGAACTGGCCGGCCAGTTGCGGCCCGACGTGATCCTGATGGACGTGAGCCTGCCCAGGCTCAACGGCATCGACGCCACCGCCGCGATCCACAAGGACTGGCCGGACATTCGAATCATCGGCCTGTCGATGTTTGAAGAGAAGGAACGCGCCGAGGCCATGCGCGACGCCGGGGCCTGCGCCTATCTGATCAAGAGCGGCCCGTCCGAGCAACTCATCGCCGCCATCCGAGGCCATCGCCCATAAGCTCGAATTTGGCAATTGCCACTGCCGGGCGGCTGTGGTACTTCCATGGCCATGGGTGATAGCGCCGAGCAACAGCCATGGACGGTCTTGCGGCTTCTGAACTGGACGAAGGAGTATTTCACGCGCGCCGGCCTGGACAGCGCGCGTCTTTCGGCCGAGGTGCTGCTGTCGCACGTGCTGCGCTGCAAACGCATCGAGCTTTACGCCCGCTACGAATATCAGCCGACGGGCGACGAGCTGGCGGCATTTCGCGGCCTCGTGAAGCGGGCGGGCGAGCATGAGCCTATCGCGTATCTCATCGGGCGAAAGGAGTTCTACTCGCTCGACTTCATCGTCACGCCGGAGGTGCTGATCCCCAGACCGGAAACCGAGATCGTCGTCGACCAGGCCCTGGAGCGACTCAAGTGCCTCTCGCGCCAGGCGGCGGTCTGGGACGTCTGCACCGGTTGCGGCTGCATCGCCGTGGCCGTGGCCGCCAACGCCCCGCAGGCGACCGTGCTGGCGACGGACGTTTCGCCCGCCGCCGTTGCGGTGGCCGCCCGCAACGCCGCCGCCCACAAGGTCGCCGACCGCGTGAGCGCCCTGACCGCCGACCTGCTCGCCCTGCCGCCGGACTGGGCTGGGCCAAAGACCTTCGACATCATCACCGCCAATCCCCCCTACGTGACCGACGCCGCCGAGCTGTCAGCCGCCGTGCAGCGCGAACCGGCGCTGGCGCTGCGAGGCGGAGCGGCCGGGCTGGACCTGATCGAGCGCCTGACAGCCGCCGCCCCGGGCGTGCTCGCCGGCGGCGGGCTGCTGGCTATGGAGATCGGCTACGATCAGCGCGACGCGGTGACCAAGATCATCTCAGCCACAGGCCAGTTCGCCGAGCCGAAATTCATCACAGATCTGCAAAACCATCCCCGCGTGGCGCTGGCCGTGAAGACAGGACAAGGAACATAAGACCTATAGGGTACATGGGACTTATGAACATAGGTCCTATCCCATGGATCCTATCCCAAGACCCGCGTTTGCGTCTACCCCTTCATCCGCCACTCAATGATCCGCAAGATATTCCAGGCCAGCATCAGGATCGCCACGGCCATGCCCAGCAGGCCGTACGTGCGATTGGCCCGGCGGCGAGAGAAGCTCGGCAGCGCCAGCATCACCGCGATCACCGACAGCGATACCGAAGCGGCCACCACGTACTGATGGGCCGGCGAGACCGGAAGCAGTTGCCCGCTCTCGCGGATGATGGCGGCCTCGCCCAGGATGAACTTGTCCACCACATACCCCACGACAAACGCCGCCAGGCCCGCCCCCAGCGCCCAAAATGCCGCGGGATTAAGACTCGGAGGGTTAACGCTCGGTGGGTCCAGGGCCGCAGGAGAACCCGCCGGAACCTGTTCGTTGCCGCTTTGCTCACTCATGCCGTGTCTTCCTGAGCAGAGGTAGGAAAGCCCAAGATATACCCGCAAACCGGTCCCGATTCAATTTGATTTGAATGGGAGGGATTGCTCAGGCAAACCATTGTGCCTCTGTGACCGTTGCCTCAATTGGAAATTGAAAATTGCCGATTGGAAATTGCCTGCGGCCAGCGGGTATATTGGCGGCCATGGCTGACACTAATCGACTCGTAAAGAACTTTGCCGCTCTGCGGGCCTCCGGCAAGAGGACGATGGTGCCGTTTCTGACGGCGGGGTATCCGGACCTGGCGACCACGGCCGCGCTGCTGGCGGAGATCGAACAGCGCGGCGTGAAGATCTGCGAGATCGGCTTTCCGTTCTCGGACTCCATCGCCGACGGGCCGACGATCCAGTCGTCGTACTATCACGCCCTCGATGGCGGGGTGACGTGCGAGGGGACCTTCGAGATGGTCGCGGCCTACCGCTCATCCGGCGGCAAGATGGCGCTGGTGGCGATGGTCAGCGACTCGATCGTCTACCGTCGAGGGTATGAAGGCTTTGCCGCGGCGGCTGCCGCTGCCGGGTTCGACGCCCTGCTGATTCCCGATCTGCCGCTGGAGGAGGCGCAGAAGGTGGCCCCGGTCGCGGCCGCCCACGGCCTGTGCTGCATCATGCTGGTAGCCCCGACCTCGACGGCCGCTCGCCGCGAGCAGATCGCCCGCTCCAGCAGCGGGTTCGTCTACTACATGTCGGTCGCCGGGATCACCGGCGCCCGCACGGCCCTGCCGCCCGAGACGCTCTCAGCCGTCGCCGAGCTCAAGACCAAGACCGACACCCCCATCTGCGTGGGATTCGGCATCTCGACGCCGGAGATGGTCGCCGAGGTCTGCAAAGTCGCCGACGGCGCGATCGTCGGCTCGGCCATCGTCGGGCGAATCGCCCAAGCCGCCGCCAATAAAGAAACGCTGGTCAAAGACGTCGGCGACTTCGTAGCCGAACTCCTCGCCGGCGCCTGAGTGTTCCCCGCCATGGCACGGGCGTCCCCACGGGACAAGTCTCGCCCCGTGAGTAGCATAGCCGTCTCGGCCATGTCGTCGTCAGCGTGCTATTTCATCAATCGCACTTCCACCGCCGCCTTGCCGGAAGCGGCAACCTCGAAGGCGGCTGCGCCGGCGGGGGTGATGATCTCGTAATCGCCGAGATATCCGTGGAAGGCCGCGCGGCCGGCTGCATCAGTCGTCAACGCCTGCGGGGGCGTCCACCACTTCTTCTTGATCAGGTTCATCAATGCGGTGTACGCGGGCTTGGGCGTCATGTCGGCCGTCAGCAGGCCGGAGGGGGCGTTCATCCACGAGCGATGCTCGGCGAAGTCCCACCACGTGATCGCCTCGACGGACGGGTGCGAGAAGAGCGTTGTGTAAACCTCGACGGCTTGGACGGCCTGGCGCTTGAGGCCTTCCGGCGTGGACGGCCACGACGCGCGGCGCGTGAACCAGTCATTGTCGCGGCGCTTCATCAACTCGCCCGAAAGAATCGTCAGCTCGGTAAAGTGTATCGGCTTTTTGAACTTCGCGAATCGTTCGCAGATTTCCCACAGGTCTTTGGCGCCGAAGAAGCCCTTGTGCATGTGCGTCTGCAGGCCGATGGCGTCGATGCTCGCTCCGGCGGCCAGGCTCGACTGCACCACTGCGGCAAAGCTCGGCGAGTTGTCGTAATCGTTGAGCACCAGCAGGGCCTTGGGGTTGGCCTTGCGAGCGGCGGCGAAGCTGGCGGCAATGAGCTTGTCGCGGCCGCGCTCGTTGCACAGTTTCGCGATGGCGTTGTCGCCGCCGGCCGCGGGCATGACCACGGGCTCGTTGACCACGTCCCAGGCGTCAACTGAACCGGTGAACTCTTTCACTTCGCGGGTGATGCGGCCCATCAACAGGTCCTGGACCTTGTCTGTGGGCTTTCCCGCCAGCCACGTCGGGACAACGTTGTGCCACACCAGCGGATGTCCTTTGGCGACGATCCGGTTCTCCTTGCACCAGTCGGCTACCACGCGGCGCTGGGCGGCCTGGGTCTGGCCAGGTTGCTGCTCGTACCCGCCCCAGTAGAACGGGACAGTCGCGAAGTTCATCAGCGCGACGTACCGCTGGCGAAAGGCGGCTTCGAGCTGGGGCTTTTCAAAGCGCCCCACGCCGCCGGCGTTGCTGCCGAAGAGGAACTTGTGCCGCACCTGCCGTACCGTCACCGCCGCACCGGCCAGCGGTTTGCCGTTGGGCGCCAGCACTGTCAGCGTCACCTCGGCGGTGCGATGCTCGCGAATGCGTTGATCCATCTGCTCTTGCGACAATGTCTGGGACATGTTGCCTCCCAAGGCCGCCAGCGATGAAAGCGTGATTGCGGCGGCAAAGATGGTCTGCAGGCTTCTCGTCATAATCAATGATCCTTACAATGTCAGCCGTAGCACGAGCATCTTGCCCGTGGACTCACGGCCGGGACTGCCATGCTACTAGCTGATAGCATAAGGAGCCAACGCATGGAATACCATATGACCCGCCCGCGAGAGTTGGCCGCACAGCGCCGGACGTTGCCGGTGGCGTACCTGGGCCTGGGGATCCTCGAATGGCACGGCAAGCAGAACCCGCTGGGCCTCGACGGCGTCAAGGCCCACGCGGTAGGCAAGTACATGTCGGAGAAGGTCGGCGGCGTCGCCGTGCCGCCGCTGTTCTGGGGCGACCACCGCGGCGAGATCGCCGAAGTCGTGTTCGACCGAAAGGTCGCCGCCTGGCTACCCGAGGGCATCGACGACCACGCCACGGAGATCTCGCAGTTCATGGGCCTGTCGCGCCGGAAGCTCGCCGACGAGGGCAAGCGCTGCGCGGCCGCAGGCGGGTGGCGGCTTTGGAAGGAGCTGGTCGAGCACATCTTCTTCGAGCTCGAGTCGCTGGAGTTCAAGATGATCATGCCCTACCCCGGGCACTACCCGCTGATCGGCCCGCTGCACGAGGCCGTCGAGTCCTACAAAGCCCACGGCGGCACGTGCCGGACCTTCATCCTGATGGACCAGCTCGTGCACGGCGGCGACCATGCCGCCAAGCTCGAGACCTCGATGCTGATGTATCTCACCCCCGGCCTGGTGGACCTGTCGCAGCTCAGCGAAGCCGACACGTTCCACCTGGGCGTCCTGGGCGAAGACCCGCTCAAGACCGCCAGCGCCGACTTCGGCCGCGAAATCCTCGAAGGTCTGGAAAAGATCGTCCGCGAGCAGACGAAAGATTTGCGTTAGCGGTCGAGCTTGCTCGACGCGTTCCTGGAAACCCGCGGCGCCAGCCCCGCCGCTAACATCTTGCCCCGCACCAACCATCCAATCTTTAGACGTGTATTTGCCCTCCGGAATGAATACACTCTTGCGTCTGAAATTACACCGGAAGGAAGAGCACTATGAGCGCTGCGATTGTGGAACTGGCTAAGCGGTTGGGCAAGGCCATCGGCGAATCGAAAGCCTTTGCGGACTTGAAGACGGCCGAGCAGGCCCTGCACAGCGAGCCCGGAACCGAGGACATGCTGCGGCAGTTCCAGACGCAGTCGAACAAGGTGGCCGAACTGGAAGAGCAGAACAAGCCCGTCGAGGTCGAAGACAAGCACAAGCTCCAGGAACTCCACGGCAAGCTCGTGGCGTCGGCGGCGTTCAAGAAACTCACGGCCGCCCAGGTCGAGTACACCGACCTGATGCGCCAAGTGAACGAGGCCATTCACGAAGGGATGGGGGAAGAGTAAAAGAAGCTCTCCGCTGTCGGCTGTCAGTAAGAAACAAGCCTGGAGCGGCTCTTTTCGTTCTTTGGCTGACAGCTTCTTCAAAAGTCATGTTGAAGAATGTCCTGCGTGCGGCGGCAAAGTTCTTGCGCGTAGTCTGTCCAGCGGCCTTGGCCCCAGTAGCGGTAGCAGCTGATCTGCGTCATCAACAGGTGATACAGGGCGTTGCGGTATCGTGGATCGGTGGCGGGCACGCCTTTGTCCAGCACCTTCTGCGCGAATAGTGCGCTGGTCTTCTCGATGGGGCCCATCACGCTGTCGTAGCCGCGCACCCACGAGATGTTGTTGGTCCAGCTCCCGCCTTCCATGTGGAAGTCGTGCCGCTGCTTGCGAAGGTCTGCGATCGTCTTTTCGAGGGCCTCCGGGCCGGCACCAGGCTTGAAATTGTCCCAGATCATCTTCTGCTTGATGGGCTGGACGGACGTGAAGTCCTCCTCGCGCAGGCCGAGGCTCTCGAGATACTCCAGGTACTCGGTGACGTTCACCGGCGCCGTCGCGCTGCCGGAGGCGTGAGACATCACCTCGAGGTACTTCGACGGAAACTCGTTCATCATCACGCCGCCATTTTCGCCGTCGGCGATCTGCGTCACCAGCGAAGGAATGGACTTGCCCGCCACCTCGATTCGCGAGAGGCCGCACGCTTCGTAGTACGGCTGCATCTGGGCGACGAGCTTGGTGTCGCTGCCCTGGGTCTTGACGATGGCGATCATGGTGAGTGTCTCGCCTTTGGAGTTTCGCGCGACGAGGCGATGCGGCCGGTGCGGGCGGTCGATGCCGCCGCCGTCGGCGACACGTTCGATGGTGTGCTCCTGCACGAGCAGCCACTTGAAGCCGCAGTCCTTGAGCGTGCGGACGAACTCGTAGCACACGTCGGGATGGTTGGGCAGGGCCATCTCCGAGGGCGAGAATCCGCGGACGCGCGACAGGGCCTCGAGACCGAAGATCGAGGCGAAGAAATGCTGCCACGCCCGCACGTGCAGGCGGTAATCCTGCACCGGCGTCGACGGCGCCACCGCGTGGCCCCACGGGGCGCCCAGCCATTCCACGCAGCGGCGGTACCGCCGGTCGGCCGTGATCACGCGCAGAGCGTCGATGACGTCCATCGCGCCCATCCGCAGCAGCCCCTGCAGCAGACAGCCGGAGTACTCCAGCATCACGCGCGGGTTGCGGCCTTCCTCGACCAGCTTCGGGATGAACTCGCCCATCCGCTTGTAGCACCAGCGGAAGACCGGGGCATTGTGCCCGTCGCCAATGTCGGGGTGGTCCATCATGAACTGCAGGTGGCCGATGACGGCGGCGGTGCGCAGGTCGTCGCCGCCGGCGGGCACCAGCGGCTGGTGCATGTGCAGGGCGATGGCGAAGGCGCTGTTGAGCTTGCCAAAGTCGATGCCGCTTTCGGGCAGATATATCGGACCCTCGCTACGCATGGCCTGGCCGATGCGCTGTTCGTGTCCGCAGATGTTGGGCAGTTCGTCCAGTTGGGCCTGGGCCAACTCGTCGATCATGGCGATTCTCCTGTTCCTGGGCTATCGCGCGTGCACCGTCATCGGGCACGAGCACGGCAGCCCGGCGGCCGCCGGGAGATAGCAGTGCATGGCATAGTCGCGGATCATCCGCGCGGCGCTGAACCGCCAGGCCAACGTGCGGATGGCATTCTTCTGCCGCGCCACCCACTGGCGTGGAATGCCGCTGTCGTCCAAATTATAGAACAGCGGTACGACCTCGCGTTCGAGCACTTCGTACAGTGCCCCAATATCCTCGGTGTCCTGCTGTTGGTGGTCACTGTGCTCGTTGCCGTAGCCGATGGCGAAGCCATTGCTGCCGTCATACGCTTCGGCCCACCAGCCGTCCAGCACCGAGAGGTTCAGCCCGCCGTTGAGGACCGTCTTCATCCCGCTGGTACCGCAGGCCTCGAACGGGCGGTACGGGTTGTTGAGCCACACGTCCACGCCCTGCACCAGATGGCGGGCGACGTTGATATCGTGGTCTTCCAGAAAGACCACGCGCCCCACCAGCCTCGGGTCGCGGGTGGCGTTGAAGACGGCCTGGATCAGCCGCTTGCCGCCGTCGTCGGCCGGGTGCGACTTGCCGGCGAAGATGAACTGCACGGGGCGCTGCGGATCGTTGACGAGGCGGTCGAGGCGGTTCATGTCTCGCAGGAGCAGGTCGCCGCGTTTGTACGCGGCGAAACGCCGTGCAAAGCCGACCGTCAACACCGACGGGTCCAGGCACGGGCGCGGACCGGCGGTGGGGTCCGCTTCGCCGCGCGCCTCGGCGGCCTTGCGAAGGCAGCGGCGGACGTAGTCCACCAGGTGGGTCTTGAGCAACTGGTGCTGCTCCCAGAACTCCATGTCGTCGATGCGGTCGATGGCCGCCCACATCTCCTGGTCGTCCATGCGCTGTTGCCAGTCGTCGCCGAAGACGCGGCGGTACATCTGGCTGACGGTCACCGCCAGCCAGGTGGCCGAGTGGACGCCGTTGGTGATGTGCCCGATGGGCACTTCACTCTCGCTGCGCTGGGGCCAGAGGCAGTGCCACATGCGCCGGCTGACGCGCCCGTGCAGGGCGGAGACGCCGTTGCGGTAATTGGCCATGCGCATGCCCAGCACGGTCATGCAGAACTCTTCGTTGCGGCTGTCGGCGTCGACCCGCCCCAGGGCCATCAGGTCGCGGTGCGAGATGCCCAGTTGGCGGCGCAGCGGGCCCAGGGTCTCCTCGACCAGTCCGCTGTCGAAGCGGTCGTGCCCGGCGTCGACGGGGGTGTGCGTGGTGAAGACCGTCATGCCCGCGACGCGATCCTTGACGTCGCCGAAGGACCGCCCCTCGCGCTGCATGATCATGCGGCACCTTTCCAGCGGCGCGAAGGCGCTGTGGCCTTCGTTGAGGTGGAGCACGCCCGGCCAGACCCCCAGCGCGTCCAATGCCTTGAGGCCCCCGACGCCCAGGATGAGCTCCTGCCGCGCCCGCACGCGGACGTTGCCGCCGTAGAGCTGGGCCGTCAGGGCGCGGTCGTCGTCGGTGTTGCCCTCGACGTTGCTGTCGAGCAGGATCAAGCGGCATCGCCCGACGCGCGCGGTCCAGACGGCCACGCGGATCTCCGACGAGCCCGTCGGCAGCGGGATGATCAGCCGCCCGCCGTTGCGGTCGAAGGCCTGCTCCAGCGGAAGCATGGTCACGTCGGAGGCAAAGTAGTGCTCCTTCTGCCATCCGCCGGCGTCGATGGTCTGGTTGAAATACCCCTTGGCGTAGAACAGCCCCACCGCCACCAGCGGCAGGCCCAGGTCGCTGGCGGCCTTGAGATGATCGCCCGAGAGCACGCCCAGCCCGCCGGCGTAGGTCGGCAGCGATTCGTGCAGGCCGAACTCCGCGGAAAAGTACGCCACCGGGCGGGCTCGCAGGACGCCGGCATGATGGGCCGCCCAGGTGTTGGGGTCGTTCAAGTACGCCTGCAAACCGTGGAACGCGTAGGCGGTGCGGGCCTCGAGGGCCAGATCGGCCGCCCGCAAACGCATGAGGTTCTGGGGCAGCATGGACAGGAACAGGGTCGGATTGTGATTAGACTCGCGCCACATGGACGGGTCGAGGTCGCGGAAGATCTCCACGATCTCCGGATGCCACGTCCAGTAGAGGTTGCGCCCCAGGTCTCGTAGCCGATCAACAAGGTCCATGGCTCGTGCTCCCTTCATGGCACAGGCTCGCCAGCCTGTGGCTGCCGCTGCCTCTGACCGCCACAGCCTGGAAAGGCTGTGCCACCCTAAACCAACTCGCGATAAATGCCTTCGGTCTGTCCGGCGATCAGGTCCCAGTTAAAGCCAAACGCCGCCTTCACCCGCCCGCGCTCGCCCATCCACCGCGCGTGAGCGAAATTGCCAAAAGCCTCCTTGACGCCCCAGCCGATCGACCCCGGATCGGCATGGACGAGATATCCGTTCTCCCCGTGCTGGACGACCTCGCGCGGGCCGCCATTGTGAGTGGCCACCACCGGCTTGCCCGCCGCCCACGCCTCGAGCACCACCAGGCCGAAGGGTTCGTTGCGGCTGGGGACGCAGACCACGTCGGCGCTCTTGTAGAGGTTGATCAGGTCGCTGTCTGGCCCCATCGCGCCCAAGAAGCGCACGGCGTGGGCGACGCCCAGTTGCTGGCAGCGCTGCTGGAGATGCTGGCGCAGGTGCCCGTCGCCGACGAAGACGATCTTGGCGTCGCCGCGATGGTGCAGGATGCCCGGGACGGCCTCGAGCAGCAGGTCCGGGCCCTTCTGCGTGCTGAGGCGCCCCACGAACAGCACCATCGGGTCCATCGGCCCGACGCCGTAGCTGCGCCGGCAGATCGCCGGATCGATGTAGCCGTCGTACCGCCTGCAGTTGATGCCGTTGTACACCATGCGGAGCTTGCCGTCGCTCAGGCGGTACTGGCTCTTGAGCTCGTCGGCCAGCAAGCCCGAGACGGCGATCACGCGGTCGGCCACGTGCGCGCCCTCGGCCTCGACGGCGCGGATGCGTCCGGACCAGCCGTCGTGGCAGCAGTTGCCGCAGCGCCCGAATTCGGTCGAGTGCATCGTCAAGACCGTGCGGCGGCCGTAGCGGTTCTTGACCTGCACGACGCCCTTGGCGCACATCCAGTCGTGGCCGTGGACGATATCGAAGTGCGCGCCCTGGTACGCTTCGGTGGCGTCCATGAAGTACACGAAGCTGTTGCACATGTTGTTCATTTCGGTGACGAAGTCGCCGCACAGGTCGATCGGGCAGCGGTGGTAGTGCACGCCGTGAATCTGCTGATAGGTCGTCTGCCCCTGCCCGAGGCGCGCGAAGACGTGCACCTCGTTGCCGCGCCGCTGCAAGGCGGCTGCCAACTCGGTCACGTGAACGGCCACGCCCCCCACCACGATCGAGTGGAGGCTTTCCCACGAGAAAATGGCTATCCGCATATCCCGCCCCTCCCCGTCTTCCTCAGCGTCCTCAGCGGCCCAATATCCGCTCCGGCGATCAGGCGTTCCACCAGTTCAGGTCGACTTTGGGGAAGACCACGTCGTGCACGTCGGCGTCCTGGATTTCAAACGTCTCCACCTCGCTGAGTTTGTTGAGATATCGCGAGTCCTCGTTGAGCTTCTCGGCGATATCCGTCAGGCACTCGAAGCGCGACACGTGCTGCATGAAGCGCTTGATGCCGTAGTCGACCGCCTGCCCACGCGAGATCACGAACGGCCAGTCGCTGGCCTGGAGCAGCAGCAGTTCGCGGGCGGCCTTTTCCAGCACCTCGCGCAGTCGCGGCCGGTTGCGCCATGGCAAATTATACGTCAGCTTGCCGAAGTTCGTCTCGCATCGGTACTCGATTTCCCACATCCAGTTCACTCGGTCGTTGGACCAGACGCGGTGGTCGCCGCCTTCGCCCCAGGAGCCTTCGGGCAGCGCCGCGGACTTATCCGGCGGCTGGCGCTTGAGCATTTCGGCGGCCGTGCACAGCTCGACGTCCGGATCGGAGTTGAGCGTGAGCATGACGTCGCGGAGAAACCGCGGACCCTCGAACCACCAGTGGCCGAACAGTTCGGCGTCGAAGCACGCCACGACCACGCCGGCTCGTCCGGTGCGGTTGCGATAGTCGTATAGGCGCGACTTGACCTGCTGGCAGAAATGCTGGGCGTTCTGGTAGGCCTTGCCCGGAACGTCGTCGGGATAGTACATCTCCTTGCCGCCCAGGTCGGTCTTGTGGTTGGTGATCTTCCAGTACCGCAGCCCGCGCCGCTGACCGTAACGCTTGTGAAACTCCAGGTACACCCCATCGGCCGGATAGCCGATGCTGCCCGACCAGACCTGCTCGCAGATTTTCGGATCGCGAGCGAAGGCCGCGATCGTCCCGGTGCCCTGCCCGTCGGAGTTCACCAGCACCGGTTCGTGCACGTTCTGCCACCCGCGGCCGGGATACTTGGCACTTTCGTCCCAGCCGACTTTTCGCCACTGGTCGTTGCGGACCCACTCGCTGCGGCTGCGCTCGATGAGGTGGTTTTCGACGAAGAAGTGCGTGATGCCCTCGCGGGCCAGGAGGCTTTCCATGCCCGGGCGGTTGCGTCCCTGCCCCCAGGAGACGGCCGGGTTCCAGAACCCGCTGGGGCGGTACGCGCACTCGGGCAGCCACATGCCCTCGGGAGCGAAGCCGAGGATGCGCTCCGAGCTGGCGCGCCCCGCCCGGACCTGGGCGAGGATGGAAGAGTCTTCCAGCAGCAGCGGCATGTAGGCGTGCGTGGCGTTGGAGGTGAGGATCTCGATGAGCCCCTTCTCGGCCTGGCGGGCGTAGGCCCTGGGGATGTCCGAGTCGATCTGCGCAAACTGCGCGGCGCGCTCCTGGAAGAATTTCTCCCAGAGCGTCGCGAGGTGGGCCAGATGCTTCTGCCCCTGCTGCTCGAACTCGGCGCGGTCGGATATCGCCCGCTCGGTGCGGTCCTGGAGGTAGCCCCGGAACCCGGCCTTGAAGTCGTCGTGGGCGAGCTGTTCGAGCAGGATAGGCGTCAGCCCGATCGTCAGGCGCGGGTTGCCTTTGAGGAACTCGCACTCCTCGATCATCGCCAGCAACGGCAGATACGTCTCGGCGGCGGCCTCGTAGAGCCAATCTTCTCCATGAGGCCACAACCCATGGCGCAGGACGTAAGGCAGGTGACCGTGCAGTACCAGGCAGAAACTTCCGGCAGTCATTCGCCCTCCAGTTGAGAGCAGGCGGACAAGGTATCGCCCGTCAGGGTCGCTTCCATGACGGCAGCAACCCGCGCGGGTTCGCAGCCGCTGGAGAGCAACTGGGCGACCGCTTCCAAAGCGGCGCCTCCCATGGCGGCGCCGACCTGGCAGGCCGCCGGGCGCGCCCGCAGCATGGCTGCAGGCTTGGTTCTGGATCGCACATCCCGTCTGGCGTTATCGCTGGGGGTAACGCGAACGGTGACGGTCATTGTAGTGCCGTCGGCGCCGCTGACAATGTCGTAGCAGCGATTCATCACCGCCAGCACGCGGTCCCAGTCGCCTTCAATAGTCGCTCGCCGGCCGCTGAAGTGCACGGAAAATCCGGCCTCCAGAAGCGCTTCCTGACATCGCAGCGCCGCCTGGGCGGCCACGGCGGCGACGCGCCCGGCCCTGAGCGAGAGGTCAGCCTCGACGCGGCAAGTCGCCCGTCGCGGCGCGGGATCGGTCGCAGCGGCGGGCGCGGCGGGCTCAGGCGTCTGGGCCGGCGGCGTAGCGACAGTCGCTTTTGTGTCATGCGGGTCGCCGTGTTCGCCCTGTTGCAGCACCGGCGCGGCGGGCCCGGCCGCCGGCGCCGGATCGAACACCGCCAGGGTCTGGGCGGCGATCTGCGGCCACGTGAACTGCTCTTCGACGACGCGGCGGCCGTTGGCGCCCATCCATCGCGCGCGGTCGAAGTTGGCGAACATGGTTCCCAGGCCCCAGGCGACCGAGTCGGGCCGGGGGAAGATCTTCAGCCCCGTCTGCTCGTGCTGGACGTACTCGTTGGGTCCGCCGCATTGCGTGACGACGACGGGCTTGTGGGCCGACCACGCCTCGAGCACGACGATCCCGAAGGGCTCGTTGCGGCTGGGGACGCAGACGACGTCGGCGAGTTTGAACAGGCTGCGCAGATCCTGTCCGCTGCGATAGCCCAGGAACCGCACGGCATGCGCGAGGCCGCACTGGCGGGCGCGGTTTTCGAGCCCGCCGCGCATCTCGCCGTCGCCGGCCAGGATCAGCTTGGCGTTGGAATAGTGGCGAAGGATCGGCCCAAACGCCTCCAGCAGCAGATCAGGACCTTTCTGCCAGACGAGGCGGCCGCAGTACAGGATTGTCGGGTCCATGGGCCCGATGTCATGCGCGCGGCGGGCGGCGGCCACGTCGATCTCGAAATCGAACTGGTCCGGCGTCACGCCGTTGTAGATCTTGGACACCTTGGCCGCGGGCACCTCGTACATCCACTGGATCTCGCCGGCGGTGGCCTGCGAGACGGCGATGACGTGGTCGGCCCAGTACGTCCCCGCCCGCTCCTGGTCGCGGACGCGCTGCGAGCGGCCGTTGTGGAAGACGTTGCCGCAGCGAGCGTACTCGGTGGCGTGGATCGTCAGGATGCAGCGATGATCGGGACGCCCCTGCTTGATCCAGATCATCGCGTTGGCCGTCAGCCAGTCGTGGGCGTGCACGATGTCAAAGTGCCCCACCAAGTCTTCGAGTTCAAAGACGCGGTCGACGAAGGCGCGGCACATGTTGTTGACGTCGTCGACAAAATCCCGATGCCCCGCATAGCGGCAGCGGTGATAGTGCACGGCGTCGATCACCTCGTGGTTGAGTTGATTGCCCCCCGTGCGCGTAAAGACATGCACCTCGTGGCCGCCGCGGGTCAGGGCCTGGGCCAGTTCGCTGACATGAACCGCCACGCCCCCCACGGCGACGGAGTAAAGAGATTCCCACGATAGCATTGCGATTCGCATCCTCACCTCTCCTGTCCGGCCGTTAGGCAAAATAGTGGGCAGGTCCAATGCGGACTGGCGTGGCTGATTTTCCCTGCCGTTTCGTGATGGCGACTAATTATAGTCATCAGCCGCCGCTTGATAGACATCGAGGCACTTCTTCGCCGCCAGGTCCCACGTCAGCGAAGAAATTTCCGCCCGGGCATGACGGCATAGTTCACGGCCAAGCTGCGGGTATCGCAGCAGCGATACGACGGCGTCGGCCATGCGGTCGATGTCCCAGTAATCGAGTTTCAGCGCCCCGCGGGGCAGCACCTCGGCCGCTCCCGAGTTATTCGAAAGCACCACCGGCACGCCGTGCTGCACCGCCTCCAGCGCCGTCAGGCCGAACGGCTCGCTCACCGAGGGCATCACGTACACGTCCGACATGCGGTACGCCTGCTGGACTTCGCGGCCGCGCAGAAAACCGGTGAACCGCACGTGGGCGCCCAGGCCGCGGGCGGCCACCTGCTGGATCATCGCCGGGCCCATGTCGCCCCACCCGGCGACGACGAACCGGACATTGTTCATTTTTTCGAGCACGCGTTGGGCGGCGTTGACGAAGTACTCCGGACCCTTCTGCATCGTGATGCGTCCCAGGAACAGCACGGTCGGCGGGCCGTCGCCGCGCGGCTCGTCGGCCGAAGCGTCGGCTGCCGGCTCGATGCCGTTGTGCACCACGCGCACTTTTTCAGGGGACACGCCGTAGTGCTGGACGCAGGTGCGCTTGGTCAGGTTCGAGACGGCGATGATCGCCGTGGCCGCGTGCATCCCCCGGCGCTCGATCTCGTAGACCGGCTGGTTGACGTCCAGGCCCGAGCGGTCGAACTCGGTCGAGTGCACGTGGATGACCATCGGTTTGCCCGTGGCGGCCGCGAGGGCCTGGGCGGCTGGGTACGTCACCCAGTCGTGCGCGTGGATGAGATCGAACGACTCGTGGCGGGTCATCTCGACGCAACGCTGGCCGTACTCGCCGATGCGGGCGATGAGGTCGCCTTCGTACCCGCCGTCCGCCCCCGTGCCGACGATTCGGAGCGAGTACCCCTCCAGCAGCATGGCAGCACAAGCTTGGAAAGGCTGTGCCGTTTGCCCCGCCAACAGAGGCGCCGACTGGTACGGGTTGGTGAAGGCCGACGGGACGGCGGCAAAAGCCACGCGCCGCGGGGCGACAATGTGCGGCGTGCGAGCCCCTTCGCCGCCTGCCGGCGCGCCGGCGTCGACCGCCTTGGGCAGCACGAACAGGACCTGCAGGTCCAATCGAGACATGGCCCGGGTCAGGCCGTAGCAGGCCGTCCCGAGGCCGCCGCTGATAAACGGGGGAAATTCCCAACCCAGCATCACCACTCGCACCGTTGCACCTGCCCGCCGGCACGCCTACGTTCGCTGACGCCACGTCGTGGCGCACCGCGAGCCGTCGGCCGCATCCCTTCCGGCTTTGGGATTAGCAGGCATGCCCCTGGCCCCCCGGGCATCACCGCTGAAAGACACTTGGGCCCCTGAAAGATGCCCGCCCTCAACAGGAGGCCTGCATCTCCGACTTCAGTTGCTGTTCCGCCTCAAACCAGTTTTCCAGGTCTTGTCCGACCTTGCAGCCTTTGGCCTGCCAAATGGACTTGGCCCGCTCGGCGATCTGGTCGTCGGTGAGCGTTATTTGCACCGAGACGGACTGGCGGCGAGACTGCTGACCGCTGGGGCGGCTGCTGCGGCCGGTGGAGCCGCTTTGCCGGCCGTCGTTCATTAAAGACGAAACGTCGCTGCCATTCTTCCTGGTCGTTCTGGCCATCGTAAAACTCCTTTTGCGTCCCGGTTTGTAGACAGGTCAATTTCCCGTCACCAATTATATTCCCATGCGCGCAGTTTCACGGCGGGTTGGAGAAAAATTGGTGATGAGTAGCCGGTAGGTAGCCGGTGGCCGGTAAGAAACAAGACTTAACTGCTGCTCAGGGCCATGCAGTCCAGTTCAAAGAGCAGGTCGTCACGGCAGACGTCGGCCATCACGCAGACGCCCGGCAGGGAGACCAGACCGCGCCGCTCCAGCGCCGGGACCAACAGGGGCGCGTCGGCGGCGTGCTTGAAGAAGAACGACGCCTCGGCGATGTCGGCCAGCGAAGCCCCCGCCTGTCCCAGCAGGCCCTCAACCACGTCGAGCGTTTTGTCAATCTGCCGCGCGGTGTCGCCGGGAAAAAGGCTCTTGCCCTGCTCGTCGATGGCGGCTGTGCCGGAAATGTATATCTCGCTGCCGCTGGTGCCGGCGATGACGACCCCGCGCGAAAACGCCGAGCCATACTTGAAGGCCTCCTTCTGCCGCACGTTAGTCATGCGGAGAATCTCCACGCGCGAAGCGGGCTCGGGGATGATCGCCAGCACGTCCATCATGCAGGCGGCCGCAAAGGGGTTCCCCCCGCCGATGCCGGTGCTGGCCGGCAAGCGCAGCGGCGCCGGGGTGCCGTTGGGCATGATCCCCATCCGTGCGTACTCGGCGTTGCGGGCGGCATTGAACGGGCCGTACCAGTCGAGAATCTCATCAATATAGATCCACGTGCGGACCACGTCGCGGTACGAGCCGCCGCGGCCGGCGAGTATCTGCTGCACCCGCTGGATCATCCGCTGAACCTGCGCGGAGCGGGAGTTGTCGGCCCCGGCGCCGGCAAGCAGGCCGTGCATGTTCTGGAGAATCACCCACAACGCCCCATCCTGGCGCCAGCAGCGTCCCGTCACGCGCCCCTCCAACTCGACAGGCTCGATGCCACAGGAGGCCCGAACCGCCCGAATCTGAAGTCCGCCCGGGGCCCGGCCGGCGTCCTTGGCCAGAATACAGGTCACCGGTCCGTCATCGCTGATTCGGCAGGATTTGAACGCCTTATGGCGCCGCCCCGTCAGGTCAGCAAGCGGTCCGGGACCGGTGAACAGCCGCTCGTGCACAACTTGCAGACCGCGGGCGGACACCTCGCCGGCCGCCTGGGCGTAGATGCGGCCCAGCGCGTCGCCCCGGTCC
Source organism: Planctomycetaceae bacterium (assembly GCA_021371965.1). The sequence goes on from JAJFVE010000112.1 coordinate 37,634, forward strand.
CGGCAGGAAGGCGAGAGGCTAGAGCAGATGATTGTCGAGCCATCCGCCCCCGTGACGATAGTCGAGACGGCGCAGTCAGATTGAATCGCGGTGCGTTGGGCCATCTAAGCAGTCTCTCCTGAACGTACGCCGACAAATTCCTGATATGTAGTATAACACCCAAAACCGCAGGCGAATTGCGGGGCTTTAGCACATTTTTCTGACGAAAAATAAAGGACGTGCGAGGAAGACGTATGTCATCACAGGTCGGGGTTTGTGTGACTTTCGTATTACGTCAGCCCGCACGTCCATTTTTTCCGCGGTTACGTCTGCTATGAATCCGATCCGTCTTGGCCTCGCTCCTGAAAATCCAACCGCATTTGCCTCACCCATCAACATTCTAAGATGTTTACTTATATCATAATCGGAACATCAACCTAGAGTCTTTAGAACATTTCCGAATTTTTCGATTTTATGAAAACCGAATAATTGGAGATGCCCCCTCGTGATCACTTTTCACAAGGAATAATCAGGAAATACTGAGTTGGTGATATGTGTCCAAGGCCGCGGGAAACGGCTGGAGCGCGCGTTCAAATATTCCAAGCGAGTAGGCGATTGCCAAGCCATAGTTGGTGATAGGGACGCCCGCTTTGCGGCAGCGCAGGATCCGCGAGAGCATTTCGCGGCGGTTCCACATGCACCCGCCGCAATGCACGATCAGCTTGTAGCCCGTCACGTCGTCGGGGAAATCGTGCCCCTGAACGGCCGTGACGTCGAGCCTGCCGCCGGCGTACTGGGCGAGCCATCGCGGGATCTTGACGCGGCCGATGTCCTCGCCGATGGGGTGGTGCGAGCAGGCCTCGGCAATCAGCACGCGGTCGCCGGGGCGCAGATTTTCGATGGCCACGGCGCCGCGGACAAACTCGCTCAGGTCGCCCTTGTAGCGAGCGAAGAGCACCGAGAAGGAGGTCATCGGCACTTCCGGCGGCGTGTCGCCGGCGACCTTGAGGAAGCCTTGCGAGTCGGTCACCACCAGCGCGGGCGGGCGCTTGAGGCGATCCAGCGCGTCGCGCAGCTCGCGTTCCTTGACCACCATGCTGTAGGCGTCCACGTCGAGGATGTCGCGCAGCGTCTGCACCTGCGGCAAAATCAGCCGCCCCTTGGGGGCCTCGAGGTCGATGGGCACCACCAGCACCACCAGCTCGCCGGCGGGCACCAGGTCGCCCACGATCGATGGGGCGTTGATGAACTCCTCGGGGGCCTTGGCGATCAGCGCCTCGCGAAGGTCCAGGATGCCCTCGCCGGACTTGGCGACGGTGTAGACGCAGATCACCTTGAGGGCCTTGAGGGCGGCGATGAGTTCCTCGCCCGGGCGACCCAGATCGGTCTTGTTGAAGACGGCGATGACCGGAATCTGCCGCCGCGCGAGTTCGTCCAGGATGCCCTGCTCAAAGTCGCCCCAGTCCCCCGCCGCTACGACGATGACGCCCACATCGGTGCGGTCGAAGATCTGCCGCGTGCGGGCCACGCGCATCTCGCCCAGGGCGCCCACGTCGTCGATGCCGGCCGTATCGATGAACAGCACCGGGCCGATAGGCAGCAGCTCCATCGGCTTCTCGACCGGGTCGGTCGTCGTCCCCGCCACGTCCGAGACAATTGACACGCTCTGGCGCGTCATGGCGTTGAGCAGCGAGCTCTTGCCCACGTTGCGCCGCCCGAAGATGCCGATGTGCAGGCGGGATCCCTTGGGGGCCTGGTTCATGCCTGCCTCCGCGTCCGCGAGCCGAGCTGGTTGACCCGGTCGGCGGCCGTCATCTCGTCGAATTCCTTCTCGCTCATGAGCTTGAGGTCGAGCACGACCTGCCGCACGCTCTTGCCGTCGCCGGCGGCGAGGCGCGCCACGTTGACAGCCTTGTCGTATCCGAGCGTCTCGACCAGCGCCGTCAGGGTTGCCGTGGCGCCGTTGACGAATTTTCGGCAGCGCTGGGCGTCGGCTTCGAGACCGGCCACGCAGTGCCGCCGCAGGATATTGCAGGCCCCGGCCAGCAGGTCGAGGTTGGTCAGCAGGCAGTCGGCCACCAGCGGCAGGAAGGCATTGAGTTCGAGATTGCCCATCGAGCAGGCCTGCGTGATGGCCTGGTCGTTGGCGCAGACCATCAGCGCCGCCTGAGTGACGGCCTCGGGGATGACCGGGTTGACCTTGCCGGGCATGATGGACGAGCCCGCCTGGCGCGGCGGAAGGCGGATTTCGCCCAGCCCCGCCTCCGGTCCCGACGACAGCAGCCGCAGGTCGGTGCTGATCTTGATGAGGTTCGAGGCGCAGGCCTTGAGGATGCCGCTGACCTCGACGAACACGTCGGCGTTCTGCGTGGCCTCGACGAGATTCTCCGCCCGGGCCAGACCCAGGCCCGTGACGTCGCGGAGTTGATCGACGGCCTTGAAGATGAACTGCCGCGGCGCGTCGAGCCCGGTGCCGATGGCCGTGCCGCCCAGGTTCACCACGCGCAGGCGCTCCTCGCACTTGTAGATGCGCCAGCGGTCGCGCCCAAGGGCTTCGGCATACGCGGCCATCTCGCGACCCAGCGTCAGCAGCACCGCGTCCTGGAGCTGCGTGCGGCCGACTTTCACCACGTCGGCCATCGCCTTTTCTTGTCGCTGGAACTCCTCCAGCAGAGCGACTACTTCCCGTTCCAGCGCCCGCAGCATGCGGATGGCCGCCACACGCAGGGCGGTGGGATACGTGTCGTTGGTTGACTGGTGCAGATTGACATGATCGGCCGGGCTGATGGTGTCGTACTCGCCCAGCGGGCGGCCGAGGATCTGCAGCGCGCGGTTGGCGAGCACCTCGTTGACGTTCATGTTCGTGCTGGTGCCGGCGCCGCCCTGGAGGGCATCGACGATCACGTGCGAGTCGAGCATGCCTTCCATCATCTCGGCGCAGGCCTGCTCGATGGCCGGTGCGACGCGATCGCTGAGGCTGCCCAATTCGCGATTGGTTTTCGCGCAGGCCAGCTTCACCGCGGCGTAGGCGTGCACCAGTTCCGGATGCACCGGCCGGCGGGCCAGCGGAAAGTTCTCCACCGCCCGTAGCGTGTGGATACCCCACAGCGCCGCAGCCGGTACGTCCCGCTCGCCGAGGAAGTCGTGTTCTTTACGGTAGTCGCTCATGCTCAAAGTTAGTAGCCAGTAGCCCATAGCCGGTAAAACATGGGGCGGATTTCCGCTGCTCCCGGCTACCGGCGACCGGCGACTGCTTCTAGAAATAAAGGTCCCGCTGCCCGCCTTCGCGGATCCGCTGGAGCTTGTCCAGCAGTTGCTGCTTGGCCGCGTCGTCGGGCAGTTTAGCCAGTTCCTTCTCGATCAGGGCCAGGCCGGCTTGGCGCGTCGGGGGCGAGGCGTAGTCGATCAGGTATTCCATCAGCGTCGTCAGGGCGTTGGGCGTGCAGAACCGCTTGATGAACCCGGGAATGGCGAACTCCATGAAGTGCTCGCCCGTGCGGCCCAGGCGATAGCAGGCCGTGCAGAAGCTGGGCACGTAACCGTCGGTCATCAACTCGCGCATGACGTCGTCGAGGCTGCGGATGTCGCCGAGGGTGAACTGCTCGCGCTCCATCACCTGCGCGTCGCCGGCTTCCGTATAACCGCCGATCTCGATGCGGCTGCCCGCGTCGATCTGCGAGACGCCGAACTCCATCAGCTCGCGCCGCAGGGCGGCCGACTCGCGGGCGGTCAGGATCAGCCCGGTATAGGGCACGGCCAGGCGCAGGACAGCGATGATGCGCTTGAAGTCGGCATCGTTCACCAGCGGCGAGTTTTCCAGCTCGACCCCGCAGGCCGGCTGGAGACGCGGGAAGCTGATCGTGTGCGGACCGACGCCGTAATTCTCCTGCAAAAAGCGGGCGTGCGAGACCAGGCCCAGCACTTCAAAGCGCCAATCGTAGAGGCCGAAAAGGGCGCCGATGCCCACGTCGTCGCAGCCGGCCTCGAGCGCGCGGCCGACGCCGTCGAGACGGTAGAGATAGTCGCCCTTGAGGCTGGCCGGGTGCACGCGTTCGTACGTGGCGTGGTGATACGTTTCCTGAAAGATCTGGTACGTGCCGATCTTGGCGGCCTTGACGATGCGGTAGTCTTCGACGCTCATGGGAGCGGCGTTGATGTTGACGCGGCGGATTTCGCCCCGCCCGCTCCGCACGGTGTAGACCTCGCGCACGCACTGGGCAATATACTCGGCGCCGTAGCGCGGGTGCTCGCCGAAGACCAGGATCAGCCGCTTGTGGCCGCGGTCCTCCATCGCCTTGACCTGCAGGTGCAGCTCGTCGGCCGTCAGCGTGCGGCGGACGGCCTGGCGGTTGGAACGCTTGAAGGCGCAGTACTGACAGTCGTTGACGCACTCGCTGCCGACGTACAGCGGGGCAAAGAGCACGATGCGGTTGCCGTACACCGTGCGCTTGAGCGTGCGGGCGGCGGCGAAGATTTCCTCGACCAGCTCCGGGTCGCCGACCCGCAGCAGCACGGCCGTCTCCGCCGGGCTCAGGGCCTGCTTGTCGAGGCTCTTGGCGATGACCTCGCGCACGCGCGAGGCCTCGGGGGGCGCGGCGGCCAGCAGCGATTCAAGCTGCCTTTCGTCGATGAAGTCGCGTGCCTTGGAACCCAGTTGTCTCTTCTGCGTCTGCGTCATTATGAAACGTCCTCTTGCCTCATGCTCATGTCGCGCCCATATCGCGGGGAGTCGCCGCGGCCTTGGCCGATCGTGCGCCCGATCGATTCGATGCGTCGCGACAGGCACTGCTGGCAGGCGTCGGCGGTTTCATGGATGCACGCCTTACCGGGGTAGATCGCGTAGAGGCTGCGATATTTTACCGGCGTGAGGTTGGGCATCACGATATTGGCCCCGCGCTGCAGTCCCAGCTCGCGGCCTTGGGCGGTGTTGATCGTCGCCAGGGCGGTGGTGCTGGGGATGTTGGCCATCGGACAGACCAGGCGCGCCAGGGCCAGCACTTTATACGTCATCAATTCGGTGGCGGGCACCTGGTAAATGGAGGCCGGCGCCTGCGGGGCGCCTTTGCCCATCGGCGTGTCGGGGTGGGCGATCCAGGGCCCCACGCCGATCATGTCCAGGTCCAGCCGGGCGAACAGTTCAATGTCGTTGGCCAGCGAACCGTAGGTCTGGCCGGTGATGCCGACCATCACGCCCGAGCCGATCTCGTAGCCGAGTTTTCGCAGCGTGCCCAACATCGCCACGCGGTCGCTGCGCCGGGCGCCGACGGGCGGATGGATGCGGTCGTACAGGACCGGGTCGGAGGTCTCGAATCGCAGCAGGTAGCGGTCGGCCCCGGCCTCGCGCCACGCGGCCAGCTCGGGCGTCTCGCGTTCGCCGACGCTGAGCGTCACGGCCAGGGGCGTGCGGGCCTTAATGGCGCGGATGATGTCGCAGAGCCATTGGCAGGTGACGGCAGGGTCTTCGCCCGACTGGAGCACGACGGTGCCATAGCCCAGCGCGACGGCCTTGTCGGCGCAGTCGAGAATCTCCTGCTCGCTCATGCGGTATCGCGTGATGGCGGCGTTGTCGGCCCGCAGCCCGCAGTAACCGCAGCGGCAGCGGCAGATGTTGGAGAACTCGATGAGGCCCCGCAGGTAGACCTGCGGACCGACGAAGCGGCGGCGCTGCTCGTCGGCGGCCCTCCAGAGATTCTCCAGCCGCTGCGGGTCTTCCTCCTGCAGCCAGCGAATGATGTCCTGCCTGTCCATTATGCGTCAGAGGCTTTCTGGTGCTGCTTGAGAGTCACCGTGAACGTCGATCCCTCGTTGAGGCGGCTGGCGACTGTGGCGTCGCCGCCGTTGAGCTGAGCGAGCTTCTTGACGATCGACAGCCCCAAGCCGCTGCCGGTGATGTTGCGGGTCTTTTCGTTCTTGATGCGCGTGAACTCGCCGAAGAGCCTGGCGACGTCGTCGGCCGCCATACCGATGCCCGTGTCGGACACCGTCGCCGTGACCACGCCGCCTTGGCACGAGAGGGTCACGTCCACGCCTCCGCCGTCGCGGTTGTACTTGACGGCGTTGGAGATCAGGTTATTGAAGATAATATCGAGTTCGCCGCGGTCGGCCGTCATCTCCAGCGCCGGCGGGGCGTGCAGTTCCAGCGTGATCTTGCGCGGCGCGGCCGCGGCGGCCTGGGCCTCGATGGCGTCTCGCGCCGCCGCGACGGCGTCGACGACTGATAGCTCGCGGGCCTTCTGCCCCGACTCGATGCGCGTCAGGTCCAGCAGGTCGAAGATGAGCTTCTGCATGCCCTCCAGGCGCACCATGCTGCGGTCGACCATGTGGTCGTAGGCCGCCAGTTCGTTGCCGGCCGTGCGGTCCTTCATGATCTGCAGGTAGCCCTTAATGGCGCCGATAGGCGCCTTGAGCTCGTGCACGACCACCGAGATGAACTGGAACCGCACCTGGCGTTTTTCCTGGGCGAGGCGGCGGGCCTCGCGCTGGAGCATCAAGTGCTTTGCGGCCTTGCGGACTGCCGCCCGCAGCTCCTCGGGCGTAAAGGGCTTGGCCAGGAAATCGTACGCCCCGCGCTTGGTGGCGGTGATGGCCGTCTCGAGCGAGGCGTAGGCGGTGATCATCAGCGTGAGCATTCCCTCGCTGTGCCCGTTGACGCGCTCGAGCACCTCAAGGCCGCTGATGCCGGGCAGCTTGTGGTCCAGCAGGAGGATGTCGGGGTGCGAGGCGGCGATGGCCTCCAGGGCGGCCTCGCCGGTGTCGGCTTCCTGCACCTCCAGCGCCACGTCGCCGTCGATCTCGGGCAATTGCAGCACGAGCCCCTTCAGGGCCCGCTGCACGCCCATTCGCATGCCCGGCTCGTCGTCGACGACCAGAACTTTTAACGTTTGAGACATTCGGAAAAACCTACCACAGAGACACAGAGGGCTCAGAGGAAGAAACTTCTCTCCGCGTCAGTCTATGACTGCTGTGCCTTACTGTATCAAAGGCTTTCAATCTCTGCCCTATCTGGTCCACATTGTTTCGTTGTTTCCAACTCTCGTTTCTCTCTGAGTCTCTGTGGTCAGTTTCTATTCCCTGACCTCACGGGGGAGCGTCACCGTAAATACGGTGCCCGTCGGCCCAGCGGCGCCGTCCGCGTTCGATTTTACACCAATCTCGCCGCAATGCATCTTCACAATACCGTACGTCACCGCAAGCCCAAGGCCGGTGCCTTTGCCGATCTGCTTGGTCGTGAAGAACGGGGTAAAAATCTTCTTCATATTATCCTGCGGAATTCCAATTCCCGTATCTTCCACATCGAGGACGATATTTTTTTCGTCACCCTTGACTCGAACCGTCAGCTTGCCGCCCTGGGGCATGGCCGCAAAAGCGTTCGTGATCAAATTCGTCAGCACCTGCGTGATCTGGTCGCCATCGAGTTCCGCCACGGGGTCTTCCGCCAGGCGTTCTACGCCGACCTGCACACCCTGGGGGGCCGGCAAGGCCTTGAGCGTACGGTCGACAAGCTCATGCACATTGACACTCTGGCGCAGCACCTTGTTCTGGCGGGCGAAGTTCAGCAGCCCCGAGACGATGCGCTTGCAGCGGTCGGCCTGCTCGGCGATGAGCCTCAGGTCGCTGCCGAGTTGGGGGTGCTTGTCGGCCTCGTCCAGCAGCAGGTGCGAGTACATCAGCACCACGCCCAGGGGATTGTTGACCTCATGGGCGATGCCGGCGGCGAGCTGGCCCATGCTGGCCAGCTTCTCCGACTGCATCAGCGCCTCTTGGGCCGAGGCCAGCTGCCCGTTGGAGACCGCCAGCTCCTTGACGGTCGAGCGAAGCTGGTCGATGGTGTGAGGCAGGCACATTTCGCTCTCGGCCAGGCCCTTGAAGATCGCCACGGCGTGCTCGCGGCAGGTGTCGTATCCGCAGGCGCCGCAGTTGAGTTCATCCTGGGGCGTGATCTTGCCCATGCGGGTCATGATGAGGCCGATCTCTTCGTCGAAGGGCACGGCCATGCGCTCGTCGCGGTCAGTATACTTGCGCGAGAGGTCCACGCAGGCCAGGCGGCTCATGTATTGTTGCCACTGCCCATCGTCCCGCAGGCGCGCCATGTCGCGCACGTAGTGGCTGATGCGCGAGCGGCGACGGAAAAGCGGTTTTTCGCAGCTCATGCCCGGGCCCATGATGCACCCGGTGCAGGCCAGCAGTTCCAGCAGGCGCACTTTCAGGTCGCCGCTTTCAAACTCGCGCAGGGCCTCGATGAAGTTCGTGCGCCCGTCAGCTACGACCACGTCCTCGTGCATGAGGTCTTCGTTGATCCCGGTGGCCTGGAGAAGCCCGCGGCTGATGGGGAACAGCGCTCCCGCCCGCGCGTGGGGCGGGTCGAAGTCGGACGGTTCAATCTCTTCGATCGCTTGGGGGTCGAAGCCCCCGGCATTGCCATGCCGGGACATCAGGGTGGCGAGCATCTCGCGCAGTTCGACGAAGGTCAGCACCGCGTCGATCTCGTTGTGGGTGTCTTGGTCAGCGGCTTCGCCTTTTTTGGCGATGCACGGGCCAACGAAGACGACCTTGAGATCAGATCCGTTCAGGTGCCGCAGGGCACGGGCGGTGGCCACCATCGGCGAGACGACGGGAATCAGGTGCGGGATCAGGGTGGGATGGTACCGCTCGACGAAGGCCACCACGGCAGGACAACTGGTGGCGATGAAGCGGTCCTTGTGCGTCTGCTCCAGCAGGTCGGCGTATCGCCGGGCGACGAGGTCGGCGCCGAAGGCCACCTCGTTGACCTTGGCAAAGCCGAGCTTTCGCAGCAAGGCGACGAGCTGCTTCCAGTCGAGGTCTTCAAACTCGGCGGGAAAGCTCGGCGCCAGCACCGCGGCCACGGGGGCCTGGCCTTGCAGCAGACCCTGGACGGTCTCGATGGATCTTAAGACCTGCTTGGCGCTCTGGCTGCAGACGCGCACGCAGTTGCCGCAGCCGATGCAGCGCTTGGGGATGACCTCAGCCTGTCCTTCGACGATCCGGATCGCCTTGGCGGGGCACTCCCGCACACAGGTATAGCACACCCGGCAGTGCTCCCGGATCGTCTTGACAAGAGATACACTCTCCATGTCACCGCCTTGGTGGCACAGGCTTTCCAGCCTGTGGTCCGCAGCCTGGAAAGACTGTGCCACGATACGTTATGCATGCGCGGCCGGCTGGTCATCCTTCAACAGCTTGTGTACCTGAGCCTTGAGCTGCTCAGGCCGCACGGGTTTATCCAGAATGCAGTCGGTCTTGACCCACGACTTGGTCTCGGCCGTCTGCGCGCCGAAGCTCATGCCGGTCACGGCCGTCACGCCGGTAAGCATGATCACCGGCGTGTCGGGGTAAAGCCGCTTGACGTGATGGGCAAGGATGAAACCTGAGTCCTTGTGGTCCATCATGAGGTCGAGGATAACCAGGTCGGGCTTGGCGCTCAGGAGGGCCTCTTTGCCTTCCTCTTCGCCGCCGGCGCTGGTGACGTCCAGACCTTCGGCCTTCAGGATCAAGGTCAACTGCTCAACGATATCCGGGTCGTCGTCGATGACGAGCACTTTCTTGCATTGGCTCATGGGCGTATCTCGCTTGAATTAATGGTTGGCGCTCGATGCGGCCTCTTTCTGATCGCCGCGGGCGTGGTAGTGTGTGTGCAGCAACTCGTGGCTGAGCTTGCCCAGCGGCTGGCCCAGAAACTCCTGGTAGATCCGATTGACCCACTGGTTCTTGTGGCTGACACGCAGATCGTCGCTACGGTCGATCTTGTAGAGGGCTTCCATGCGGGCTCGGGCGGCCTCGATGTCGGCCCCGAGAGGCTGGCCGCCGCCGCAGATGCATCCGCCGGGGCAGGTCATCACCTCGATGAACTGGATGTCCTTGCGCTGCCCGGAGCGGATCTCGTCGAGCAGCTTGCGGGCGTTGCCCAGGCCGCTGACGACGACGGCGCCCACTTCCAGTCCGTTGACGTTCACGTGCAGTTCCTTGGAACCCTTGAACCCGCGCAGCGGCTGGATCTTCAGCTCCGCCAGTTCCGTGCCCGTCAGCAGGAAGTGGGCGCTGCGGATGGCCGCTTCCATCACGCCGCCGGAGGCGCCGAAGAGCTTGCCGGCGGACGACCGCTCGCCGAAGGGGGTGTCGGGCGATTCGGGGGTCATCGCATCGAGGTCCACGCCGAACATCCGCAGCAGCAGGCCCAGCTCGCGGGTCGTCAGGACGTAGTCGACGTCGGCGACGTTGCTGCGCCCCATTTCGGGACGGTTGCACTCGAACTTCTTGGCTGTGCAGGGCATGATCGAGACGCTGACGATCTTGGACGGATCGATCTTCTCGCGCTGGGCGAAGAAGCTCTTGATCAGCGCGCCCATCATCTGCTGGGGGCTCTTGCAGGTCGAGACGTTGGGGATGAAGTCGGGGTAGAACGTCTCGACAAACTTGATCCAGCCCGGCGAGCAGCTCGTCAGCATCGGCAGCGTCCCTCCGGTCTTGACGCGATCGACCAGTTCCGAGCCTTCTTCCATGATCGTCAGGTCGGCGGTGAAGGAGGTGTCGAAGACGCGTTTGAAGCCGATATTCCTCAGCGCGGCGACCATCTTGCCGTCGACGTCGGTGCCGGCCTTGATCCCCGCCTCTTCGGCCAGCGAGACCGAGACGGCCGGTGCGTGCTGCACGACGACGTACTTGTCCGGGTCGGACAGGGCGGCGACGACCTCGTTGAGGTACGAATGCTCCGACAGCGCTCCGGTGGGGCAGACGAGGATGCACTGCCCGCAGTTGATGCAGGTCGAGACGTTGAGGCCTTCGTTAAAGGACGTACCGACGAATGCCTTGCTGCCGCGTCCGACGAAGTCGATCGCCGCGACGCCCTGCACCTCTTCGCACACTCGCACGCAGCGTCCGCAGAGGATGCACTTGTCGGGGTCGCGGATGATCGAAGGGCTGGAGACGTCCATGTCCTGCGGGGCGCGTTTGGCCACGTGCTGGCGCTGGCGGACACCCAGGTCCTGCGCCAGGGCCTGCAGGTCGCACTTGCCGCTTCGGGTGCAGTAGAGGCAGTCGTCGGGATGGCTGCTCAGCAGCAGCTCGACGATCATCTTGCGCGCCTCGATGACCTTGGGGCTCTTGGTGCGGACCTTCATGCCCGCGGCCACCGGGAACGAGCAGGACGAGACCAGGTTGCCCGCGGGCGCCATCTCGACCACGCACAGCCGGCAGGCGCCGCTGGGCGGAAGGCCTTCCATGTGACAGAGGGTCGGCACGTGAATTCCCTCGCGCCGCAGCGCCGTCAGAAGCGTTTCGCCTTCATTGGCTTCAATCGTTCGGCCGTCTAC
>JAJFVE010000129.1 GCA_021371965.1 Planctomycetaceae bacterium
GGCCCGGGCCTGGGCGGGCACTGCATTCCGATCGACCCGTTCTACCTGTCGTGGAAGGCCCGCCAGTACGGCATGAGCACGCGGTTCATCGAGCTGGCCGGCGAGATCAACGTCTCGATGCCGCAGTACGTCATCAATAAGCTGATGTACGCCCTGAACTGGCGTGGCAAGGCCCTCAAGGGCGCCAAGGTGCTGGTGATGGGGCTGGCGTATAAGAAGGATATCGACGACGTTCGCGAGAGCCCGTCGATCGAGCTGATCGAGCTGCTGGAGTATCGCGGCGCCAAGGTCGACTACAACGACCCGCACGTGCCCCACACGCACAAGATGCGCGAGCACGACCTCAAGATGACTTCCAAAAAGATCTCGCCCAAAATGCTGGCCGCCTACGACGCCGTCATCATCAGCACCGACCACAGCTCGTACGATTACCAGTCCGTCGTCGACAACGCGAAACTGGTTATCGACACCCGCAACGCGACCAAGAAGGTCAAAGGCGGCAAGAGCAAGATCGTCAAGGCGTAGTCAGGGAATACGCGACACAGAGGCGCAGAGGAAACCGAGTAAAGCAGTTGAGAAGTCTTTCTTTTCTCTGTTTTCTCTGCGTCTGTGTCGCACGCTCCGAGGCTTCTTCCCAATCCTCTTAATCCTCTCAATCCCGTAAATCCCGCACTCCCGTTCCCAACGCCTAATTCCTCGCCTTGAAGGTCTTCCTGTCCTTGACGGTGAAGTTCTTCATGTCGTCGCTGCCCTGGTGTCCGGGCAGGCCCAGCACCCGCATCTCCATCGTGTCGCCTTTGACCTCGAACACGCAGCAGTGCGGGGCGACGAACCCGACCCAATTGGGCTTGTTCTTGGGACCGAAGGGATTGCTGTTCTGCGCGCGGCTGAAGTTGAAGGCATACACCTTGCCGATGCATCCGGTGCAGATCTGCGTGACGCCCTTGTCCGGCGTGGGCTCGCATCGCTCGTAGTCGGGGTCCCAACTGGCCAGCATGAGCGTGGCCTTGTACTTGCCCAGCAGCGGCAGGATGACGTCGCGCGTCGGCTTGAGGACGCGCTCCATGCCGCGGCTGTTCTTGCCCGATGCGTAGCCCGGTATCCCGCACAGCACGACGACGAACTTCTCCTTGGCCGAGCGCAGTTCTTTCTCCAGCCACAGGGCCGACCCGCCGCCGGTCTGCCATTCGTCCATGCGGTCGATCCCGATGAACCGCACCGGCCCGATCGCCTTGGACCAGTTATGCCCCAGCCCGTCCGGGGCCGGCGTGTAGTACAGTTCCCTGCACATGCCGACAAAGTCGCGCCCCGACGGCGTGATCAGCGTCGGAATGTTCGCCATCAACTCGCCGGCCGGGGTGATGTACAGCTCGTCCCAGTTGAACGTCCAGGATCCCTGCTCCATCAGGTTGCCCGTGTTGACGATGAACGCCGGCCTGGCCTTGAGGATGCGCCGCGCGTTGGCCGTCCAGTTGGTCACGCCCACGATGTTGCCCCCGACGTTCCCGAAGGCGATGAACGTGTACTCCGAGCCGGGGAACTCCACCGTGTAGGGCCCGCTCTTTGTCTGGTGAACGCCCACCTTGGCCATGACGGTGTACGTGGCCTTCTTCGTGCCCTTGGGCACCTCCACGCGCATGCGGTGCCAGATCTTCGCCACCGACGAGACCGTCACCGCTGCTCCGCCGTCGGGCGTGGCTTCGACCGTCGCCTCGGCCGGCATCTGCGTGCGGAAGCACAGAGTGAAGTAGCCGTCGCCGAAGTCGCCCAGGATCGGGCCGTTGATGATCTTGGCCGGCTGCGGCTCTGCCGCCAGCAGCCGCGCGTCGATGCCCTTGGCCGGCTTGGAGCCCCAGTAAGTGTACACGCTGCCGCGAATCTCGACGGTGTTGGCGCCCTTGTTGATCGGCCCCTCCAGCGGGGCCCAGAAGACCAGCACCCCGTCGTTGGACAGCTTGACGCTCTTGCCGTTGAGTGTGATCGTCGCATTCAGCAGCGTCGGGCAGAAGCCCAGGTCCTTCCAGTACCCGCCGCAGGCGACGATCAGGTCGCCCGTGCAGATCGACGCGCGCGGGTTCGGGCCTTCCTCGGCGATACGCACCCACAGACCCGCGATCTTCGTCGGGTCGGCCACGTCGAACGTGCCCTTCCAGACGTACGAGTTCACCGGCCGCGCCTGCTGGTTGGGATCGATCCCAGCCGGGGGGCCCGCCGGCGGACCGGGCTGCGGCGCGTTGGCGAACGTCTTGCCGCCGTCGGTGCTGTACTGCCACGTGACCGCCACCGGAGCGGCCTTGATGTTCTCGAATGGCCCGCCCGCCTCCTCAGCCGCCGCGGGCGAAGACAACGCGACAGCCGTCACGGCCGCAAGACCCAGGATGATGCTCGTATTCATATGACGCACGAAATGCTCCTTCAATAGCGTTAGGAAGTCACCGCAAGAACCGGCCAAACATATCACAGAGCCACGTAGCTTGAAAACAAAAAGCCCTCCACAGGCCATTGTACTTTCCTTGCACTTTGTTGTACTTTTCACAGCACTCTGCGGGAGCCTTGTCACAGGTGGGGGGCGGCGGGGCGGCCGCTAAAGTGGTAAGAATTACTCCGCAATTGCACGTCCTTGTACTTTGTTGTACTTTTCACAGCACTTTGCGGCAGCCGCTGGATAGTCCCTGTTCGTGGCGGCAGGATATCGGCAGATCAATGGCCATAAGATGCTTTCTATAAAGCACTTATAAGTAGAATCACGGCGGCATGAATGTAAGTATTGTGCTTTCAACAAGTTACTCTAAAGTGTAGAGTCTAAGACGGGCCTGTTCTGTAACCCCAGCGAACCCATGGGGACGGGCCTAGGAATTAGCTATGACATGCCACCAAAGTCGGTGCGCATGAAAAGGGGTCGCCGGGACGAATCCCAACGGCCCCTTGTTCCCTCCGCGATTGGGACTATTCGCAGGCCCCAGGGCCGTATCCGGTTCCGTCGGCCGGGCCTTCCCCGTCGTTGCCGGTCCCGTCGCCGGGGCCATAGCCGCTGGACTCAGGCCCGTTAGGGCCATCGCAGGTGCAGTCGCCCACACAATCGCAGTCGGGGCAGGGGGTCTGCTGCTGGACCTGTTGCTGCGATTGGGTCTGGGTCTTGGTCTGCGTCATCGTTCCAGCCGCCATCACTGCCGAAGCAAGGAACACCACCGTCACCACCACTGTCATCAATTTCATCATGGCCCGTACTCCTTTTGTGGTAAGGCGCCACCGACTGCATTCCGCGAACAGCCGCGGAACATTCAACAGCCCAATCATCTTTCTCGAGGCATCTGGAAACAATCCGGGTAAACCCGCTATCAGGGTAAACCCCCACTTCTTCTTGCTTTGCCCAGCTTCAGGCGTTCCCGATAATGGAAGTGAACCGGGAGATACATGCATCCCTGTCGAAAGAAATCAAACAGACGTGTGAGGCGCCGCTGCAACTCCGGCCTGACGGCTTTGGAGGTTGTAGTGGTTGTTGTCATTGTTGTGGTCGTCGCGGTGCTCCTGATTCCGGCGATTGCATCGATTCGCCACACCGCGGTCCGGTCTCAATGCCAGAACAACCTTCGCGTCATCGGGACAGCCACGGCCAGTTACTCCATCAGCCACAACTTCTCGTTGCCCCCATACTTCGGGGACAGTTCAATCCTGTTTGATACCCTGGCGATGCGGTCGGACACCGGGGCAGCGGTGAACCTGGGGGCCTTGTTGAGCGAAACCGAGAGTCCGACAAGTTTCTATTGCCCCAGCCAAGACGCTGATACCTCGCCATGCCTGGCCTACAACTCGCCCGAAAACCGATGGCAGATGGCTTCGAGTACCAGTGCGCCGGCCGCCAGCAGGGGCGCCAGCGGAGCCTCCGCCCCTGCACAGACGGGGCTTTGGCAGAACTCGTCGTATGCTGCGCGATTTCGTAAAAGCGCCGATGCGCAAATCCCCAGTTGGACGCTCCTCAATCACAACAACAAGGTGATCTACTCCGACTTTATCGGTGTAGATGACTGGGCTGGTCGCGGTCGCTTCACCTCTCGCATACGCGCGGCTCACAGTTCGGCAGGATATAATCGGCTTTTTGGCGACGGAGTGGTACTGTGGACCCCATCGTCGCAGCTTGATGAACTTCGCCCGATCACCGCGGTTGAACCGACGGCCGATGAATTAGCCCGGTATTGGCTGCTGAATGACGTGCTGCGGTAGAAGTCAGAATGAATAGACGTCGCCCGACATCATGGAAGCCTCTGGCTGGTTTATGGCACTTTGCCGGGAGCACATGGCTTGCGCCTGCTGTCCTGGCAATGTTGTTCGTAATCGTACTGGGAGGATTGATCTGGCTGATGCGTTCCCGATCATTCCAGACAGATCAATCAAGCCTCCAAACCAGCATTCGTACGGCACAGGAAAGCATTCGGCAACGTCTTCATGCGACGCGGGATCACCTGACGACCCTGGCCGAGGACATGGCCCGGGAGGCGGTCAGCCAGGAGTTGTTCGCCCAGCGATTGGCCCATTACATGGGTGAACATCCCGAACTGGTCAGTGCCATGTACGTAGATGCTGAAGGGAAAGCCCGTTGGGCCGTTCCCGGACAGTGGGAAGAGAAGGTGCTCGGCAGGCCTCTGGCCTGTCCGCGCAGCCTCGAGGTCTGCCAGGAAGCCAGGAAGAGCCTGCGCCCCGTTTACTCCAACGTTCACATCAGCCTTCAGAATGAACCGGCCTTCGACCTGTGCATTCCCATCCACGATAAAGGAAGAGCTTTAGGATCAATCGTGGCTGTGTACTCATGCGAGCGGATACTGCGCAACATGCTCAGCCGCGAAACCGTGCACGAACATCGGGCCAGCGTTGTGGATGCTGATGGCAATATCATTGTTGCCTTGCCGGCCGTATCACGTCTGGACGAACGGCTCTATGGAGTGGCTGCCCTTGACCCGCCGGGGCAGGGGCTGTTCCTGAAACTGGACCGATACGGCAGCGGATTCTGGGGCATCGGGATGACGTTGCTGGTCATCCTCTGCATCGGCCTTGCCGTCGGAATGTCCTGGGGCATCTGGTCGCTCAATCGCCAGGTCCAGCGGCGTCTGGAAGCAGAGCGAATGCTTCGCGAGGCAAACGAAAGCCTGTCGGAACGAGTTCGGGAACGAACCGCCGATCTGGAGACTGCCAACCGGCAACTCCAGCAGGAGATTGTGGAACGTCAGCACGCCCAGGAGGACTCGCGCCTGCATCAGGAGGAGTTGGCGCATGTCGCACGGGTCAGCACGATGGGCGAGATGGCGACGGGCTTGGCCCACGAGTTGAACCAGCCGCTGGGTGCAATCGCCAGCTTCGCCGACGGCAGTCTGCGCCTGATGGAGTCCAACAAGGCCACCCCGGAGGCACTGCAGGCGGCCCTGACGGAGGTGTCGGAACAGGCGCGGCGGGCGGGAAAGATCATCCATCGCCTGCGGTCCTTCGTGGCCACGGGTGAACCCAGGAGAGAACGGCACTCGCTCAAGAAACTGGCTGAAGAACTGGTGGATCTGGTTGCGGCTGACCTTCGACAGGAGCAGATTGATTTCCACCTGGACCTCCCGGAGTCGCTGCCGGCGGTGCTGGTCGATGGAATCCAGACCCAGCAGGTGCTTCTGAACATCATTCGCAACGCGATCGAGGCCCTTCAGCATATCGAGGCCACCCGCAGGCGCATCGACGTCACTGCCAAATCCGGCAGCAACGGCACCGTTGAGCTTCTGGTGGCCGATACCGGCCCGGGCTGCTCCGCGGATTTGTTGCGCCAGATGTTTGATGCCTTTTTCACCACCAAACGATCCGGAATCGGGATGGGGCTGTCAATCAGCCGCTCAATCGTTGAGGCCCACGGCGGCAAGATATGGGCCGCCGCAAATGCCACGGGCGGACTGACCGTGGGCTTCACGATGCCGACTGTTGAGGGAGAACATGATGTCGAATGCGAAAAAGCCTGAGCCGTCCGCCGAATCACCGACCGTGTTCATTGTCGATGATGACGAAGCCATGCGAAATGGCATGAAGTTTCTGGTCACATCAGCGGGCTACGAAACCAGGACGCTGGCATCGGCCCAGGAGTTCCTTGACTGTTACACGCCGTCCATGCGAGGGTGCATGCTCCTCGATATGCGCATGCCCGGTATGAGTGGACTGGACCTGCTGGAGGAGATGAAGAAGAAGCAAATAATGATTCCCGTCATCTTCGTAACGGCCTATGGGAATATTCCAACCGCAGTTCGGGCCGTGAAGACAGGGGCCGTGGATTTCATAGAGAAGCCCTTTGAGGGTACCGAATTGCTCTCACGGGTCCGGTCCGCCCTGGCAGGGGCTTCACGGCCTGCCACAACGTCGACCGAGAACCAGCAATTCAGGGGCCGTTTGGAGCTGCTGACGCCGCGGGAACGCGAAGTCATGGAAAGGGTCGTGGCCGGTATGCTGAACAAGCAGATTGCCGGAGAGTTGGGCATCAGTATCAAGACCGTCGAAAACCACCGCGCACAGGTCATGGAAAAGATGCGGGCACAGAGCCTGGCTGAACTGGTCAAAATGGCGCTGGCGATGGATGCCCCTCACTAAGTTGTCGTTCATTTAAACCAGGCGGCGCCGTCCTTTTAGCAGAAGAACACCCCCCACGCCGACGATCAGCAGCAATGTTGCCGGCTCAGGAATGATTTCCACCGTACTGCGCCACGCGAGCGAAAAATCCGTGGACGTCGCACTGCTGCTGGTGACCACGATGGCATAGCGCCCGGCGCTCAGATTGGGTTGATAGATGTGCTCGACATTGTCGTAGTCGCTGATGCTACGATCCATGTTGATCCTGACGCTGTATCCCTCGGCGGAGTAAAGGTAGAGATCCAAATCTGCCAGGCTGGCCTGAGGACTTCCCCAGTTCCCGCCCTGAATCCCGTCCGTGATCACGCGATTCCACGTCAGGATGATCGACACATCCGTCAAGGAAGTGCCGGCTCCAACATCAATAAAGTAGTATTTGTTTTGGCTTGATGAACAGGCATCAAAGTCCCAGCCGGTCGTGTGGGCGTCTGAGGACGTGCTGGCGTTTTGTTCACCGGCCGCAAGAATGTGATAACTGTTGTATACGTTCAGCTCTCCAGCGCCGTAGATATCATCTAAAGGCCGCGTCTGGGTCCGGTCCCAAGTGGCAAACTCCTCTTTCGTGGCGCCCGCCATAAGAATGGCCTTAATGGATTCGGAGTTCCGGGCGTTGGTGTAAATGGAGCTGCTATCGGCTTTCTGGAGGAGGATCGCGGCCGCTGCCCCCACGATCGGCGTTGCATAGCTGGTGTAAGCAGCGGGTGCGACGATGTCCGGTTTTACACGGCCTTTCGTATCGATGAGGGTGGTCCCCCGGCTGTGAATGCCGCTGCTGACACCAACAGTAATCGCGTTGTAGTTGGCCGCCAGCAGATTGGGAACAGTCGTATTGGACCCATTGTTCAGTCCCACCACCGCCACGTAGTTGTCGCGATTGATGGTGAAGTCAAATCGTCTAACAGCGTCCTGATCGGTGTCATCATTACCGAAGCTGCCAACCCAACTGTTGTTCTGAACCCGCTGCGTTTCCAGGGCTGGCGATGAGTTTGTGCCGGTCTTCAGGAAGCCCGAGCTAACCCAATCATTGGCTTCCCAGTTCTTAATAGCCGTCACGCCTTTGGCCATTCCGCTGTTGCCATAGAGATAAGTGCCCACCGTGGTGGCATGACTGGAAACCCCAGAGGCACCAGACATGAGAGTGAACGTTTTGCCCCAAAAAGCGCTGGCGGCTGTGTCAGGTGAATAGTTTTCACTTGAGGCCGCTTCAACCTGGCTCATGGAAATACCTGCTCCGGTAGGGACACCGGTGCCCAGTTCAGCCACCAGGGCCGTGTACCCGACATCGTCAAGATACGTCGCTTGAACTGGAACGGCTAGAAACAGGATGAATAAAGAAACGGCCAACGTTCGCGAGTAAAACATGGGCATCTCCTTTTCGGTCCTCTCTGCTCTCTTAGAAACCCAAGAACTAAATTGGGGCCGGTGCCTATTCTACCTCGCTCTGAAAAAGGTCAATCTCAATCAGGGCAAGGGTTTTCCCTGATACACGAAAGAAAACGGTGCAAATGACTGTTATGCCGCGACTTGTGACGGCCTTCCTGCGCCTCTGCCGGAGGGGCAGGGTAAACCCTGACAGTCAAATGCTGCACTCGGATGCGATAAATGACAGTGTGGCAAGAGAACTGGTGGATTGGTCCAGCCTCCTGAAGAAGGAACGCGATATGTCCGCTCTTACTTTCCGTAGACGGCAAGCCAAAGGTTCGCTCCTGCTCCCTGCGATGACGCTGACGGAATTGCTTGTTGTTATCGCCGTGCTGGCGATCCTAGTTGCGTTGTCGAGCGCGCCGATGGGCAACGTGATGAAACGAATGTCAAACCTGCGATGCCAGTCAAACCTTGCACGGATTGCCCAGTCGACAACACTGCAACTACGTGATTCCGATCCTGCTGCCGCAAAGGCGCTGCCCACGCCGCAGGACTGGCATGCTGCCGTTCTAAAGGATGTCGATGGTGCCACATCGATACTGCTGTGTCCTGAAGGAAGCGGCTCAGACACCTATGGCGCTGTTTCCGGAACGGATGGATCGGGCACAGGCATGGCCGCCGAAGCCATGCGCAACTTCCTGCGGGACTATCGTTATCGGATCGGGACGTTCACCTGGCTGTACTGGACAAAACCCGATGGCAGCCGCATGAGCGCTCAGGAGCGATGGGGCTTCAGCACGCCCTGGCAATACTTCGCCGTTGATGGCAGCTATTTTATCCGTCGTGTTTCCCAGACAGGCCGCGACACGCTTTACAACGCGCCCTACCTCAATCCCGATGGCAGCGTGTTCTGGTATCGCGGCGTGTATAACACTTTTTTGCTGACCCAACTTGTCGATCACAAGAACGCGGATGGCACCCCGCGCGTGGCGACCTCTCCTCAGCAATGCATGGTGATGTCATACACCCCCGATTCCAATCCGTATCGATATTGGGCTTACAGCGAGGTCAATATTATCCCTGCTGATGCCAATATCAATCTTGCCACCAGCGACTGCGCCGCTGCGGGGTCAAGCTGGGGCTATTCCGGCCAGACCGTGACCTACCAGATGAGCGGAGCAACACGGGGCGGCGAGGATCGATGGTATACTTGGGCGGCCGGCGGATACAACTTCCCCGAAAGTCCCAATCGCGACTCGTGCTTCCGCTTTACCCATACACCCGAGGGGACGACGGAAATCGCCATTCGCGTCAACCGCCGCAGCTACGGCTACGACACGCAGGTCGGCTACAACGGATATTGTCCCACCATCGTGAAGCGCGGAACGGCACCCAGCAGTGACCTGATCGTCGTGGCAGACAATCAGGGAGAGGCTCTCTACGGCTCTGCCGACCCCGAACTATATGAGAAGGTCGTTCTCGGTACTCCCACGAGCGGCTCAGGTAGTACAACACCGGAGCCGAAGACATACCAGGTTAGCTACGGCATCAATCCTCTTGTCACGAGTGCGGGGGGAGTACCAGCGGACCACATTCTGTCTCTCGATTACAGCCACCTCGTGGTGGACAAGAATAATAGCGACGATCAGGCCGATTGGGCCAGCGCAAGCGTGCCCTTTGCCCGGCATGACAACAAGGTTAACGTCGTGCTTCGCAACGGCCAAGTGCGATCGTATTTCCCAACGGATATCGATCCAACCGTCCCGTCCAATTATGCTCAGTTCTGGGGACCTTGACCAATCCCTGGCCAAGACAGCACACCTGCTCTGCCTGGTGCTGCGCCGAGGGAAATAGATGAGAGGGGTGGAGTGGGACAGATACCTTAATTCAAGAGTAAAAGGTTTCGTCACCACGACGACGCCCAAGGCAACATGACGTACGCCAGTTCGTGTACGACGCATGGAACCGCCTGGCGGCCGTCAAGCGGGCGTGGCGCGACGGCGGGGGGCGTTGGGCCATTGGGGACGCCATACTTACTTTGAAGAAGTCGCGGTTTGAGATGACAAGTCGGCGTTCTCATTCCGGCAGCGAGTACTGCGGGATCTTCATCGGCTGGCCGTCCTTCATCGCCGACTGGTGGGCGACGATCCCGCAGACGGTCATGTTCAACGCCTGCGCCACGTCCACCAGCGGGCGGCGGTTGGTGAGAATCGTCTCGACAAACTGGGAGTTCCGGGGACGCCTGAGGCAGGAGACTACGTCCAGTCGCCCTGCCTGACCTAAGCCCTAAGCCCTAGGCCCTGTGCCCCTCCTACTTCCGCGGCTTGAAGCTGTAGGTGTCGACGACTTTGCCCGTGGGCACATCGACGGTCTTCATCTCCAGCGAATCGGCTTTCACCTCGAACAGCACGTAATGGTCGCCCCGGTGAGTCGCGCGGGAGCATTTGTTCTGCTCCACGTAGCTGGGCTGGAGCGGCTTGCCCGACCCGCCGGCCATGCACGTCATGATCGACATGACGCCCGTGCCGGCCGGGGGCTCTGCTCGCTCGTAGCCGGTGAGGTGCCCGCCCATGGTCAGCGTGACCTTGTGCTTGACCAGGATGGGATCGATGTACTTTTCGACAAAGGCCATCACAGGTCTGACGGCGCGGCCGGCGTTGGGCGTCGAGTGGTGGGGCACCTGGTGGTTCAGCACGATGACATAGTCTTCCTTGGCCTGGCTGAGGACGTCGTCGAGCCATTTCACGGCCTCGGCCGGATTCTTGGAAACCGACTCCGACCATGTCTCGATGGCCACGAATCGGACCTTGCCATAGGCGGCCGTCCAGTGCCCGAAGTCTTTGTCGTCAGGGGCGAAGTAGAACTGGCGGCTGAACATCATCGGCGAGGCCATCTCGTCGATCCCGCAGAGGGCCAGAGTTGGCACGCGGGCGAAAGCGTCAGGATGGACGCCGACCAGCACGTCATTCCAGGTCCAGTCCCAGGCCGGCATTTCCACAAACTTGCCGACGTGCACAAAGACGTCGGGGCGGACCTCCAGAACCTTGGCCATGAACGTCTTGAGCCGGTCGGTAGCGCCCATGTAGACGGCCGTGTTACCGGCCGCCACAAACTTGAACCCAACGCCCATGTTGGGCATCTTGAGGTCGTAGGGGCCGTATGTCTTTGAACCGCCGGGAGTCTTGACGGTCAACGCGTATTTGAGGGCCTTGGTGCCCTTGGCCACGGGAACGCGGGCCTTGAGCCAGCGTCCGCGGGGGAAGGTCGTCTTCTGCTCGGCGCCGGCCGGTTCGGTCGGTGTGACGGCGACGGTGAACTCGGCGGGCAGAATGCTGCGCGCGGTCAGGCCGAAATAGTCCTCGCCGATGCCGCCGACAGCTACGGGGCGGTCGAGCATCGCCAGGTCCAGCGGGAGCGTTTCCAGGGCCAGGCCGGCCTCCATCGCCGCCGAAAGCTGGAACCAGAACACGCCCGAGACGGTGATGGTGTTGGCCCCGGCCTTGAGCAGGTTGGGGTCGATCGGCACGTAGCGGTAGAGGACGTTCTCGTCCAGGTCGGCGACGGGCTTGTCGTTGACCAGCAGCTTCATGTTGAGCAGGTTGGGCTTGGTGCCGACGTTGTAGCGGTCGATGGAATTGTCATTGGTCAGGGAGAAGGCGCCGTCGGCCGCGGTGGATCGCAGCTTGAGCAGGCCGATCTTGGCCGGGTCGTCGATCGTAAAGGTGCACTTGGCGCTGACGGAACTCTTGGCCGGATTTTGCACGCGGTCGGGCTCGATCAGCGGCGCCTGGGGCGAGAACGTCTTGCCACCGTCGCGGCTGTACTGCCAGTCGGACTTCAGCAGCGTTCCGGGGGCGGGGTCGCCGGCGAAGGCAAAGGCAGGCAGAATCAAGAGACCCAGCACGATGCAAAGGCGATGAGGCATGTTCATTCTCCGTAAGAGACAGAAAAACCGACGACGAGGACGAGGACGACGACGAGGACGAAACAATCGCTCTCCTGCCTATCCGTATCCCAATCCTGTAAATCCTTTTAATCCTGCAATCACACACTCTGCCGGTTCGGGGACACGCACAACGGAGTTGTGCGGCACCCCAATCCGCAATCCGAAATCGAAAATCCGAAATCGTCTCTAGTCCGTCTGGCGCGAGATCAGCTCGCCGAAGCGTTTGTTGATCGCCAACGCCGGGTCGAGCGGCACGTCCACCGGTTTGCAGTTCTTGGGGATGCTGATCGTCGGCGTCGGGCGGATCTTCTTGCCGGCAAACTGCGGCAGCCACTGACGCTCAGCTTCGAGCATCTCGCTGCACATGTCGCGCACTTCCTTGAGGGTGCAGACTGCCGAGGTCAGCGGGTCCAGCGCCGCGGCGTGGACGATGGCCTCGGTGTCGCCTTCCAGGGCGGCCTTAGCGCCGAGCGTCTGGACGTTCACGTTGGTCATGCAGGCCGCGGCGCACTGGGCGGGCAGGTCGCCGATGCGCGTGGGGTGCAGGCCGGTGGCGTCGGCAAACGTCGGCACCTCGACGCAGCAGCCGTCGGGCAGGTTGGTGATGTACCCGTCATTACGGACGTTGCCCATGAAGCCAAACGGCTTGCCCGTGGCGACGGCTTCCATGATGTACGAGCAGTACTCGACGCTGCGATGGGTGATCTTGGCCGTCTCGAACTCCAGCGGGTCGTGCCTGGCGTACTTGGCCGCCAGGGCCTTGCAGTAGGTGTAGTACGCGCCGCTCTCGCCGCCGAAGGCCGGTTCGTCGCAGTACAGGTCGAGAGCTTTCTTGTTCTTGCGGAACCAGGGCAGGTACTCGCTGAGGTGGCCGGTGCTCTCGGTCATGAAGTAGCCGAAGTGCCGGAAGACCTCGCCTCGCACCTTCTCGTTCTTGTAGTACTCGGGCTTCTCGAACAGTTCACGCATCTGCGGGTACAGGTCGCGGCCTTTGTGCTCGAGGCGCAGGAACCAGTCCATGTGATTGATGCCGCCGCAGAGGAACGTGATCTCCTCCTTGGGCACGCCGCAGTACCCGGCGATCAGGTCCAGCGTCGTCTGCACGCCGTGGCAGAGGCCGACGAAGGGAACATTGGTGACTTTGCCCAGCGCCAGGCAGTTGCCGGCCATCGGGTTAGCGTACTGGAGCATGATCGCCCCGGGCTTGGCGAGCTTGGCCATGTCGTCGGCGATGCCCTTGAGCACCGGAGCGCTGCGCAGGCCGCGGAAGATGCCGCCCGGTCCCAGCGAGTCGGCGATGCACTGGTCGACGCCGTACTTGAGGGGGATCTCGTAGTCGAAGCCGAAGGCCTCGACGCCGCCGACCTGGACCATCACCACCACGAAGTCGGCGTCCTTGATCGCCGCGGCGCGGTCCTGCGTGGACCAGGCGGTTGCCTTGAGGCCGTTCTCGGCGATCATCCGCTTGGCGAAGGCCTCCATGCGGCCGAGTTTGCCTGCGGTGGGACTCATCAGGGCGAACTCGCTATCGGCCAGTGCGGGCGTGGCCATGATGTCGCTCATGAGGGTCTTGCAGAAGACTACCGACCCGGCGCCGATCATCGCGATTTTCTTGGGCATCGATAAGCTCCTTAGGAGTAGCTTTCAGCTTACAACAACGGCTGCGGCGGTTCCACAGCTTCAAAAACCGACGACGAGGACGAGGACGACGACGAGGACGAAAGATTATCCACCATCATCGTTTCGAATCCTCTTAATCCTCTCAATCCGCGTAATCCCGCACTCCCTGTCCCCGGCCGCGAGGCTCGGCTCATGGCGACCCGGTCATTTTTTGCCGCGGCCGCGCATCTGGAGGCCGAACAGGCGGATGAATCCGGTGGCGTCGGAGGGCGTGTATTCGGCGCCCATGGTGAAGCTGGCCAGCTTTCCGCTGTAGAGGCTGTTGGGGCTGGTCGTGCCGGCCACGGTCGCCCGGCCCTTGTACAGCTTCACGCGAACGGAGCCGGTGACGACCTTCTGCGTGCTGGCGATGAACGCGTCCAGCGACTCGCGCAGCGGGCAGAACCACTGGCCGTTGTACACCATCTCGGCGTACTTGAGAGCGACCTGCTGCTTGTAGGCCGCTGTCCAGCGGTCGAGCGTCAGGGCCTCAAGCGCCCGGTGGGCTTCGTACAGGATCGTGCCGCCGGGCGTCTCGTAGGCGCCGCGGCTCTTGATGCCCACGAGGCGGTTCTCCACCAGGTCCACCTGCCCCACGGCATGTTTGCCGCCAAGGGTGTTGAGCCTGGCGATCAACTCGTGGCCGTCGAGACGCACGCCGTCCATCGCCACGGGCTTGCCGGCCTTGAAGTCGATCTGCACGTACGCGGGCTTGTTGGGGGCCTGCGAGACCGGGACGGACATCACCCATAGATCGTCCTTGGGCTCGTTGACGGGGTCTTCCAGATCGGCGCCCTCGTGCGAGATGTGCCAGAGGTTGCGGTCTCGCGAATAGATCTTCTTGACGCTCTGCTGGATCGGAATGCTATGGGCCTTGGCGTACTCGATCGCCGCCTCGCGGCTGGTCAGCTCGAAGCTCGGGTCCTTCCACGGGGCGATGATTGCCAGTTGCGGCGCCAGGGCCATGAACGTCAGCTCGAAGCGGACCTGGTCGTTGCCCTTGCCGGTGGCGCCATGCGAGACGGCGTCGGCCTTTTCCTTCAAAGCGCACTCGACCTGGGCCTTGGCGATCAGCGGCCGGGCGATGCTGGTGCCCAGCAGGTAGATGTTCTCGTACACGGCGTTGGCCGCGAGCATCTTGAAGCAGTACTGCTCGGCGAACTCCTTGCGCAGGTCGGCCACGACGCACTTGCTGGCCCCGCTGGCCAGGGCTTTCTTCTCGATGCCCTTGAGCTCGTCAGGCCCCTGGCCAAGGTCCGCCGCAAACGCGACGACCTCGCAGCCGTACTTTTCTTTCAGCCAGGGCAGGATGACGGAGGTGTCCAATCCGCCCGAGTATGCCAGAACGATCTTCTTGATTGCCTTTGCCATCAGGGTGCTCCGGGTTCGATTTCCAATTTACGATTTCCAATTTCCAATTGGAAAACGAAGCGCAGATTCTACGCGCGGTATGCAGCCCATGCAAGGATTGCGGCTAGTGCTCTAGAAAGGAACGAATTGGCAAACGAGTTCATCCACTGGCTGCAAAGATGCGCCTGCCGCTTTGGATGACTATTTGCCTGAAGCCTTCTTTTCGTGCTCCACATAAATGCGCAAGATTCCATTTATCCTGGTCTGGTATCCGCGCCCCTTTCGTTTGAACCAGTCGACCACGTCGGCATCGAGTCGGATAGACACGGCTTGTTTGGGAGGCGGAACGACGAGTTTTGCCTTGGCAAAGAATTCGTCATCAAGTTCAGGGATATCGGAAGTGTCGATTTCCGAATCCTTCATCGAACGCAACCTCTGCCAGTCAGTCCCAGTGCGTCGAGATTTCTTTGACAAAGTCTTCATATCGTTTCTTCTCACTGGATTGGGCTTTTCGAGCAGAAATAATTCGCCTTACGCGTTCGCTCTCCTCTACAAATACCACTACAACGGTCAGATCCTTCATCAACCCAATCGCCAACCACCGATCCTCACCGTACTCGCGGCGGGAGTCGTAGAAGGACAAGTACAGGCCAGCGAAGACATCGCACGCATCCTCAAAATCTATTCCGTGCTTCTGAATGTTCTGACGGTTCTTGTCGTCATCCCACTCAAAACCAGGCAATGATTCCGGCATTTCATTCCCCATACAATTGTATATACAATAAGCATCGAAGGCAACTGTTTATGGCTCCAGTGCTGCCATGCCTTCCATTACTTCCTGCTCGTGAATATCCGAGACGATGTCGACGCTGCCCAGGCCGCGGGCGAGGATCATGCGGACTTTGCCGCTGCGGGCTTTTTTGTCGTGTTGCATGATCTGCCAGAGTTGCTGGGCGTCCAGATTGGGCCATTTGGTCGGCAGGCCCAGGCGGGCCAGCAGGGCCAGGATGCGCTGATGGTCCCGCTCGCTCAGCAGGCGGCGCGCCACGGCCATCGCGCCGGCGGCGGCCATCCCCAGCGACACGCCCTGTCCGTGGGCGATGGTCTGGTAACCCAGCAGCGTCTCGATGGCGTGGCCGACGGTGTGGCCGTAGTTGAGGTGGGCGCGCTGGCCTCGCTCGGTTTCGTCGGCCGACACCACAGCGCCCTTGATCGCCACGTTTCGCGCGACCAACTCGGTCATCTCTTCGCCGCGGCAGGCCAGCAGGGCGTCGGCGTTTTCCTCGATGAAGGCCAGCAGGGACTCGTCGCGGATGACGCCGTGCTTGACGCACTCGGCCAGGCCGTTGCGCAGTTCGTCGACTGGCAGCGAGGCCAGCGTCGCCACGTCGGCGATGACGCCGGCGGGCTGGTGGAAGGCCCCGATGAGGTTCTTTCCGGTTGCGTGGTCCACCCCGGTCTTGCCGCCGACGGAGGAGTCGACATCGGCCAGCAGCGTGGTGGGGCACTGGAGCCATCGCAGCCCGCGCAGGGCGATGGCGGCGGCGAAGCCCGCCAGGTCGCCGGTGACGCCGCCGCCCAGTGCGGCAATCACAGTGTCGCGATCGATGGCCGGACGCTGCGTCAGCAAGCGGTCGAGAATCGTCGAGATCGTCTGAAGGGTCTTACTGCACTCGCCCGGCGGGAAGGTCACCAGCGTTGCTGTCAGTCGCGCGGCTTCAAGCGATGCCAGGGCCATGGCGGCGTAGAGGTCCGCCACCGTCTGGTCGGCGATGACAATGACGCTGCGGCATCGCGGCAAGGCGGCGGCAGCGGCGCCGAGCATGTACAGCGCGCCCGGGCCGATCCGCACGTCGTAGCTTCGCGGCCCCAGTTCAATTCGAATTGTCCGGGCCATTGTCGAGCCCCTTTTCCTTTCGATACTGCTCGCAGGCCTTGCGCAGCTCCGGGTCAATCTCGGCGGCGGCGTCATCGTCGTCGCTGGGGGCGGGGGTTTGGTCCAGCGTTACGTCGCGCAGCGGGCGATACTTGCGATTGAGGCCGCGGTCGGAAGTGGTCTTGCGCGAATAGCGGCTCAAGAAGATATACGCCACCAGCAGAGCGCCGATGATGACAAAAGCGATGCTGGATTTGAAGCCCCAGGGCGAGTTCGTCGTCGCGTCCTGGGCCCCGGCGGATGCGGCGCCGGACTGAACCATCTGCCAGGCCAGGATGATCGGGTAGTTCCGCATCTGCGGTTCGCTGTCGGCGTTGCCGCGATCCATCTCGCGATAGATCTTATAGAACAACCCGGCCACGTGCACGCTCTTGCGGCCGTGGCGGATGGGGTAGATCTCGCGCGTGCCGTCGAGTTCCGGCTTGCCCAGCTTGAGTTGCTCGGCGGGATTGAAGTCGCAGAAGACCTGGTAGGGCTCGTTGAGCGGTCCGGCGCCTTCGGCGTTAAATCCGACGATGCGATAGATCGGCCCGTCCTGGGTGCTCCATCGCGCGGAGGGCATGAACTGATGGCCCGGTTCGAGTTTTTCAATGGAGACGACATACATCCGCAGGCCCACGGGCTTGACGCGGAATCGCTGCGGGTCGTTGATCAGGTTTTCGTACAGCGACTTGCGGTCGAGCATGGCGGCGACAGCCGGCGCGAGCGGCTCGACTTCGCGCGCCTTTTGCAGCGCGACGAAGAATCCGGCCTCCTGCCATTGCTGGTTGAAGTCCTTGACGGCAGAAAGGATGTTCTGCTCGGTCGGTGTCCATGTCAGGACGCGGTACATCGGCTGCAGGGCCTCAGGCAGGCTCGACAGGTCCACGTCCACCGCGGCCACGGCCGGGCGGGTGGCAGCCGCCGTAGCGGCAGGGGCGGTCTGGGATGCCGGTTCGGTCGCGACGGGGGCAGTCTGACCGACTGCGGCGGCGCAGCAGGCGGCAAATGCGGCCGCGGCCAGGGTGATCGTCAGTCTGTTCATTCGATTGGTCATGGTTGTCATATTGGCGTCCTCGTCCGTTGGTTCAGACGAGCGAACAGCCGGATAGTTCTCTAAACAAGCACAAGAACCCAATGCCTCACGTGTACCATCACGGTCCGCAAGGGATCCAGGGAGATGCTGCTACCCATTCGGTGCAGCAGCCACGGTCCCAGGATCAGGATCATCAACGCCATGCTGCCGTACCGCACCTGCCAGCGCATGAACCCTTCAGCCATGATCGAGGGCAGAATCTCGCGCAGAATATGGTGGCCGTCCAGCGGGAACAGCGGGATCAGGTTGAAGATGGCAAGGCCGACGTTTGTCAGCAGCAGCAGCAAAAGCATTTCATGGCCGGTATAGAGAACCGCTGTGCCGAGGAAGCCCGCCGGGATCAGCATCCAGAGCTTCACCAGCCCCAGGACCACTGCCGCCAGGGCCAAATTGCCGGCCGGGCCGGCCAGCGAGACCATGATGTCGCCAAGGCGGCGCGGATGGAGATTGGCCTGGTTGACCGGGACGGGCTTGGCCCATCCGATGCCGAACGAGCCCATCGCCGTCAGCACCAGCATGATCGTGCCCATCGGGTCGAGGTGGCGCAGCGGATTGAGCGTGACGCGCCCCATCAGCTTGGCCGTGGGGTCCCCAAATGCCAGCGCCACCCGCGCGTGGGCGAACTCGTGAACCGTCAGGCTCAGCAGCAGCCCCGGAAGCACCAGCAGCAGGCGATACAGTTGCTCTCCACCGATGTTCATCCCTTCGTTTTACTTGACCGGCCCCGCCGGAACAAGGATAATGCCGCGCCAGGGGACTATGTGCGGCACAGGCACACGAAAGGATCCGCCGGCCCATGGATATATCCGCTGTTGACATGGAGATCGCCCGCAGGACCCTGCGGGTGGAAGGCGCCGCTATCGCATCGCTCGTCGACCAGATCGGCGACGATTTCGCTCGAGCGGCGGCCGCCGTCTTTAAGTGCCGAGGCAAGGTCGTCATGACCGGCATCGGCAAGGCGGGCATCATCGCCCAGAAGATATCGGCGACGATGGCCTCGACGGGCACGCCCAGCATCTTCCTGCACCCGGTGGAGGCCCTGCACGGCGACCTGGGACGCGTCGACCGTAGCGACGTGGTCATCGCCCTCAGCCACAGCGGCGCCACGCAGGAAATCATCCGCCTGGTGGACCACATCAAGGGGCGCGGGGCCACGCTCATCGCTGTCAGCGGGCCCGAGGGCTCGCCGCTGGTTCGCCATGCCGACATCGCCATCCGCTACGGCGACGTGCAGGAGGCCTGCCCGCACGGACTGGCCCCGACCGTCTCGACGACCTGCATGCTCGCCCTGGGCGACGCGCTGGCCCTGACGGTGATGCAGATGCGGCGATTCAAGGCCGAGGACTTCGCGGTATTCCACCCCGGCGGATCGCTGGGGCGCAAGCTCCTGAAGGTCGAAGAGGCCATGAGCTTCAAGGAAGAGGATCGTCTGCACGTCGTCAGCGACGCCCTGACGCTCGAGCAGGCGCTGGTCGAAGCCGAACGTATCAAACGCCGCACCGGCGCCATGCTGCTGGTGGACGCCGCCGGGCGGCTCAGCGGAATCCTCACCGACGCGGACCTGCGGCGCGTGCTGGCCACGCGAGGGCGGCAGAACATCCTGGATGAGCCCGTGACGGCCTTCATGACCCGCAACCCCAAGAACATCCACGTTGGCGCGCTGGCCAGCGAGGCGCTGGCGATCCTGAACAAGTACCGCATCGACGAGTTGCCGGTGGTCGACGACGCCGGCCGACCTGTCGGCGTGATCGACGTGCAGGACCTGCTTGGCATCAAAACGGTGGCCGATGAGGAGTCGGCATAGCTGCGCGTTCGGAGACGGGAGGGGGAGGATTTGAGGGATTAAGAGGATTAAGAACAGGGACCGGGACGGGAACGGGGACGGGGAGTGCGGGATTACGGGGATTTTCGGGATTAAGAGGATTAAGAACAGGGACGGGGACGGGGAGGGATGAGAGCTGATTACGGGCGGGCTGGGTGGATGAGTTGAGGTGGGAAGGCGTGAACGATCCGATTACATTCAGAGTGATAGGTGCCGCTCAGAAGGTGCACCGGGCATTAGGGACCGGCTTCATTGAGCGCACATATCATGTGGCTTTGTGCAGGGAATTGGCCCTTCAAGGGATCTTGTTTTCCCAGGAGTTTGAGTACCAGGTATTTTACGAAGGCACTTTGTGCGGGACGTATCGCTGCGATCTTGTCGTTGAGAACGAGGTGATCGTTGAACTCAAGGCCGTTCGCGAGCTGGCAACAGAGCATCGAGTGCAGACGATCAGTTACCTGAAAGCGTCGGGGTTGTCTCGGGCCATCCTGATAAACTTCGGGGCCGCATCCCTTGAGGTTCGCCGGTTCATAAACTACAAACGATCATCCAAGCGTGTGCAACCGCTGGAGACGGAATCTCCTGACAGCGATAATCCCGCAACCACCCAACCGGGCGAGGATGCACTTCCCGTCCCCGTTTCTGCTTCTAATCCTCTTAATCCCGAAAATCCGCGTAATCCCGCACTCCCCGTCCCCGTCCTTGAACTTAACCCATGAAAGACCTTCGTGACATCCAACTGCTTGTGCTCGACGTCGATGGCGTGCTCACCGACGGGCGGATCGTATTGACGCCCTCCGGCGAGGAGATTAAGGCCTTTCACGTGCGTGACGGGTCGGGGATGAAGTACTGGAAGCGGTGCGGCAAGCGGCTGGCGATCATCACCGGGCGCAGCTCGCCTGCCGTAACAGTTCGCGCGGGCGAGCTCGACGTCGATGCCGTGCGCCTGGGCGCCAAGGACAAGCTGCCGGCGTTTGAGGACATCCTCAATGAGATGGGTCTGGCGGCCTCGCAGGCCGCTGTGATTGGCGACGATCTGCCGGATCTGCCGATGATATTGCGAGCGGGGCTGGGCGTGGCGACGGCCGACGCGGTTGACGAGGTTCGCAGCGCGGCGGGGTACGTGACCGTGCTGCGCGGCGGGGATGGATGCGTGCGCGAGACGATTGAGATGATCCTCAAGAGCACCGGCCTGTGGCAGAGCGTTCTGGAGCGGTACCTGGCCGGGGATAGGAAGAAGCCATCATGACACGACGCCTGACGCTGCTGATTGGTTCATTCCTGATCCTGGCCATGGGCGTGCTGGTGTACAGTCTGTTGCAGGAAGGAGGCGCCGGCGGACTGTTCGAGAGTGTGGGCAGGGACCGCGCCCCGCGGGCGCCCATCTCGACGGGGCCGGCTTCCAAGTCGGGACTGGGTCCGGGCAAGGGCATCGGGCTGAACATCCAGGACCGTCCCGAGGGGCGGCTTCGGGCGTGGTATCGGGCCAAGTCGTGGACGAAACGCGACGACGGCAGTTACATGCTGGACAAGCCCGTCATCGTCATGTACCAGAACGACGGGCGGCGGGCGTATATCCGCGGCGACTACGCCGAGGTCTTTGCAGAAGAGGTGGCCTCGGGCGTCAATGTCCGCCGCGGTTTGCTGGCCGGCGAGGTGAAGATCTTCTTCGACCGCGACCCGCTGCGCGGCATCGACGAAAGCGACCCGCAGACGCCCTTTGAAGTCCTGGAGGCCCATCCTGAGAACGCCGTCCGAATCTACGCCGAAGATCTGAGCTTCAACAACGACCAGTTGGAGATCGAGACCAACAGCCGCGTGTCGGTGATGGCCGACGAGGCCGACATCTACGGACGGGGTATCTCGATCCGCTGGAACGAACAGCCGCGAACGCTGCGCGAGATGGTCATCCGCCAGGGGCAGTACATGGCCATCTACAACATGACCGGCAAAGACAGCCCCTTCCAGATGCCCACAACGCAAGGCGCCGCCTCGCAGCCGAACTCGACCACGCAGATGCGGGCGCTCGCGGCGGCTTCACAGCCCGTTGCGGCGGGGCAGCCGGCCGGAGCATCGTCGCAGCCCGCCGCGGCGACATCGCAGATCGCCTCGAGCGCGGCATCAACGTCGGCGCCGGCGTCAACCTCGGCGGCCAGCGAGCCCTGGACGGTGGCGCTGCTGCGCCGCCCGACCAGTCGCTCTGCCGAGCAGGTCGACAACATCTTTGTGGCCGAGTTCACCGGAAGCCAGGAGCGCATCCAGGTCAACTCGGGACAGTACCAGCTGGCCGGGGCGTCGACGATGTCGCT
Source organism: Planctomycetaceae bacterium (assembly GCA_021371965.1). The sequence continues at coordinate 22,108 of JAJFVE010000129.1, forward strand.
GATGTTCGAGTGGGCCGGCAAAATGAAGCAGCCCGGGGTCGATCCGTCCGGTCGCAAGATCAACCCGCTGGCCAGGCGGCCGCTGCCGCAGGCTCACATGGCCTTGGCTCCCACGCCGCGACTGAGCGGGCTGTTCCTCTCCGGCGCCCTGGCGCCCACAGTGGCCTTTGGCAACGCCGCGGTCTCGCGCCCCGCCAGCGCGCCGGCCAACCGGGCCTCGCGAGGCAAGGCCGACTTCGATACCGTCGAGATCACCTGGTCGGGTCCGTTGACGATTCGCCCTGTCGGCTATACGGAGACGCCCTCGCAGCGCAACGTGCTGTTCACGGCCGAGGGCAAGGACGTGGTGCTCTCCGACGCGCGAACCTGGGCCATCTGCCGCAAGGTCATCTACACGCTGCCCGCCCAGCGCGGGTGGTTGATCGGCAAAGACGGCAGCAACGTGCGAATGAGCATGGAGACCGGGCAGGAAGTGGCCTGCCGGTGGCTGGAGTTCCGCCGCAACGAGGGCCTGGCGCTGCTGCAGGGACCGGGATACATGCTTCACACTGCCGCCAAGACCGACAAGACGGCCGCTTCCGGTCCGGCCACGGCGGCGGCTACGATCGCGGCGACCGCGCCGGTCGAAGAGACGCGCATCCGCTGGGACGACATGGTGAACATCGAGTTCGGCGAGAAGAAAGCCCTCTCCAAAGACGGGCAGGCCCGCTCGCGGCAGTTCATCAAGAACGCCCAGTTCAACGGCAACGTGCTGCTGTCGCAGGCGATCAAGGGCGACTTCGTCCGCTGCCGGCAGTTGCGGGTGAACTTCGACGAGGCGGCCGACAAGCCCTTCCCCAAAGAGGCCATCGCCGAGGGGCAGGTGGCGGTCAAGTCGGGAACCAGCGAAGTGACGGCGTCCCGCGCGGCGGTGACGTTTGTGGAGAAGATCAAGACCGACGCCCAGACGCCCGCGCCGGCGGCATCGAGCGACCAGGACCCGCTGTCGATGGGCGGCGTCAGCATCGAGCCCGAGACCATCACGGCCGAGGGCATGGTGCGCATGAGCGACACGCGGAACAACGAGTTGATCAGCGGCGCCGGGGAGTTTCTCCAGGCCAATGTTCGCGACAAAACCTTGTTCATGCGCGGCGACAGCAACAACTACGCCACCCTCGCCAGGCAGAGCGACTACCTGGCCGGCGACGAGATCTATCTGGAAGATGCCACGGAATCGGCCGTGGTGAAGGGGCGGGGCGAACTGCGATTCAACTCGAAGAAAGACATGAGCGGCGGCGACCTGAAAGAACCTCGCGTGCTGCGCATCGAGTGGGACCGGGGGATGGATTTCTCCGGCAAGCGGAATCAGGCCATCTTTGAAGGCAACGTCAAGCTCAACAGCGGCGGCGATAGCATGCTCTGTCGCAAGATGATGGTTGATTTCGCTGAAGATCCCAAGGCCAAGGAGAAGGCGGCCACAAGGCCGGCCAAGAAGACGCAGGACCCGCGCATGGCGATGTCGCTGGCGAATTTCAGCGCGAGACGCCTGACGAAGGTCACCTCCGAGGGCGACGTCGCCGTGGCCAGCACGCGCTTTGACGCGCAAGGCCATCTGACGTTCCGCATGAACATGACCTCGCAGAAGCTCATCTACGACGCCGTCGCCAGCCAGATCGACGTGCCCACGGCAGGGGCTCTGGTGGCCGAGGACTATCGCTCGCCCACGATTCGCAGCAAGGCCGACGACGGCAACGGCATGCAGCAGCCCTGGCAGACCCTCATGGAATGGAAAGGGCAGATGCAATTCATGCAGCTCGACCGGCGCGTCCTGATGAAGAAAGACGTGACGATGGTCAGCCGCAGCGGCAAGGAAGTGCGCTTCGCCAAGGAACTCAACGTCAGCCTGGAAAATGCCCCCCAAGGACTCCTGCGTCGCCTGAGCTGCCAGGACCTGACGGTGGCCTTCGGTGCGCCCAAGCCCGATCCGGCCGATGCGAAGAAACCGGTTAAGACAGATTCGCCGGATGTATTGAACCAAGGCACCCGGATGGGGCCGCTGGAACTGTTCGTGGCTGTTCAGGACGTGAACCTCGAAGACGGGCCCATGCAGATCCAGGGCCAGCGAGTCTTCTATGACAACAAGCCCGGCAGCCGCGAAGGCACAGCCGTCGTCTGGGGATCGATCACCGACGCCAAGGGCAAAGTCGTGCCCGGGGCGCTGAACGGACCGGGCGGGCCCGCTGTCGCGCCCCCGACAGGATGGACGCCCGACCGCAACGCCAAGGTGACCTATCAGGGCCAGACGTGGACCAGCCCGTTCATCACCGTCTACCTCAAAGGCACCGAAGTCACCCGCGTGATCACCAAGGATATTTCGAGCAGCAGATGAGGAAAACAGCTTTCAGCTATCAGCGGTCAGCTATCAGTGCAAGCAACGGGGAATCGTGGTTCTTGCTGAGAGCTGACGGCTGATAGCTGGCAGCCTCTCACAGCACTTCGTTCATCGAGCCGCTTCGGAAGCCCTGCAGATCCAGCGTGACATAGGTGTAGCCCAAGGCCTTGAGGCCGTCGATTATCGTCTCGCGCGCCTGCATCACCAGGCCCATCGCCTCGACTGGCAACTCGATGCGGGCGATCTTGTCGTGGTCGCGTACGCGGCACTGCACGAAGCCCAGATCCTTGAGCAGATACTCAGCCCGCTCGATGCGGCCCAGGCGCTGCGGCGTGAGCCTCTCGCCGTAGGGCACGCGGCTGGCCAGGCACGCCATAGCGGGCTTGTTCCAGGTCTTCAGGCCCATCGCCTGCGAGGCCTTGCGGATGTCGGCCTTGGTCAGCCCCGCGTCCATCAGCGGGTTGACGACGCCCAGCTCGCGCCCAGCCTTGATGCCGGGGCGCCAGTCGCCGCTGTCGTCGGCGTTGGCACCGGCGGCGATGGCCTCGAAGCCGCGCATCTCGCCGACTTCCATGAGGCGCTGAAACAGCTCGTACTTGCAGTGAAAGCAGCGGTCCGGCGGGTTCTCGGCGTACTGCGGATTGTCCATCTCGGCCGTGGGCACTTCTACCAGTTCCACCCCGATATGCCGCGCCAGCTTGATGCACTCGTCGTGCTCGCGATGCGCCAGGCTGGACGAAACCCCCGTGGCCGCCAGCACGTTGTCCTTGCCCAGAACGTCAACCGCCAGCGCCAGCAGAAACGTGCTGTCCACGCCGCCGGAAAACGCCACGACCACGCGGCCCAGAACCGCGATGGACTCCCTCGCGGCCGCCAGCTTCTGGCGCAATTCCGCCGGTAATGCATCGAATGAATTCATAAGGTTTGCTCTCCGTCTCGTCATTATACCGGAAAAACGACGGAAGAATGGAATGGTGGAAGATTGGAAGATGGATGGGCGGACGGGTTGGGGCGGTGGGGGGGGGGCTTGCATCAATTCTTCGATCGTCAGGATCTGCACGCGAGGGTAGTTCTGATTGTTCCAGGACGAGGCATACATGCCGGCTGAGGCGGCAGCCGCTTGCCAGTGAGCGCGGCCGCGAGTGTTTTCAGTTTTAACCTCAGTGGCCTTTGTACCCTTCGTTTAACTCTGTAAAGAATTTCTACTAGTGCGGCTAATTTCTTTCATCACTGCTTGCGTTCATTGCTTTGAGCCACCGGACGAATCCTTGTCGCTTTGCCGCGTTGCGATCAGGCCGCCGGCGTCGTGGACAGGCCCCAAACCAGGTCGCCGAGGGGACCCGGCTTTGGGGCCTGGGGTCCCACGGCGACGGCGGCCGGTGAAACTGCTCCATGGCCTCGAGCGGCGGGTCTCAGCGAGGCCACGCCGGGTGCTTTGTGGCAAAATTGTTCTGGGATGAAGATTTAACCACAAAGGCACGAAGACACGAAGTGACCGGGACGGGATCAGGGACTCATGATCTGAAACGTCCGATAATATATGTTATGTGTGGTTGTGGGGGGGGGCAACTACACTCTTACGTCAAGCTACCGGGATTCGCAGTGGCATCACAAACCCTACCCCAACGAAGCGTGGCTGGATTCCTCCGTCCGGACGGTGGATAAGCTGCCCGCCCCGGTCTTCTTACTCCACCCGTGGCGGCAATTCGTCGACGACTACCAGGCCCAGGTCGGCGATCATTTTCAGATCTTCGTCGGCCCCGCGGCCTTTGGTTGTCAGGTAGTCGCCCACCAGGCAGCTTGTGCCGCCGGCGTAGAACATCCAGCTTTGCAGGTCGCGGAGGTTGAGCTCGCGGCCACCGGCGATCTTCAGGTCGACGTCCGGCATGGCCAGGCGGAAAATGGCGATGGTTGCCAGGATCTCGCTTGGGCTCATGGGCGTGCGGCCGCCCAGCGGCGTGCCGGGGATCGGGTGCAAGAAGTTGAGCGGGCTCACCTGCGGGCGGACCTCGTCGCGGAGCGTCAAGGCCAGTTCCACCCGGTCGTCCCATGTCTCGCCCAGGCCGAAGATGCCGCCGCAACAGAGCTCCATGCCTGCGGCCCGGGCGGCGGCCAGCGTCGCGAGGCGGTCGTCGTAGGTGTGCGTCGTGACAACCTGCGCGAACATCCGCCGCGAGGTTTCCAGGTTGTGGTTGTAGCGGACGATCCCGGCGGCAGCGAGTTCCTGCGCTTGTTGGGGGGTCAACTCACCCAGGGCGGCGCAGCAGCGAATGGCCGCGCCTGAGGGCGACAGGATCTCGGCTGCGGCCTTGATGACGGCCTGCATGTCGGCGGCGGTCGGATGGCGGCCTGAGTTTACCACGCCGATGTGGCAAGCCCCCCGCCGGTGGGCAGTTTTCGCGGCGTCGACGATCTCTTCGCCGCCGGTCACATGCGACGGGCACTGCGTCTTGTATCGCGCCGACTGCGCGCACCATTTGCAGTCTTCACTGCATCGGCCGGTCTTGCCCGCGACGATCGAGCACAGCCGCACCGCCCGCCCGAAGCGGCTGGTTCGGACTTGATTGGCCCAATACAGCAGGTCGTGCAGGTTATCCTGCCACAACGCCGACAGGACCGTCAGGGCTGCGCGGTCAAGCGGTTGGCCCGACAGGGACCGGCGGCCGATAGATGCAATCTGCTGGTTCAAGGCAGGGTCGCGGTCAGCGGAAGGCCTGCGCCAGGTCCACCGAATCGAGCAATTCGATAGTGCCTTTGCCCGGATCGAGGGCGTAGGCGTTGAGGCGCTTGGAATCGATGTCGATCAGGTACAGCGCGTCGGCGCTGACAGCCACCTGGCCGACGGTTCCGGCCATGCCGTAATAGCGGGCAAAGACGGTTCCGGCCTGAGCGGGCTGGCTGGTCTGCATGAACGTGGACAACACGATGGCGCTGAGGACGACGGCCGAGAGCACCAGCGCGGCGATGAGGATATTCTGTGAGTTCTTCATGGTTGTCTCCCTGGTGGATTACTGACCGGCGGCCCGGCGGTAGTCGACGTTCAGGTCTCGCACGCCGCGCAGCATGAGCAACTGGTATCGCCCGCCGCGGGGGGCGGTCAGGGTCCAGGCCCGCATGGAACGCTTGGCCAGATCGATGACAACCAGGCCATCGGTGGCGATCCCGATGCGGGTCGTGTACATCTGGTAGTCCGTCGAGCGGAAGGACTCCTGGGCCTGGGACTGCTGGGTGGGCCCCCAGACCACGGCCGCCAGCAACACCACGTTGAGGCAGATCAGCAGGATTATCAACTTGCTTTTCATCTCATTTCTCCAAAAGGGCAAAGCCGCCTGGGCCGGCGGACGATCCGTCGCCCGCTGCCGCGGCCTGATCAGTCCAGATACGTCCGGCGCGAGTCGCGGAAGACGACCGCGCAGGTGGCCGCCAGAAGCACCACGGCGTAGAACGTCGCCAGCACCGGCCAGAACTTGCGGTAGATCGGGGCGGTGAATCCATCGCCGAAGACCCCTACCGCCGGCGTCACGACCGACATCATGATCTTGATGAGCGCAGTTATCATCGCTGCTCCCTGCGCGGCCACGCCCCCCCACCGCAACCGCTATGGTACAAAACCTTCCGCTCGAATTATACATCCCGCGGGCGCGCATGCAATCGGGTGCAGAACGATTGCGGTGATTCCGCGGCGGGATCGGGAAGAGCGAGATTATCGAATTGAGCAACAGATTAAGAAGATTGCGATAAGGGAAGACGCAGATAACAGCATGATCTTGTCGCGCGATGTTAGCGCCCTGGTCATATCCTTTGCTGACTACCTGGTATATTTCGATACTGTGGTCAATCTGCCGACAGTACAATTCAGCGGCGCCGGGAGATCAGAATGAATCGCAGCAGCTTGATAGTCGCGTGGGCGGCGGCGATTGCGGGCGGGATTTGGTTGTGCGCCGCTTCGGCGGCCGGCCCTGCGGGCGGCAAGGCGCCGGATCTGGGCGTTAACGCCTCACTCAACGGCAGGCGGGTGCTGCCGGCGGATAATCCTTGGAACAGGGACATCTCACGCGAGGAGGCCGATCCTGACAGTGCGGCCTTGGTCGCTTCGATCGGCCTGGGCAAACCGCTGCATCCGGACTTTGGCACCAAGTACGGGATCCCCTATGTCGTCGTGGCTGGCAAGACGCCGCCCGTGCCGGTGACGTTTGAATATAAGGATGAGAGCGACGCGGGGCCCTACCCGATCCCGCCGCAGGCCCCTATCGAAGGCGGGCCGGCGGCCTCGGGCGACCGGCACGTGCTGGTGATCGACCGCGATAACTGGAAGCTCTACGAGCTCTTCGCGGCGTATCCCCAGCAAGGCGGCAAGAGTTGGAAGGCCGGCTCGGGGGCGATGTTCGACCTGAACTCAAACGCGCTGCGACCCGCGGGGTGGACGTCGGCCGACGCGGCGGGTCTGCCGATATTCCCCGGCCTGGTGCGGTACGACGAGGTCGTCGTCCAGAAGGAGTTGGCGCACGCGGTGCGCTTCACGTGCGTCAAGACGCGCCGGGCATATGTGGCGCCGGCGACGCATTTCGCCAGCTCACGCCGCGACGCCAACCTGCCGCCCATGGGGATGCGCGTGCGCCTTAAGGCCGCGTATGACATCAGCGGATTTCCACCTGAGGCGCAAGTGATCCTCAAGGGCCTCAAGAAGTACGGGATGATCCTGGCCGACAACGGCGGGGACTGGTTCGTCACCGGCGCCCCGCACGAAAAGTGGAACGACGAGGCCCTCAACACGCTCAAGAAGGTCAAAGGCAAAGACTTTGAAGTTGTGAAGATGGGTCCGGTAGTGACACGATAGTGAGATGACTCTAGAATCGTGCCGCGGACGTCTCATCCGCGGAGCATGCACGAACAACAATGCGAGGGCACAATGCCCTCGCCACGCGCGGGCGAGACGCCCGCGACACGGTGAAACATGAACGTCGGCATTCTTGGATTTGCGCACGGACACGTTGGGGCGTATTGCGGGCAGTGGAAGAACAATCCGCAGATGGGTGTCAGCGTCGTTGCGGGGTGGGACCATGACGCGACGCGCTTGGCCGATGCGGCAAAGAACTTCGGCCTGACTGCGTGTGCCTCGCCGCGGGACGTGCTGGCGACGGAGGGCCTTGAGGCTGTCGTCATCGCGGCTGAGACTAACCGGCATGCGGAGCTCGTCGAGCTTGCGGCCGCGGCGGGTAAAAGCATCGTGCTGCAGAAGCCCATGGCGATCACGATCGAGGACGCCGACCGGATCGTGGCGGCCGTGGAGAAGCATGGCGTGCCGTTCACGATGGCCTGGCAGATGCGGGTCGATCCGCAGAATCTCAAGATCAAGGAGATGATGGACTCGGGCGTGCTGGGTCGCATCTGCATGGTGCGCCGCCGCCACGGTCTGGCCACGCACGCCTGGGGCGCGGGGTTCGAGACTTCGTGGCATGTCGACCCGGCGGCCAATCGCGACATCTGGGCCGACGATTCCTCGCACGCCATCGACTTCATTTACTGGCTGCTGGGCATGCCCGAGACGGTGACGGCCGAGATCGCCACGCTCGTGAATCCAAAGATTCCCAATGATAACGGCGTGGCGGTCTTTCGCTACGCGGGTGGACCGCTGGCCGAGGTCAACTGCTCGTTCACGTGCGTGGCCGGCGAGAACACCACCGAGATCGTGGGCGAGAAGGGCGTGATCGTGCAGAACTTCGGCGACGGCCCCAGCGCCAACAATCCCCGCCCCGCCGGGGCGATTGGACTGAAGTGGTTCATGCAGGATGCAGGTCAGTGGACCGTTGCCGACGTGCCCGAATGCGCCAACCAGGGCGTGCGCATTGGCGGCCTGTCCGCCCCACTGGCCGAGTTCCTCCAAGGCCGCCGCCCCCCCATCGCAACAGCGAAGGAAGGCCGCGATGTTCTGCAAATCGTGCTGGCGACGTATGAGTCAAGCTGCACGGGGCGACGCGTAACGTTGTAGTAATCAGTAGTCGGTAGCCAGTAGCCCGTGTGAAGAGTCGCACGAAGAGCGCGTTTCTGTTGTTCACGGATCAGCCACGCCATAACGCTATGGGTGTTCCTGCATGCAATGTTCAGGGACACGCACAACAGAGTTGTGCGTGGCACACGCGCGTTTCCCCACTGGCTACGGGCTACCGGCTACCTGTCTTCAGGATATCCCGTATCTCTGTCAGGAGGAGTTCCTGCGTTGTCGCCGGCGGGGCTGCGGGCGCCGGGGGCGGGGGCTTTCGCCAGAGACGGTTGACCATCTTGACCATGACGAAGATCGCCAGCGCGATGATGATGAATTCAACGATCGTATTGACGAACGAGCCATAGCCGATGGCCACTTCGGCGATCGGCTTGCCGGCGGCATCGACAGCGGCCTTCTTCAGGACGATCTTGTAAGACGAGAAGTCCAGGCCGCCGGTGATCCAGCCCAGAGGCGGCATGATGATGTTGTTGACCAACGCCGTTACGATCTTGCCGAACGCCACGCCGATGATGATGCCCACGGCCATGTCCACCACGTTGCCTCGCATGGCGAAGGCCTTGAACTCGTCGATGAATTTCATGGCAAGCCCTTTCATTCACAAAATGGTATGGCCCCTGCGGCGTTCTTTCAATCGTCTCGACTCAGTAGCTCGTAGCCGGTAAGGCAGTCTCCGGTAGCCATCCTCGGGCGACCGGCTACTGGCTACGGGCTACTCAAGGCTTTGCAGACGGCGGATGCGGTCGGCGATGGGCGGATGGCTGTCGAAGATGCTGCTGGCGCGATCCTCGAAGTGCTTGATCGGATGCACAATGTACAGCGGGGCCGTGGCGCGGTTGGCCACTTCGAGCACTTCCGGATCGTCGGAAAGTTTGGCCAGGGCGCTTTCGAGACCACGGGCGTTGCGGGTGAGTTCGACGCTGCCGGCATCGGCCATGTACTCGCGCTGTCGCGACAGGGCCATCTCGATGATCTTGGCCAGGATGGGCGCGACAATCGCCAACACCAGCGCCAGGATCAGCAGGATGATCTGCGCCCCTCCCCCGCCGCTGTCGCGGCTATCGCTGCGGCGCCGCCCGCGGCCGCCGTACCAGAGGCTGCGCAGGAAGACGTCGCAGAGCATCACCAGCACCCCCACCATCACGGCCATCAGCATCGCGTAGCGGATGTCGTAGTTCCGCACGTGCGAGAGTTCGTGGGCCAGCACGCCTTGTAGTTCCTCGCGCGTGAGCTTCTCGCGAAGGCCTGTGGTGATGGCCACGGCCGCATGGGCGGGGTCGCGCCCGGTGGCGAAGGCGTTCATGGCGCTGTCGTCGATGAGATAGACTCGCGGCATGGGCAGGCCGGCGGCCACGCTGAGTTCCTCGACGACGTTGAAGAGCTGCGGGTCGTCGCCCTTGGCGATCTGGCGGGCCGAGCTCATCGACAGCAGCGCCGACGAGCCGCCGTAGTAGCTCGCCAGCGTCAGGATGAACGCGAGGGTGCCTGCCCCGACCGCCACGACCACGCCGAAAGCGTCCGTGCCGCCCCACGCCCAGCCGATGAGGTATCCCACGGCTATGAAGAACAGCATGAACACCGCAATGAGAATCACGCTGTTGCGCTTGTTGCGGTCGATCAATGTTCTGAAAGTTTCAAGAGGCTGTGCCACTAGAACTTAACCTTCGGGGCCTCGCGCTCGCCGGAGGCTTCGAGCTCGAAGTATTCGCGCGCCGCAAAACCGAACATCCCGGCGATCATGTTGCTGGGGAATGTTTGCACGGCGCCGTTGTAAATCGCCGCCGAGTCATTGTAGTGCTGGCGGGCGAAGGCAATGTTGTTCTCGGTGTGGCTGATCTCTTCCTGCAACTGCTGAAAGTTCTCGTTGGCCTTGAGATTGGGGTAGGCCTCGGAGAGAGCGAATATCTGCCGCAGGGCGCCGGTGAGCATGTTCTCGGCCTGGGCCTTTTCGGCCACGCCGGTGGCGCTGCTGGCGGCGTTGCGCGCGGCGATCACGGCCTCGAGCGTGCCCTTCTCGTGGGCGGCGTAGCCCTTGACGGTCTCGACGAGGTTGGGGATCAGGTCGTAACGGCGTTTGAGCTGCACGTCGATCTGGCTCCAGGCCTCCTGCGTCAGAATGCGTTTTCGAACGAGGCCGTTATACAGGCCGATCAGCACGGCGGCCGCGATGGCCACGATGACAACGATGATGATGAGTGTGATGCTCAACATAACAATGTCCTTTCCCTGCCGAGGCCGGGCTTCGGCAGCACGTACTTATGGTATGCGGTGTCGGGGGCTCTGGCAACCGGGTGCATCCGCGGCGGCTACAATTTAACGTCTCGCGGCAGGAGTTCATCCATGAACAGAACATCTGGGATCGCGATGGCGTTTCTGCTGGCGACGGCGACGGCCGCCCCTGCGCAGCAGCCCGCCACGGCCCCCTCGGGCAACAGCATGCAGTTCATTCTGGACACGCTGCGCCAGGTGCGGCTGGACCGGGACGACCCGCACCCCGTCGCAGTGGCCCTGGCGTCGCGCGGGCCGTCGATCGCCCCGGCGCTGGCGATGGCGCTGGCCAGCCCCAACCAACTCGTCGCGCCCGGCGAAATTCCCGGCGCCGCGGCCAACGATTCCCGCGTGGTTCTCTTGACCCAACTGCGGATGCAGGCGTTGAAGATGGCCGCGACGCAACTGACGATGGGGTTCGACCCGATCGCGGCCATCGCCAACTGGGCGGCCCGGCGCCAGGACGAACGTCCCGGCGGGCGCACACTTCCGGCGCGCGTGGTGCGGCTGGAGATTCCCGTGCTGCAGCAGGTGCTGCCGGGGTGCCTCCTTTATCAAATGATCGTGCCGGGCCCGCGCGTCGAATACGGCCAGGGCGTCTGGCCGTCGCAGAATATCTTCGTCGTCGACGCCAAGGCCAATGTCCGCCGCATCGCTCGCCCGCTGACGCTGCAGCGATTCTTCGGCCGCTCCATGATGCCCGTCAGCGACATGGGTTCGGCCCGACTGGCGGCCGCGGCGTGGGTCACGCTGGCGTCGGTGCTGGCCAATGACGGGTACTACCGCTTCGAGGATCCGGTGAGAACGGCCACGGCCGAGGCGCTGCCTAACGGCGGATACCAGGCCAGCGCCCGCGCCGTCGCAGTGCAAGAGAGCCAGGGCCCGGGCAATAAAGGATACCTGGAGGCGACCCTCGCTTTCGACGGCGCGGGCAAGCTGAAGGACGTCACGCAGGTCAATAACCTCGTGCCCGGACCGCGCCCGCTGGCTCGGGAAGGTCAAAATAGCAAAACACAAATTACAGACAAACCGCAAGAAGCACACAACGACTGAAACTATGATCTATCTACCGAGGGCCTTGAGCACGTCAGTCCATGACACGAGCATATTGGGGCAGATCTTTCGGTCGGCGCCGGTGTGACAGATGAAGATACCCTTGGGGAACCGCGGGCCGAAGTCGCCGGCGATGCAGTCGATGCCGTCGGTCTCGGTCACGCCGGCCACGGTGAACGTTCCCACGTAGGCGTACGGCGGTTTGCGGTCGAAGACCTTGAAGGTGTTGTTGCCCTGGCTGGAGGCGATGAGGTATCCGTCGGTGTCGCTGGTGGGAAAGATGGTCATGCCTTCCAGGTCCGGGCGGATGCCGTATTGCTTGGCCGTGGCGATCATCTTGCCTTCCTTGGGAGCGTCGGGCTCGGCCTGGAAGGCGATGATCCCATGGCGCTCGGAGGCGACGAAGACGGTGCCGGCCGCGTCGTCGGCCACCGCGCCCTCGGAGAATCCGGCCCGCATCGAGCGCACGTGCTTGCCGGCGACCTTGCCCTTGCCGTCGTCGAAGAGTTCGTGCTGTTCGACGGTGCTCTTCTTGGAGGTGGTGAAGAAGTAGAACTTGCCGGTCTTGCCGCTGTGATAGAGCGTGCCGCCGTAGTTGTCGCCGGTGTTGATGTTTTCGTTATCGATGCGGACGAGCTGGCGTTTCTGGGGATCGACCTTGTAGACGCGCAGCTTGAAGTTCTTGTTCTGCCGCTGATTGTGGACGACGATGTCGACCTTCTCGCCGCCGAGGGGGAACCCGTATCGCGTGTCGATGTTGCCCGGAAACGGCGCGTCGAGCGTCTGCAGGAGCTTGCCTTCCAGGTCGTACACGAAGACCTTGTTGGCGTACTTGTCTGAGGTGATGATCAGGCTCTTGCTCGCGTCCTTGGGGTCGCGCCAGAAGCACATGTCGTCTTGGTCGTAGACGCCGGCGCCCTTGAGCGTCATCAGCGGCTTGACCGGCCCGCCGGCGGCCTTGGCCGGTTGCGTGGCCGGCGCGGGCGGCTGACCCTGGGCCATCAGCGCGAGAGACACAGTGGCGATCAACAACGAACTGGCGAGTACGTGCCTGGCGGTCATGGATAGCTCCTTCGACAGATCTAACACGCATCGCGGCCGAAGTTGGCCGCGAAATTTCAAATTACAGAATGCATGACCCAAACAAGCCTCAAGAAGGCAGAAATACTCAAACGACAATGTTTGTATATTGGATTTCGTGAATTTGGAGTTACCGCCGCCGGACGCGTCGGTCATTCATATCGCAGAGCGACCACCGGATCGAGCCGGCTGGCACGGTAGGCCGGATAAAGTCCGCTGATGAGTCCCACGCCGGTGGCCACGGCCATCGAGAGAATGACCACCCACCACTGCAGCCGCGGGGCCAGTTCGAGCCACTGCTTGGCGCCGAAGGCCACGCCTTCCATCAGTCCCCAGCCGGTCAGGAGTCCGACGAGCCCGCCGCCGAGGGTCAGCACCAGCGCCTCGACCATGAACTGAACGAGGATGTTGTGGTTCTTGGCGCCCAGGGCCTTTCGCACGCCGATCTCGCGGGTGCGCTCGGCGACCGTGGCGAGCATGATGTTCATGATTCCGATGCCGCCGACGATCAGGCTGATGCTGGCGACGGTGGCCAGGAAGACCATCAGCACGAAGCTGATCGTCTGGGCGGTCTCGAGGAACTCGGTGAGGTTCTCGACGTTGAAGTCGTCGGCATCGCCCGCGCGGATGCGGTGGCGGCGGTGCAGCAGCGTCGTGATCTCCTCGGTGACGGTCTTGAGCGAGTCCTTATCGACGGTCGAGACGGCGATGAACTGCAAGAAGGTGCGGCGCGGCGGAATCTGCTTCAGGGCCGTCGTGTACGGCACGAAGACCTGGTCGTCGGGATTCATCCGCCCCTGCGAACCCTTGGCCTTGGTCTGCCCGATCACGCGAAAACCGATCCCCTTGATCTTGACTACCTGCCCGACGGCCTCCTGGCCGGGGAAAAGCTCCCCTGCCGTGACGGGCCCGAGCACGGCGACCCTGGCGGCGCGCGTGACTTCCTGGTCGGTAAATACGCGTCCGCGCTCGACCACATAGTTCTGGATCGCGAAGATCGACGGGGCCACGCCGGAAATGCCCGCGGTATTGGAATTGCGGTTTCCGGCCTTGAGCTGACCGCTGTTGACGGACGAGGGGCTGACGGCCTTGACGCCCGGCAGGGCGATGATCGCCTCGGCGTCCTCGGGCGTGAGGGTCTGGACGGCCTGGCGGGCGCCCATGCCCGGTCCGCCGCGCTGTCCGGGGCGGACGAAGAGCAGGTTGGTGCCCATCTGGTCGATCTGCCCGCGGATCTTCTCGGAGAAGGCGTTGCCCAGCCCGAGCATGGCGATGACGGCCCCGACGCCGATGATGACACCCAGCATCGTCAGTGCGGTGCGCAGCTTGTTCGTCGCCAGCGACCCTAAGGCAATCTTGAGTGTCGTACTCAGCAGCATGTCAGTGGCACAGGCTTGCCAGCCTGTGACCTTTCCTTACTCTAAAACACAGCCTGGAAAGGCTGTGCCGCGTTACGTCACCTGCCCGTCGCGAAGGTGGATCTTGCGCGGGCAATACTCGGCCACATCCGTCTCATGCGTGACGACCAGCACGGTGCGGCCTTCATCTTTATTCAGGCGCAGCATGAGGTTCATGATCTCGTGGCTGGTGGCCGAGTCCAGGTTTCCGGTGGGTTCGTCAGCGAGCAGGATGGCCGGGTCGGTCACCAGCGCCCGCGCGACGGCCACGCGCTGGTTTTGTCCGCCGGATAGCTGGCTGGGTCGGTGGTGCAGGCGGTCGCCCAGTCCCAGGCGGGCGAGCATGTCGGCGGCCTTGGCCCGCGCGCCGCGGGCGCTGTGGCGGTAGAGCAGCGGCAGTTCGACGTTCTCCAGCGCGTTGAGGCGCGGCAGCAGGTTGAAGCTCTGGAAGACGAACCCGATCTGGCGATTGCGGACCTCGGCCAGGCGGTTGGTGGAAAGTCCCGCCACGTTCTGACCGTTGAGGAAATAGTTGCCGCTATTGGGGCTGTCCAGGCAGCCCAGGACGTGCATCAGCGTACTCTTGCCACTTCCGGAAGAGCCGACGATGGCGACCATCTCGCCGGCGGCGATGTGCAGCGAAACCCCGCGCAGAGCGGGTATCTCCTGCTCTTCCAGGTGGTAGATCTTCGTGATGTTTTCAAGCGTAATCATGTTGTGTGACCGGCGCCACGAAACGGAACTTACCGCGCCGCTCTCCCGATGCGTCGGGTGACGCCGGCGGGGCTGGTCGGACGGGTTGTCGGGGCCTTGCCGTCGTTGCTCCAGCGCGTGTTGACGCCCGTCCGCGTGGCGATCTCGTCGCCCTCGGAAAGCCCGGCGAGCACTTCCGACTGTGTGCCGTCATTGAGCCCGAGCCTGACATACTGCCGCGCGAGCTTTCCATCTTTCTTGATCTCGACGAACGGCCGCTCGCGGTCGTACTGGATTGCCGCACTCGGCGCCAGCAGGACGTTTTCCTTGCGGTTGGCCAGGATCGTCACGTTGGCGCTCATCTTCAGGGCCAGGTACCGCCGGCCATCCATCAACGCCTCGGTCAGGGCCTCCTTGCCGTCGCCGAGCACCTCGATCTT
>JAJFVE010000144.1 GCA_021371965.1 Planctomycetaceae bacterium
ACGAGCGTCCCGTCCGGCAGCATCGTCGCGTCGACGGCATTGGAGGGGCCCAGCTCGCGATGCTCGACGAACGAGCCGGCAGCGAGCGAGATGCGTTCAAGCCGCCGCCCGGTCAGCACCACCGCGTCAGTCCCGGCGAGCATGCCCTGGCAGGCGGTTGATTCATCAAAACGTCGGCACCATGTCTGGCGGCCGGTGGCGATATCCAGCGCCGCCAGCCAGTGGGCATTGATGCCGATGATCTTTCCGCTCCCGGCGCCGAGGATGCGATCGGACGCGGCACCAAAAGTTTCCCACGCGATCTTGCCGCTACGGCGGTCGAAGGCGATAAGGCCGCTATGGTCGCGCGGGGCGGCCAGCACCTTATCGCCGGCCACCAGCGGGCTGCTGCCCTCGCGCGTGAACTGCAGCGCGGGGCGGGCCTGTTGCAGGGCGTTGCCGTAGCGGCTGACCCAGTCGAGCGTCCCATCGCGCACGTCCAGCCGCGCGGCCAGACCGCTGCTGCTGACGCAGTACACGCTGCCGCCCTGCACGCTGATGGCGCGGGCCCCGCGGGCCAGCGCCGCTGTGGCTGTGTTGTGCCAGCCGATGGTCTTCTTCCATCGCATCGCCCCGTCGGCCAGGTCCAGGCACACCACGCTCATCTCGACGTCTTCGGGGTGGGCCTGCATCGCCATCACGAAGACGCACCCGTCGGCCACGCACGGCTGGCTCATCGGGCGCAGGGCCGCCCATTCTTCGCGGCCCGTGGTTGCCCAGAGCGTACGGCCGCTGGCGGCGTCGATGGCGGTGATCATCTCCGGGATGGCGGGGTCCCAGAATCGGCAGAGAATATCTCGCCCGCCGGCGCGGCCTCGGTCGCATGTCGTGGCGATCGGCCAGCGGTCGTACTCGACCCATGGCGCGTCGTCGCCGCGCATCGGCGGCATGGCGATGTTGGGATCGACATCCATCCCGCTGCCGGCTTCGATGCCGCCGCTGGAGGTCATCCACGCCGGGGCCGCTTTGGCGTCGAAACGGGCAAGGCGCCCCGGACTTGCGGCCATCAGGTCCCCCTGGCAGGCCCACACCGCTGCCACCGGCCAGGGGCGGTGCAGGGCCTGCTCGGGCATGCTCTCGGCGCCATAGGGTGTCAGCCACTGCCGCGGCAGGGCGAGGCGCCGCACCGCCAGGGCTGACAGCGGGATCGTCTTTGGCGCCGCCGAGGCGATTTGCGCCATCAGTTCCTTCTTGATCTTGCCCGCGGTTGCAACGCCGCCGCGCCAGGGCAGCAGCGCTTCGTCGTTGACGCCAGCGGCGGTTGCGGCCAGACCGTCGGCGTCGTCGGCCGACGCCAGCGCCAGCCACAGAGCGGCGCGGGCCTCGTTGCGCAGTTGCGCGTCGGCCGAGAACTGGAGTACGTCGTTGCAGGCCGCGGCGGCCCACTGGGGGCGATTGGCTCGCAGGGCATCCTCAGCCGCATCCAGCAGCGGCGCGTGCATCCGCGGGGCGAAGGGATATCGGCGCCACAGGCGCATGAGTTCGCCTTCGTCAAGCGGGCCGATGGTCCCGGCGGCCTCCTGCTGGACCTGTCGCAGCGGATCGAGCGCGGCCGGGGCGGCCTTGCACAGTTCCTGGGTGACGACCGCCCAGAACGACGCGCCCCGCGCGGGGTCGCTCTGCAGCACGGCCTCGGTCTTGGCGGCGGCAGAGATGCATTCATTCATGTCGGCAGGCGTGATGTTCTTGAGGTCCAGAGCCCCGCCGGCGCGGGCGAAGCTCTGCCAGCGCGTCTCGAGATCGAAGCTCCGCAGCAGGCCAAGAGGCTGGGGCTTGGGCAACAGGTTCTGCTTTTCCAGATTCGCCAGGGACGCGGGGCTTACCTTCTTATACCGCTCGGCCGCGGCCTGGTAGTGTCCCAGCGCGGCCAGAAAGTCCCCCGCCGATTGCAGGGCGGCGGGGTTCTTCGCCGCGGCGGATTCGATCTTGCCCAGGACGCCAGGCAGTTCGTCGTACTGCATGCCCGCAACCGCCAGGTGCTGCAGTTTGGTGCAGGCGTTGGCGACGGCCGGGACGTCGGGCGCGATTGCGCCGCTCTGGGCGCCCTTGAGGATCTCGTCGATGGCGAATCGCCAGTCGAGCACTGACGGCGCTGTCAGCGGCGAGTGGAAGGGTATCTGGATGATCTCGCGATAGGCGGCGGCGACCAGATCCTTGCGGTCGGGAGACTCCCGCACGATCTTGAGCAGGTAATAGTTCCGCCGCGCCTTGGAGCCCAGAGCGGCGTAGGCGTCGGCGATCTGCTGATACGCAACCGGGTGCATGTCCTTGCGGGCGGGGAACCGCGCGATCATGGCCTTGAGCAGTTCGATCGACCGCAGCGACTCGATCCGCGACGCCGCGCCCGCCGTAGCGGCGTCGGCCGTGAGTTCCTTCTGCCACCGCTCGCGCGAGTTGGCCGCCAGTGTGTCTTCCCACGTGTCTTTCCAGACGACATCAACCTTGAGCCACTGATCCGGCACGCCCTCGACCGGCGGCAGAGGCGGGTCGCCGGCGCGTGCGACGGCGCAAAGCATCAGGAAGACTGCGCAGCAGAGAACAGTGATTTTCCGGAAGTTCAGCATCGCGAGTAATCAAACCCGCTGCCGCCGCCGACGGCGCGAATTGTTTCAGACCTCGTCCAGCGAGACCACTCGGCCCTCCAGGCGCGACTGCTCGGCCGCGAAGACGATCTTGTGCGTCGCCAGCGTTTCGCTGGTCGAGGATCGCACCATCGATGCGTCGCCTGCCGCGACCGCCGCCGCCAGCGTCGCGATCACCTGCGCGTCGCCGCCGCTGTGGTCCTCGGCGCCTTCCTGCGTGATGACCATCTCCTCCTGGCGGTCGGTAGCGAAGTCGTACAGTTCGATGCGCCCCGTCTCGAGCTGGGCGCGGATCGTGCCGGTCGTGCCGGACAGGAATAGCCGCCGCTCCATCTTCGCGTACGCCGTCATCGTGAAGGTGCCCGTCACGCCGCCGTCGAACTCCATCGCGACGATCTGGTGGTCGACCATCTCGTTGTCGCAGCGCCAGACGCAGCGGCCGTACGGGCTGGTCTTGAGCAGGTCCATCCGGGCTGCGCCGTCGGCGGGCATTTTGGCCTGCTCCCAGCGGTACGGCAGCGGGTTGGGGCCGTAGATGCGGATCGCCGAATACAAGCACGTCTTCTCGTGCGGGCAGTTCTGCACGCAATACGCCGGGGCGCCGGGTGGGCAGTTGGCCGGCGTGAACAGCGACAGCTCGCCGAACGAGCTGACGCGCCGGCACGGGCGGGCGGCCATCCACGCGAGCTGGTCGATGTCGTGGCAGTTCTTGGCCATCAGCATGAACGTCCCGCAGCGGCGGCTGTTCCAGTTGCCCCGAACGTAGCTGTGGGCGAA
>JAJFVE010000153.1 GCA_021371965.1 Planctomycetaceae bacterium
TCATCGCGGCCGCCCCGGCGGCGGCGCAGAGCGGGTTGCCGCCCATGGTGCAGCCGTGCTTGCCCGGGCCCAGCACGTCGGCCCACTTGGGCGCCGCCACGCATGCGGCCACCGGGGCGCCGCCGCCGATGGCCTTGGCCAGCGTCATCACATCCGGCGTGATGCCATAATGCTGATGGGCGAACCACCGCCCCGTCCGCGCGGGGGCGGTCCAGACTTCGTCCACGACCAGCAGAATCTTGTGCTTGTTGCAGATCTTCCGCACGCCCTGCATGTAGGCCTTGGTCGGCACGTTCATCCCGCCCTCGCCCTGGATGGGCTCGATGAACACGCCGGCCGTCTCGGCGTCGATGGCCGCCTCGAGGGCCGCCAGGTCGCCGAAGTTGACCTTCACGTTGCCCGCCAGCATCGGCTCGAAGCCCTTCTGCTTGTCGGCCGGCGTCAGCGACAGCGCGCCCATCGTGCGGCCGTGGAAGCAGTTGTTGAAGCTGATGATCTTGTACCGCCCCTCGCCGGCCGCCAGGCGCACGAGCTTGAGGGCGGCCTCGTTGGCCTCGGCGCCGCTGTGGCAGAAGAAGACCTTGCCGCCGAATCCGTGCTCGACGATCCGCCGGGCCAGGTCGACCTGCGGCTCATTGGTGAAGAAGTTGCCGTGGCTCATGAGCGTGGCGGCCTGCTTGACGACGGCCTTGACGATCGCCGGATGGCAATGCCCCGCCACCCCGCCGGCGCCGAAGCCGGGGAAGAAATCGATGTACTCATTCCCGTCGGCGTCCCACAGGCGCGCCCCCTGTCCCTTAACCACGCCCAGCATCGCCGGGCCGTAGTTGCCCATCAAGTACTTCGCCGTCGCCGCCAGTAAGTCCGCTTGTTTGCCCACGAGTGCTTCTCCACAAAGAGTCCGCAAAAAATCAAAGCGCACAACGTAAGACTTCGATGCCCCAAGGTCAAGGGCGGGATGCGAGATGTGGTAATGCCTCAGTTATCGGTCGTGTCGTCCCCTGGCGACGCGTGGCGAGGCCGTCTCGGCCTCACTCGGCGGCCGCCGCAGGCGAGACACCTGCGGTACTCGTCCCCAAGGGACGACACGCGTATCCCCCGTAACTGAGGCATTACGGGAAGCGATCAACCGCAGAGGTCTTGGATCTTCGCCCCTGGATTAGCCTCTTGCTGATTCAGCCAGGCCCCGTACACGATCAAGTCGATACGCCCGTCCACCAGCGGCAAGTCGCGGCGGATATGCGCGGATCGTCTGCGCCGCGACCTTCAGCAGCTTTGCCGCGGCTGTGACCGACAACGACCGGATGTCCAGATCGCGAGTCACAGGCACCGCAGGCCTCCTTTGCTCTGTTCAGTCGGCAACTGCTCTGTTAGCATCCACGGCATCCAAAAGACATTAGCGGGTAACGGAATGGCTAATCGTCCACGAACACCGCTGCGAGAGGTGCTGTTTATCATTGCATTCAGCCCTTTCGCACTGTTCTTCGGGTTCCATGTACCGCTGCTCGCAAACGCAGCCTGGACCAAGTTGCGCATTCCATACTTTGTGGCGATGCCTCTGCTTTTTGGGATCGAAATGGCGGCAGTTGATTTCCTGCTGCTGCCGCCGAAGCATCGCACCATTGCCCTTGCTGCACATGGAGCGCTGCTGCTATTGACCGCTGCGGGATCTGTGGTGTGCGGCCTAATAACTAAAGGTCGCAAGCGGTTGATGGAGGAGCCTGGTAACCTTGAGGGCTTCGTTCCTGCACATATCCTGTTCATCCTGATTTGCCTCCTAGTGCCATTCCTGATTCGCGCATGGGCAAAAGCTCATGGTTCTCATTGATGCACCCGAGATGCTTTGCCCTTCCATGCGCGATGCGGGGGAGTTCCGGGGACGCCTTACTTAACTTGGAGAGAATATTGACGAATTAACATCTCAAGCGCAACGCAGAGGTTTCGTGGAACACTTCGCGCCTGTCGTTTCTTTACCGGATGACAATCACCGCCCAGTTTTTAATCTCGGGAAGCAAGACAGAAGCGTTTCGTCCTCGATACTCGATCGGCAACGATCGCTCCGCGGCGTTACAGGGCAACATCCTGATCTCGCTCTGCCGGCGGACCAGCAAGGCCGGCAGCGTGATTCGGACGTTCACTTGCCGGATCGACCGCCGCGTCTTGCGGTTGTATCGCAGGTTAATCACGTGCAGGACGGTCTTACCGGTCCTGGGATTGCGGCGCAGCGTCACGTGGACCTGCGGCGGGGCCTTGACGGCCGCGGCTGAGATTTCCTCCAGGCCGTCGAAACAGTCGGCGTTGTGGCGGATGAAACGATAGACGGGGGCGAACTCCTTCACCGGCGCGGCGTACCAGTGCGTGCCGATCTTCTTGTCGAAGCACCACTGCCGCGTGGGGTGCGGGCACATGAACCGCTGACCGTGCGCGTAGGCCACGGCGATCCAGACGCGCACCAGGTCGTACGTGCGATGCGTCTTGACGAACGTCCAGTCCCAGCCCATCCCCGTGGCCGCCATCGGCACGCCGCGCGATGTGGCCAGATCGTATCCTTTGACGGCCTTAAGCGCGCCCCGCGCACCCAGCTGCGGGTGCTGGCCCAGTTCGGCAATCACGTGCGTGATGCTGCCCAGCACCACGTCCTGCCAGGGATAGTCCAGGCACGCGTTGGCCGAGAGCAGGGTCTTGTGCCCTGCCGATTTGGCGGCAGCGCGGCCGAGTTGCCGCACGTGGGCGGCTGCGGCCTCGAAGTGGAATTGCCAGAACAGCTTGTTCAGCGGAACGCGCTTGTGGATCTTGATGTACTGCTTTCGCGTGCGGGCGTATCGCTTGACGATGTTCCGATAATCGAACGTGCCCAGGTCTGCCCGCTTCACCCGGACTGATCGCAGGTCCGCATTCGTCGCGTGCTTTCTGAGAAACTTGCGGAAGCCGGCCATGCAGTGGTCGCAGAAGCCTCCGCCGTGATAGACGGACCCGCCCGTGCCGCTGTGGTCGTCGACGTGGAGGCTGTCGGCCCCGCCGGCCATGGTGTCGGTAACGCGCTGGCGGCAGAGCTTGCGGAACACCGGATGATTCGTACAGCCGAAGAAGGACTTCTGATCCTTATAGGTGTGGTCAAACAGCCACGGCGGCATGACGGGCTCGCCCAGGAAATCTCGGGCCACCGCCTCGCGCAGGTCGGGGCGATTGTAGAGCAGCTCGGCCCCGGCCGTCAGGCACCACATGCTGCCCGAGCACTGCACACCCAGTTTGTGATGGCGGCGGACTTCCCTCTTGGTGCTGGCCCCGCCCCAGCCGGTGAAGGTCGCGCCGTAGGCGCGATAGGCCTCGTCGTCGGCGCCGTACATGAAGACCACGTCGGAGTGCTTGAGAACAAGTTGGCGTGTCATCGGCAACGTCTCCAGATTGCAGCGGATCGAAAAACGTGAGGATGTTGTTAACGGTCGAGTCTGCTCGGCGTGGTTCTTCCACGCCCACGCGCGGAGCATCCGGCTCCGCCAGAGGCTACGCCGGACAAGAGCTCCGCCGCTAACGATACCGAAAAAAGTCAAACCGGGGGAAGAAATCGGATACGTTAAGCAACTATATGGGCGGCCATGAAGATTGGCACATTACGGAGAATGGTCTGGCACAGCCGACGGACTTGGAGTTAGTCCGCAAGGCTCGCCGTGGCGACATGGCGGCCTTTCATGGACTGGTGGCCCGCCACGGGCTTTATTTGTACCGCCTGGCGGTGCGGTTGCTTGGCAACGCCTCCGACGCCGAGGACGCGGTTCAGGAGACGCTGGCCGGGGCGCACCGCGGGCTGAAGTCGTTCGGCGAGCGTTCGTCGGTGAAGACCTGGCTGACGCGGATCCTGGTTCGCCAGTCCGCGCGGCAGCTTCAGCGGCGCACGCGGCGGGCGGTCGTGCCGTTGCAGCACGCCCAGGCCGCCCCGCTGGCGGATTCGGCCTCCGAGGGGTCCGACGTGCGGATGGACGTGCAGGCGGCCATCGAGGCCCTCGGCGGCGACCATCGCACGGTAATCGTGCTGCGGGAGCTGGAGGGTCTGTCGTACGAGGAAATTTCGCAGGTGCTGGAGATCCCGCCGGGAACGGTCGAGTCGCGATTGTTCCGCGCCAGGCGGCAGTTGCAGGACCTGCTCCGGGAATACATGGACTGATGCTGAACTCGAGGTGAAGCATGAACGACTGCAGCAAGACTCCAAACGTCAGCGCCTACCACGACGGCGAATTGACGCCGCAGGCGCAAGCCGACTTTGAATCGCACCTGGCGGCATGCGAATCCTGCAGCCGGCAGCTCGATCGGCTGCGGCAGCTCACGGCACTGCTGCGGAGGGTTGAGGCGCCCGCTGCCGATGGGCAATTGCTCGATCGCCTGCACGTCCACGCCGACACGCTGCCTCGGGTCGGCGCCGTCCGGCGCCTGGCCCAGACACTGGCGGCAGTGGCCGCGGGCATCGTCGTCGTCTGCGCCGTCGCCCTGACGCAGGGCAGCCCGGCGCCCGCCGAAGCCGCACCCGCCTGGGAGTCCGAGGCCTTGACCCCTCCCTCGCCCGAGACGGCACAGGTGACGTCGGAGGCGGCGATGGCCGGATGGGTTCTTCAGGATCTGGCCGGAAAGGACTGACATGAGCAAGATCAAGCTGATCCTGATCGCGGCGTACCTGCTGGCCATCGCGGCCGGCGTGCTGGTGGGGATGAACATCGCGCAAGACAAGCCGCGGCACCGTTCGGAACTGACCAGCCGGCTCAACCTGACGCCCGCCCAGCGGGAACAGATGCGCAAGATCTGGTCGGACCCGCGCCTCCGGGGCGACCCGCGCCGCGGCCCGGGGCGCGGCGACCTGGCCCGCAATCGCGATGAGGCGGTCATGGCCCTGCTGACGCCCCAGCAGCGGCAAGCCTACGACGCCATCCAGAAGGACTACGCCGCGCAAATCGAGAAGCAGTCGCTCGCGCGGCGGCAGGCGTTCGACAAGGCCGTCGAGGAAACCAAGAAGATCCTCACTCCCGAGCAGGCGGCCACCTACGAGGAAATGATGCGCCAGCGCGACCCGCGTCAGCGGCGCGGCGGAGGCGGCGAACGCTTCCGCGACCACCGGCACACCAGCGCTTCCAAACCGGCCTCGGCGGCCACGCAAACTCAAAGCGCTGCTCAGAGCGAGCAGTGAGTTTTCTATCACGGCCCTCAGTAAAGGAGCATGAGCATGACGCCGCGAAAGGGATTGTTGATCTTGTCATTGGGCGCGGTTGCGGCATTGGGATTTTTCGCGCAGGTGATGTCTCAGGACAGCCGCCCGGCCGATGACGGGCGCGCCCGGATGGATCGGTTCCGCCAGCAGATGACCGACCGGCTGAAGCAGTCGCTGGGCATCGCCAATGACGAGGAGTGGAAGGCCCTTCAGCCCAAGCTCGAAAAAGTGATGACGCTGCGCGGCCAGGCCATGGGGTTCGGCGGCGGTCGCAACCGCGGCAATCGCAACCGCGACAATAACGCCGGCGAAAATGCCCAGCAGCCCCAGAGCGACGTGGCCAAGGCCTCGGCTGAACTGCAGAAGGTTCTGCAGAATAAGGACGCCAAGCCGCAGGAGATCAAGACCGCGCTGGACGCCCTGCGCACCGCCCGCGCCAAAGCCCGCGAGGAGCTGGTCAAGGCCCAGAAGGAACTGCAGGAAGTCCTGACGCTGCGCCAGGAAGCGCAGCTCGTGAGCATGGGAATGCTCGAGTAAGCATGAATGACCTGTTGACCAAGATGACGCAGCGAGGCCTGATCGACGATCAGGCCTCGCAGGCGGCGGAGAAGCTCATCGCCCAGGGCTGCTGGCCCGACGAGGCGCTGTTGCGGTGCGGCGCCGACGAGCAGGTGGTCCTGCGCGCCCTGGCCGACGAGTTCGCCATGGAACTGGTGGACCTGGAACGCCAACCGCCGTCGAAGGAGTTTCTGGCCGAGTTTCCCGCCCGCATCCTGATGACGCACGGCCTGCTGCCCGTCGAGCAGCGTGACGGCGAGGTGCTGGTGGCCTGCGCGAAGGTCTTCGATTCGGCGGGCCTGGACGAGCTGCGTCTGGCCTGCGGGCGCCCCGTGCGGGGCGCCTTGGCCAGCGCCTCGGAGATCAACCGCTGCCTCAAGGGCCTGCTGGGCGTCGGGGCCGACACGCTGGCCTCGCTGGTCAACGAGTCGCAGGACGCCGGCGTCCAGGTCGTCGACTCCGGCGACGAGGACGACGTCGACCTCTCCGAGGCCGCCGAGGACGCCTCGATCATCACCTTCGTCAACCAGGTGCTGGCCGAGGCCATCGAGCGCCGGGCGACGGACGTGCACTTCGAGCCCTTCGAGCACGCCCTGCGCGTGCGCTACCGCGTCGACGGCATGCTGCAGGAGGCGAACATCCCGCCCGAGGTGCGGCAGTTCCAACCGGCCATCGTCTCGCGCCTGAAGATCCTCAGCCACCTCGACATCGCCGAAAAGCGCCTGCCCCAGGACGGGCGCATCAAGCTCAAGGTCGCCGCCCGCGAGGTCGACGTGCGCGTCTCGGTCATCCCCATGCTCCACGGCGAGGCCGTCGTGCTCCGCCTGCTCGACCGCGGCGCCACGCTGCTGGGCCTGGAGCACCTGGGCATGGACGGCCGCGACAAGAGCGAGATGGAACGCATCCTGGAACTGCCGCACGGGATCGTGCTGGTGACCGGGCCCACCGGCAGCGGCAAGACGACGACGCTCTACGCCGGACTGTCGCGCATCAACGACGTCCAGCGCAAGATCATCACCATCGAAGACCCCATCGAGTATCACCTGCACGGGATCAACCAGATCCAGGTCGCCAGTAAGGCCGGGCTGACGTTCGCCCGCGGGCTGCGGTCGATCCTTCGCCACGACCCGGACGTCGTCCTCATCGGCGAAATCCGCGACAACGAAACTGCCGAGATCGCCGTGCAGGCCTCGCTCACCGGGCACCTGGTCTTCTCGACGCTGCACACCAACGACGCCCCCGGGGCCGTCACGCGCCTCGTCGATATGGGCATCGAACCGTACCTGGTGGCCTCGTCGCTGGAGATGGTGCTGGCCCAGCGACTGGTGCGACTGATCTGCCCGCAGTGCCGCCAGGAAACCCCCGCCCCCGACGCCAAGGTGCTGCGCGAGGCCTTCGGCGACGACAAGGCCGGCGTGTTCTACCACGGCGCGGGCTGCCGGCACTGCCGCGGCACGGGCTATCGCGGGCGAACGGGCATCTTCGAGCTCATGCCCGTGACCGAGTGCATCCGCTCGATGATCCTCGATCGCGCCTCGGCCGGCGACATCCGCAAGGAGGCCGCGCGGCTGGGCATGCGCAGCCTTCGCCAAGACGGCTGGCGACTGGTGCGCAGCGGTCGCACGACACCCGAGGAAGTGCTCCGGGCCACCAAGGACGAAGGCTTCGGCGGCAACGGCAATGGTAACGGCAACGGACATGCCTCACCGGGCGAGGTCAAGCCCTGATGCCCACCTTCACGTACACCGCGCTGGATTCTGCCGGTAAGCGCACCAGCGGCGCCGTCCCGGCCGCCTCGCGCATGGCGGCCTCGGAAGTCTTGACGCGCCAAGGGCTCACGCCCGTGGCGGTCGAGGAGCAGTCCGCAGCCGCGGCGGCAGCGCCCAAGGCGCACGCCTCGACGGGCGGGCGGGTCCCCCAGGCGGCGGCGGAGGCGTTCATCCGCGAGCTGTCGAACCTGCTGGCCGGCGGCGTGGCGCTGAGCCGGGCGCTGCATATCCTGGCGCGAGAGGCCTCGCAGCCGGCGGCCAGGAATCAGTGGCAGATCATCCACGACGAGGTCGTGGGCGGGACGTCGCTGGCCGAGGCGCTGAGCCAGTGGCCTCGGACGTTTTCGCCGGTGCAGGTGGCGATGGTCCGCGCCGGGGAAACGGGCGGGTTTCTCGACGTGGTGCTGGCCCAGATCGCCGACTTCCGCACGCGAGAACGCGACCTCAAGGGCAAGGTCAAAGGCGCGATGGTCTACCCGGCCGTGCTGGCCGTCCTGGCCACCGGCGTGCTGATTTTCCTGCTGACGTACTTCATTCCGAAGTTTTCGCACCTGTTCGATTCGTTCGATCCCAAAGGCGCCGTGGCGGCCAAAGTCGCCAAGAGCGAGTTCTACGTCAGCCCGAACCTTCCGGCGCTGACGCGCGGGATCATCATCGCCAGCCACGTCGTAACGCGCTACGGTCCGGTGCTGGCGATCGTGGCGTTGGTGGCCGTGGTGCTCCTGCGCCGCGCGCTCAAGTCGCCCTCGGGGCGGCGGGTGTACGAGCGCGTGCTGCTCAAGAGCCCCGGTCTGGGCGGCGTGCTCTCGCGATTCGCCCAGGTGCGGTTCTGCCGCATGCTCGGGACGCTGCTCGAGGCCGGCGTGCCGCTGATCGCCTCGCTCAAGGTCGCCCGCGAGGCCATCGGCAACCAGACCCTCTCCGACGCCGTCAGCGGCTCGATCGAGGACGTCCAGCGCGGCGCCTCGCTGGCCCGAAGCCTGGGCACGTGCTCGCTGCTTTTTCCGCCCTCGGTCGTCGAGGTGATCGCCGTGGCCGAGGAGAGCGCCCGGCTCGACCACGAACTGCTGCGCCTGGCGGTGACCAACGAGAGCGAACTCGACCGGCGGCTGCGAATGCTCGTCTCGCTGGCCGAGCCGGTGATGCTGTTCGTCATGGCCGCGCTGATCGGAACCATCGTCATCGGCATGCTGCTGCCGATGCTCACGCTTTCGGATTACATCAACCCATGAGGATCGAGATGAATACGCACAGACACACGCGGACGTTTGGCGGCAGGGCCTTCACGCTCATCGAGCTGATGCTGGTGCTGGTGATTCTGGGGCTGCTGGCGGCCGTCGTCGTCCCGAGGTTCGTCGGGCAGACGCAAAAGGGGCAGATCGCCGCTACCAAGGCGACCATCGACAGTTTCAAGCTGGGCCTGAAGATGTTCGAGCAGGCCTGCGGCAGATTCCCGACCTCGCAGGAGGGATTGGCGGCACTGCTGCAGCAGCCGGGCAACCTCAGCAGTTGGTCGGGACCGTACCTGGAAACCAACGCCATCCCACAGGATCCCTGGGGCACGGCGTATATCTATCGCTGCCCCGGCACACACAACGTGGACTATGACGTGCTTTCGTGCGGGCCCGACATGCAGCCTGATACGGCAGACGACATTGGCAACTGGACTTCCAACTAGCCCCCTGCCTCGATGCGCGGGCCGCGCAGCGGCCTTCACGCTGATCGAGCTGGTCCTGGTGCTGGCGCTGATCGGCATAGTGCTGGCCGCGGCCGTGCCGTCCATGCGCGGATTCGTCGCCTCGCGCAACGCCGCCGACACAGCCTCGCAGGTGCTGGCCCTGACGAAATGCGCCCGCGGCCAGGCGATCGCGGCCGGACGCCCGTGCCGGTTGAATATCGATGGCGCCGCCGGATCGTTCTGGCTGAGCGTCCAGCAGAACGGCACGTTCGTGGAAGTCCAGAGCGATCCCGGCAGCAGGATCACGCCTGTCGACGGCGTGACGATCAGCCTGCGCAGCGAGGGTCCCCCACGCGTCGACGAGACGCCCTGCGTCGAGTTCCAGCCCAGCGGGCGGTGCGCGGCGTCGACGATTGAAGTCCGAGGCCGCGGGGGCGAACTGTACCTGGTGACGTGCGCCTCCCCCACCGAAGCGTTCCATATCGTCACGCCGGCGGAGGGGGCGCCATGAAGACCAGCCATCCGCAATTTGAGATCTCAAATTGGAGATCCCCCCGGACATCGCGGCCTGGAGAGCGCGCCACGGGCTTTACGCTCATCGAGTTGCTGACGGCGATCGCGCTGTTGGCGGTGGTACTGCCGGCGGTGGTCAGCGCAATCAACCTGGCGCTGTCCGCGGGCGGCTTTGCCCGCGAGCAGGCCGTGGCCACCGCCCTGGCGCAGGACAAGATGGCCCAACTGCTTGCCGAGACTCAGTGGCAGCAGCCGACGATGGCCGGCGACTTCTCGCCCGACCGCCCCGACATCCGCTGGCAGGGGCAACTGCAGGACTGGAACGGCACGCTGCGGCAACTGGACGTGACGGTCACCTGGGTCTCCTCCAGCCGCCAGCACAGCCTGACGCTCTCGACGCTGGTCAAGACGGAGGAGGCGCAATGAGCACTTCCCCGCACAGTCCATCGGGCTTCACGCTGCTGGAACTGATGCTCGCCTCGGCCCTGACGATCCTGCTGGCCGGGGCGCTGTTTGCCAGCCTGACCGTCGCCCTCAAGGCCCGCCGCAGCAGCGAGGGCGCCACGCAAACCATCCGCAAGCTCACTGCCGCGATGGACCTGATGGCCGCCGACCTGCAATCGGCTCGCACCCCCAACGGCGTGCTGGCCGGATCGTTCATCGGCACCAGCGACAGCGGCGGAATGATGTCCTCGGGCCTGGACAGCCTGACGTTCTACGCCGCGGCGACGGACATCCCGCCCGCCCCCGGAGTCGGCGACGTCAAGAAGATCGAATACTCCTGCGACGTTCCGCTGGGCGGCGCCACGGCCGTGCTCACGCGGTATGTCACCACCAACCTGCTGGCCCAGGCCGAGACCGAGCCCAGGGAAGAAGTCATTTGCCGCGACGTCAGATCGCTGTTGATTCAGTACTATGACGGGACCTCCTGGCAGGACAGTTGGGACTCGGCCGACCTGGGCAACCTGCTGCCCAAGGCCGTCCGGATCACGCTGGAACTCGAAGGCGCCCAGACCAATCCATCGCTGCGCATCACGCGAACCGTGCTGCCGGTCTGCGGCCGCGAGCAACCCGTCGACGCCACCGCCGGAGGTGCGCCATGAACGCACGCAACCTTCGGGCGCCATGGCGGGCGGGCGAACCGGGTGCCCTGGCGGGAGGGCGAAACCCGACGGCCACGACTTCGCGCGATCCATGTGCGTATGTACGCCGTCGCGGCGCCATCCTCATCATCGCGATGTGGATCATGATCGTGCTGGCCGCAATGGCCATGGTCATGTGCCACTCCATGCGCGTCGAGATCGCCTGCTCGGGCAACGAGCTCTCGGCCGCCCAGGCCCAGGCCGTCGAGGCCGGGGCAGTCCAATACGTGCTCGCCGCCGTCGATTCCCTCAAAGGCCAACTGCCCAGCGAGACGGACTTCCCGTGCGAAGCCGTCCGCCTCGGGCAGGGAATGTTCTGGATCATCCGCCCGGACTTTGACAACGACCGCCAGCGGGCCTACGGAATCGCCGACGAGGCGGGCAAGCTCAATCTCAACACCGCCACGGCCGCCATGCTCGCCAGGCTGCCCGAGATGACCGACGAGCTGGCGGCCGCCATCATCGACTGGCGCGACGGCGACAGCACCCCCGCGCCCAACGGCGCCGAGAACGAATACTACCTGTCCCTGAAGGACCCCTACCAGTGCAAGAACGCGCCGCTGGAAACGGTCGAGGAGCTCTTCCTGGTCAACGGCGCGACCGAGGACCTGCTGCTGGGCGAAGACACCAACCGCAACGGCCTGCTCGATCTTTATGAAGACGACGGCGACGCCTCGCAGCCGCCAGACAACCGCGACGGGCAGCTCCGGCGCGGCCTTTTGTCGATGGTCACGGTCTACAGCCGCGAGAGCAACACCGATGCCGGCGGCAAGGCGCGCGTCAACATCAACTCCGCCGGCGGCAACACGCTCCGCAACGCTGTCACCAAGGGTCTGGACTCGAGCCGGGCCACCGAAGTGCTCGTCCGCACGTATGCCGGCCGACCGTTCGCCAACGTGCTGGATTTCTATGTCCGCAGCGGCCTGAAGGTCGAGGAGTTCGCCGCCATCGCCGACGGTCTGACGACGAGCGACCCGGGCACGCCGCTGCAGGGGCTGATCAACGTCAACACCGCCCCCAAGGGAGTGCTGGCGTGCCTGCCGGGATTGGACGACAATGACGCCGCGGCGCTGGTGGCCAAGCGACTCGATGGCGGCGAGGCCTTGCAGACCATCGCCTGGGTCGCGCAGGCGCTGACGCCCGCCAAGGCCGCGGCCATCGGCGGGCTCATCACGGTGCGGACGTACCGATTCTCGGCCGACATCGTCAGCGTGTCGGCCGACGGACGCTGCCCGCGCCGCTGCCGGATCGTTATCGACGCCGCCTCCAGCCCGCCGCGAGTAATGTACCGCCAGGACTTGACGCACCTGGGCTGGCCGCTGGCGGGCGAAACCCTCGAGCACCTGCAGAAGGGCGGCTCGCTCGACGACCTCGTCGCCGCCCGCACGGCCGTACAGGAGACACCGAAGTGATGTTCAGCCGAGGCAGAAATCTGGCGCTGGTGGTCAACGAGCACCGCATCACCGCCACCGAGGTCGTCGTGGCCGGCGGCAAGACCGAACTGCGCACCGCGGCTGTGAACCTCACCGGCGAGACAACCTTGAAAGACCCGCAGCGCCTCGGGCGCGAGCTCAAGGCCGAGTTGCGACGTGGCGGGCTGACGGCCTCGCGCTGCGTCGTGGGCCTGCCCGCGTCGTGGATCGTCTGCCGCGAGAAAATGCTCCCCCCCGCCGACGAGCAGGCCCTGCGCGGAATCGTGGCCCTGGCCATCGAACGCGACTTCGCTTCGGACGAGGCCGACCTGGCCTTCGATTACTGCGCCCACAGCGCCGCCACCGGCGGGCTGAGCGTGCTGGTGGCCGCCGCGGCGCGGGAGATCATCACACAAGTGCAAGCCGTCGCCGCGGCCGCAGGCCTGGGCGTCTCAGCCATCACCTCGACGGCCATCGCCCTGGCGCGCTGCTGCGGCGCGGCCGGACCGGGCGGGCGCATCGTGCTGTGCGTGCTGGCGACGGGCACCGAGGCCGTCGTCGCCAGCGGCGAAAGCCTGCGCCTGGTGCGGCACCTTTCGGTGCGATTGCAGGACGCCGCCTCGGCCGCAGGCATCGGCGGAGAACTGCGGCGACTGCTGCCGCTGCTGGGCGCCGCCTCCGACGCTCCGCGCGAGCTGCTGGTCTGGGACGGCACAGGGGTCAATCACGCACCGCTGTCGGCGGCCGCGGATGAACTGGGCCTGGCCGTGCGATTCTGCACGATCGCCGCTGACGTGGGGCTCTCGGGCCCGAACATTTCGAGCGACAACGCCCTGGCCGGCGCGGCCGCCTTGGCCCGCGCGAACGACGGGCCGGAGATCGACTTCCTGCACTCGCGCCTGGCCGAGCCGCCCAAGGCCCGCGTGGGTCTGCGGGCGGCGCTGGCGGCCGCCGTCGCGGCGACGCTGCTGGCGATCGGGATCTTTCTCTTTGTCGACTGGCGCAGCGAAGACCATCAGGTGTCGGTCCTGGCAGAGGAGTTGAAGAACGGCAAGTCGGCGCGGGACGAGGCGGCGGTGTTCAACGCCGACGTGAGACTGGCGCGCCAGTGGTTCGACAACCGCGCCGGGTGCCTGGGTCCGATGCGGGAGGTGACGCGGGCGTTTCCCAGCGAGGGCAGGATCTGGGCGACGAGCCTGGAGATCCGCGAAGATCGCCAGGTGACCGTGACGGGCAAGTCGCTCACCGAAGCGGCGGTGCTGGACGTGCTGGACCGCCTCAAGGCCAACCGCAGACTCAGCAACATCGAGACGCTCTACGTGCGAAACAGCGGCTCGGCGTCGCCGGCGGTGACCTTCTCGATTAAACTCAACGCCGCGGGAGTCGACTGATGGTCTTGTCGAAGCGCGAACGGGTGATCCTGATAGCCACGATCGTCGTGGCCGGCGCCGTGCTGGCGTACTGGCTGATCGTCTCGCCGCTGTTGGACGCCCGCGCCGCCACCGCCGCGACCAAAGCCAAACTCACCGCCGACGCCGCCGAGGGGCGGCTCCTCATGGCCCAGCGCCAGCGCAGCGCCGCGGCCCTGGAGCAGATGAAACGTTCTAACCTCAAGACCGACCCGGCCGAGGCCGAAGCGCAGGTGCTGCACGCGATGCGCCGCTGGGCCGAAGGCGCCGGACTCGGACGCGGGCAGGTGCAGACCGTCCGCATCGCCGGCAAGGGGCGATTCAGCGAAATCGAGTTCCAGACCTCCTACAGCGGAACCATGCGGGGCATCACGCAACTGCTCTGGCAGATCGAATCGGCGGACATCCCCATTCGCGTCGTGAAACTGCAGATCGCCAGCCGCAAAGAAGGGCAGGACGATCTGAACTTCGAACTGCGACTATCGACCTTATATGCACCCAAGGGCCAACCCGCGCCGGCCCGCGCAGGAGGTGGCGGATGATTCGAACCTGGATCGTGCTGGCGATGGCGGCCGCGGCCGCCCTGCCCGCCGCGGCGCCGGTCCCGGCGACGCAGAGCGCCTCAGCGCCGTCGGTTCGCCCCAAACGGTCGCTCGACGACTACCGGTTGATCGTCGATCGTAACATCTTTTCGCGTGACCGCACGCGGCGGACGTATGGCGCCGCGCGTTCCAATGCGGTCCCGGCGGCTGTGCAGGCCGCCCCGCGCCAGAGGCACCTGGTGCTGACGGGCGTGGCGTTGCAGGGCGTGGCTCCCATGGCGTTCTTCGAGGACAGCCTCGACGGTCAGACGCTCTGGGTGCAGCTTGGCACGCCCATCGCCCATGGCGTGCTGGCCGAAATCTCCCTCGACAGCGTCACCTATCGCAGCAGCGCCGGCGATCGCGCCATCGCCATCGGCGAAGACATCGAAGGCATTCCCGTGACGCTGCCGGCCGCGACAACCCAAAGCGCCTCGGCGCCGGCCGGTGCGGCCGCCGAGCTACCGGCCTCTTCCGGCAGTGACAACGACGTGCTCCAGCGAATGCGGCTGCGCCGCTTACAGGAACTCAAATGATGAACACGCGCTTCTACAACTCGACAGCGACGATCGCGGTCCTGACCGCCGTGCTGGCCTCTGCATTCCTGGCCGCGGCGCCGACGGTGCGGGGACAGGACTCGCCGGTGGATGTGCCCGCAGCGGAGGCTCCGGCGTCCGCGCCGGCCTCGCAACCGCAGACGACCGCGGCGGAGACAGCCCCCGCGCAGACCCAGAGCACGCAGATGGCGATCTCGCGTCCCGCGTCTCGCCCGACCCCGGGCGAGGGACCCATCTCCCTGAACTTCCGCGACGCCTCGGTGCGGACGGTGCTTGAGTATCTTTCGGAAGCCGCCGGCCTGGTCGTCGTGCAAGACGCCCCCATCAGCGGGCGCATCACCGTCATGAGCCGCCGCGACATCCGCGTCGACGAGGCTGTCTCGCTGCTGGACACCGTGCTCAAGGAGAAGGGCTATGCGGCTATCCGCCAGGGACGCACGCTCAAGATCGTCACGCTCGAGCAGGCCAAGAAGGAGCTGGTGCCCGTCCGCTCGGGCAACGACCCGTCCAAGATCGAGCCCACCGACCGCATCATCACGCAGGTGATTCCCATCCGCTACGCTGACGCCGTCAAGCTCAAGGCCGACCTGGCGGCGCTGATCCCGACGACCGCCGACGTGACCAGCAACGCCTCGAGCAACACGATCATCATCACCGGCACCGAGGCGACGGTGAAGCGCATCGTCGAGATCATCCGCGCCATCGACGTGCACATGTCGGAAGTGGCCCAGGTGAAGGTCTTCCAGCTCAAGTACGCCAACGCCACCGCCGCGGCCAAACTCATCGGCGAGATCTTCAAGGAAGACCAACCCCAGGGGCAGAACCCGTTTGCACAGATGATGCGCGGGCGGCGGGCATTCGTGATGCCCGGCGCGCCGGCGGCTGACTCCTCCGCCGACAAGCGCGGCGTGAAGGTGACCGCCTCGGCTGACGACCGCACCAACACGCTGGTCGTCAGCGCCTCGCCGGAGATTCTCAAGGTGATCGACGGCGTGGTGAAGGAACTGGATTCCAATCCTTCCCTCGAGCAGGACGTCTTCGTCTACCGGCTCAAGAACGCCCGCGCCACCACGCTCGAGCCGGTGCTCAACAGCATCTTCGGCGCTGCCGGCAGCGCGGGCACAACCAGCGCCGGACGCATCTATGGCGGCAACACCGGCACGGGCGCCTTCACCAACCGCATGAGCAACAGCGGGCGAACAGGCAGTTCCGCCCGCTCGGGAGGGACCGGCCAGAACCAGAGCATGATGCCCGGCGGGTTTACCTCGCAACAGCAGCAGACCGGCCAACGGGGTGTTTCAAGGCAGAACCAACGCACCGGACAGACGGGTACGGCCGCCTCCGACCTGATCGGGCAGGTGTTCATTGTCGCCGAGGCTGACACCAACTCGCTGCTGGTGACGACCTCGTCGAAGAATTTCGACCGCGTGCGAGAGATCATCGCCAACTTGGACTTCGCCGTTCCTCAGGTGCTCATCAAGGTGCTGATCGCCGAGGTGACGCACGAGAATTCGCTGGACCTGGGCGTGGAGTTCTCGGGCATGAACCTGCGGGCCTCGGGCAAGGGCTTCTCGGCCGGAACCAACTTCAAGATTGCCGCCGAGACCACCGGCTTCATGTTCAAGCTCAACGAGCAGAACATCATCGCGACGATCCGCGCCATCGCCGGCGTCGACAAGCTCGACGTGCTCTCGCGCCCGTACATCCTCACCGGCGACAATCAGCAGGCCGCCATCATGGTCGGGCAGGAGGTGCCGTTCATCACCAACACGCGCATCACCGACACCGGCCAGACGATCAACACCGTCGAGTACGACGACATCGGCATCATTCTCAACGTCACGCCGCACATCAACCCGCAGGGGCTGGTGACGCTGGACGTGTACCCGGAGATCTCGACGCTGACGGACTCGACCGTGCCGATCTCCGACACGGTCCGGGCCCCGACGATCTCCAAACGCGCCGCCCAGAGCCGCGTGGCCGTCCAGAGCGGTCAGACTATCGTCATCGGCGGGCTGATGGAGGACCGCAAGGTCCAGATCGTGGAGAAAGTGCCAGGCTTGGGCGACATCCCCGGCATCGGGGTGCTCTTCCGCCGCACCAGAGAGAGAAAGAGCAAGACCGAGCTGCTGATCTTCCTGACCCCGCACGTGGCCCAGCAGACCCAGGACCTCGACGCCATCACCAACACCGAAATCAAGAACACCAAGATCCTGCCCAGCGCCGTCCAGGGCGGGGCGTTCGACGAGCATATGCGCGGGATGGCCGAGCCGGTCGTGCCCCAGCCCGCCCCGCCCCAGACCGCACCGCTGCAAAATGACGGCAACAGCGCAGCCCCGGCCAAGCCCGCCACCATCAAGCCCGCTGCAAAGGTGCGATATGAGCCCACAAAATAGAATCGCTCTGGTCGCGATGACTTTGGCCGCAGCGGCCGTAGCCGGATGCACGTGGCCTGGGCCTTCGCCCCAGGCGGCAGCGCCGGCGGTGGTGGTGCCGCAGAATGATCCCTGCGCCGAGATGCTGCACGATTTGTGCGGGGACCTGCTGGCGTACTACGCCGCTCACGGCCAACTGCCGCCCACGCTGGCTGCCCTGACCAAAGGCCCCTCCGAAATCCCGCTGGCATGCCCGATCTCGCGGCGAGCGTACATCTACGATCGCCAGGGAATCGCCGTGCAAGGCTGGCCCGGCCGCTTGATCCTCTATGACGCCGCAGCCGTCCACGACGGCCGGCGGTGGGGCATCATGGCCGAACCGCCCCAAGAGGGCAAACCCATGTTCATCAGAGTAGTGCCTGTGCCGGAAAAAGCGGTAGCCCGTAGCCAGTAGCCCATAGCCAGTGGGGAAAAGCGTAACGGGTGCCACGCACAATTCCGTTGTGCGTGTCTGCGAACATCATGTGCAGAGGGTCCCACAGCAGGGTCGCATGGCGGCCCTTCCCCCTGGCTACTGGCTACGGGCTACCGGCGACTAAAGCCCAAAGTCCTTCACGAAGCGCGTGCGGACGTCGTCCAGACCACTCTTGATGCAGTACACGCGGGCGCGCGTGGTGGCTTCGCCGCCGGCGGGGACAGTGACCTGGGGGTCCAGGTGCAGGCATGAGAAGCAGAAGTTGTTCGCCAGCGCCATCGGGCCTAGGAGGTTCGGCCGCCCGTACGCGAAGACCATCGGGGAGTTCTTGCCCAGCACGGCCACGATGATCGACTTGGCTTGCGGCTGGGGCAGCGTGACGTAGCTGATCCAGCGGCCGCACCCTTCGGCGCGCGGCAGCGAGCGCAGGGGCATCCAGTCGCCCTTGCCCAGCCAGATGAACGAGCGGCTGCCTTCGAGATCGTAGAACACGTCCATCAGCCCGGCGTTCATGCAGGCCGACGCCTGAACCGTCGCGTCCTTGTCGCTGAGATTCTTGAAGGAGTAGTCCATATCGAAGAAGTCCGGCCCGGCGCGGAACTGGAACTGGTTCTCGATCTTGTCCATACGGAAGCGATACGTGACGGTTCCAGTCTCCGAGCTTTCCGGGCCGGAGTTGTAGAGGTCCTGCGAGTCCTTGGGGCCGGCGCCGTCGATGAGGTAGCCTTCCGGCGCGGCGATGCCCAGCGCCTCGCCGATATGCGGCAAGGCCACGCCCATGCCCCGCCCGCCGCCGTAGAGCAGCTTGACGGTGTCGCCGGCCTTGCTGGGGTTATGGTGGTAGTCTGGCATGCCGGTTTGCGGCAGCGGAGCCTCGGGCATGTCGGCCATCTGCTTGTCGGCCACGCATCGCAGGCCGGTCCACTGGCGGCACCAGGGGGCGAAGGCGTAGAACGCCGTCTGGCGCCGCAGGCCCCAGCTTTCCTGGCTCATCCAACTGCCGCCCTTGAGCAGGCGGAATGGGAACTGCCCCTTGGCGTTGACAACGCACGTCCACTCGCATACCTGGCCGAACCCTTGCAGGCCGAACTTGCTGCGCTGCGTGGGGTCCGACTCGATCGAATACGTCACCGGCAGCCACTGCCCGCCGGGCACGACGCGGTCGGCCATCGGCTCAAAACCGCTGAAGGCAGCTTCCCATTCCTGCGGCGTGGGCAGGCGCTTGCCGGCCCATTTGGCGTAGGCCTCGGCGTCGCTGCCGCCGACGCCGACGACGGGGTGATGCGCCCGCTCCGCCGTGGCGTGCAGCGGCCAGTCGTACGGTTCCCCAGCCCCGGTAGCCGCAATGAACGCGGCGTATTGGGCGTTGGTGACGGGGAACTCGTCGATGAAGAACTCAGGGAGCTCCACACGCTGCGCGGGCAGCTCGTCGACGAGCATGCTCGGGTGCATGTTGTACTTCTTGCAGAGTTCCTGCCGCTGCTGGGTGCTCGATCCCACGTCGTACGTTCCGGCTGGTATGCGTATCATCATCGTTCTCCAAAGGGGGGCCAGAGCATACCACAATTCACCGCAGAGGACGCAGAGGTCGCAGAGAAATTTGAAAATGAGGCAGAGCGGCGGGGCTTGCCCCGCGCGTTTCTAAGACCGATCGGGATCGACAACGACAATCTCGATCCGACGGCGCGCTGGGGGGATGGCTCACGTTCGGGACATGGCGGCTGAACACCGGCCGCCATGGCACCCTCTGATTTCTTCGCCTTCGCTCTCTTTTTCCTCAGCGTCCCCAGCGACCTCAGCGGCTAATTATCTCCGCTGGTACTTGAACGCCGCGGCGCAGGCGCCTTCGGCGGAGACCATGCAGGGGCCTACCGGATCGCGGGGGGTGCAGGCTTTGGCGAAGAGGGGGCAGTGGCTGGGGCGGCAGCGGCCGCAGATTACATCGCCGCATCGGCACCCCGGCATTTCGTAGCTTTCCACCGGCGGCAGGGCGAAGCGCTTCTGCGTGTCGAACTGGGCGAACTCGTCGCGCAAGCGCAGGCCGCTTTCGGGGATCACTCCGATGGCGCGCCACGGGGCGTCGGCGGGCTCGAAGACGTCGAAGATCAGCTTGAGCGCGGCGGCGTTGCCCTCGGCCCGCACGGGCGGGTACACGCTGGCGGCCGCGGGGGCGCCGGCGGCGATCTGGCGGCAGATCTCGATCAGCGCGGCGAGGATATTGGCCGGCTCGAAGCCCCCTACCACGCATGGGCGGGCGTGGTCGCGGGCGATCTGCTCGTAGACCTTCCAGCCGAGAATCACGCTGACGTGGCCGGGGCACAGGAAGGCGTCAACTCGCACGT
This sequence comes from Planctomycetaceae bacterium, assembly GCA_021371965.1. The sequence continues at coordinate 20,006 of JAJFVE010000153.1, forward strand.
CTCCGGCGGCCATCAGGGCGTTCATCGCCGGCATGATGAGCTTGTGGGCGGTGAAGGTGCTGAAGTTGCTCACGCCGCCGCGCTGGGCCTCGATCACCGCCAGGGCGGTGGCCGGCGTGGTGGTCTCGAACCCAACGCCCAGAAACACCACGTGCGATTGCGGATTGGCCTTGGCCAGCGCGACGGCCTGTCGGGCAGAGTAGACGACCTCGACGCGCGCTCCGTCCGCCCGCGCCTGGGCCAGCGAACCGCTGCGCCCGGGGACGCGCACCATGTCACCATAGGTAGCGATGACGACCCCGCTCTGCCGCGCCAGCCACACCGCCTGGTCCATGTACGACTGATCGGTCACGCAAACGGGACAGCCGGGCCCGCTGATGAGCTCGAGCCCGTCGGGCAGCAGGCTCTTGAGCCCGCTGGCGGCGATGGCCATCGTGTGCGTACCGCAGACTTCCATCACGACCAGGCGCCCGCCGGGAAGTCTGGCGGCGGCAGCCAGCCATACGTCGACGAGCTGCCGGCGAAGTTCGCTGACGCTCTTCATGGTTTGGGCGCCTCGCCGCGCAGGTCCGGGCCGAAGGCCTCGGCCAGCAACTCGAAGGTCTCGCGGGCCTCGCGCTCGTCGAGGACGGTGATGGCCAGCCCGGCGTGCACGAGCACCCAGTCGCCGACGCGCGCCTCGGGCACGGCGGCCAGCGACACGACGGTGCTATTGCCATCAAGGGTGACGGTAGCCCCTTCGGCGTCGATCGATTCAATTTTCAGAGGGACGGCGAGACACATAGGGGGATTTCCAATTTCCGATTTTCAATTTCCGATTTAACAACACAACAACCGCCAGTAGCACGGGCGTCTTGCCCGTGGGCCCCACGGCCATCTTGGCCGTGGAATCCGCAATGCATGGGCGGGACGCCCCTGCTACTCACGGGCGAGACGCCCGTGCTACTTTCTTGCGTGCGGCGGCGACGATGGCCTGGCCCAGCGCCACGCCGCCATCGTTGCAGGGAATGTCTCGGTGCATGAGCACCTTGAAAGCGTCGGCCTCCAACAAGTGTACCAACCTCGCGGCCAAATATCGGTTGGCCATGCATCCGCCGGAGAGGGCGACGATGGTGCGGCCGGTTTCGTCGCGGGCCCGGGCAGCGGCGGCGGCGAGCATTGCGGCCAGCGTATTGTGGAACTTCGCGGCGATCACGCCCGGCGTGACGCGGCGGCGGTGGTCGGCCACGATGCCCTCGATGGCGGCCTGCAGTTCCATCGTGAAAGGCCCGGTGGAGGTCAGGGCAAAGGGATACTCCCGATCGACGCCGTGCTCGATGGCCGACTCGAGCAGCATGGGCCCCTGCGCCTCGTACGCGTTGGCGTCGGTCACTCCGCACAGCCATGCGACGGCGTCGAACCAGCGGCCCAGCGAACTGCTGGGCGGACAGTTGACCTCCATCGTCAACTGCTCGATGGCCGCTGAAAGCTGGTCGCGGGCAATCCGTAGCGGCAGAGCGTCCAGGTGCCGCACGAAGCCCTCGCCGAACGCCTCATGGAGCGCCGCCACGGCTGGTCGCCACGTCTGCCCTGCGGCCGCATCGCCGCCGATGAGCGGCAAGTAGCGCAGGTGCCCCAGGCGGCGGTAGCTTTGCAGATCGGCGGCGAGCACCTCGCAGCCCCAGATGGCCCCGTCGTCGCCGTAGCCCACGCCGTCGCAGGCGATGCCGATGACGCCCTCGGCGCAGCCGTTCTCGGCCATGCATGAAACGATGTGCGCGTGATGATGCTGGACGAGCTCGATGGGCAGACCCTCGCGGCTGTCGTCCCTTGGGGGCTTCCCGCCAGGGCACCCTTCCCCAGACGCCAGCTCGCCGCGGTGGCGGCGGTGGGCGTACTGGCTGGAGAGATATTGCGGGTGCAGGTCGGCCGCCAGCAGCTCGGGGCGGATGTCGAACAGCGCCTCGAGGTGGTTGATCGTGTCGATGAAGTGGCGGTAGGTGCGGCCTTCTTTGAGGTCGCCGATGTGCTCGCTGACCAGCGCGCGGCTGCCCGAGAGCAGGCAGAAGGTGTTCTTGAGCTCGGCCCCGACGGCCAGCACGGGCGGCGCGCCGTCGAGGGCGCGGGCGATGGGTTCGGCCAGGCGCAGCGGCTGGGGCGCATACCCGCGGGCGCGTCGCAGCACGAGCGTGCGGCCGCCGCCGGAGTCTTGCACGACGCTGTCGTCGACGCGCCGCTCGATGGGACGGTTGTGCACGAGCATCACGTCGGCGATGCCGCACAGGTGCGACAGGGCCTCGTCGTCTTCCCGCACCAGGGGCTGCTCGGAGTAGTTGCCCGAGGTCATGACCAGCGGCCCCATCGGGCGTTCGAGCAGCAGATGGTGCAGCGGCGTGTAGGGCAGCATGACGCCCAACGTGTCCAGGCCATGGGCAACTTCCCTGGCGACGCGCCGCCCGGGGCGGCGGGGCATGATGACGATCGGTCGCAGCGGGCTTTCCAGCAGTGCTACGGCCGCGGGGCTGACCTGGCAAAGTTCGGCCGCCTCGGCCACGTCGCGCACCATCAGGGCGAAGGGTTTGGCGTCGCGCTGCTTGCGGCGGCGCAGGCGGCCGACGGCGTGCTCGTCGTTGGCCAGGCACGCGAGCTGGTAGCCGCCCAGGCCCTTGACGGCGACGACATCGCCGGCCTGGAGTCGCAAACGTGCGGCCGCGATGGCGTCATCGCAATCGATGGTGATGCCCTGCGTGTCAATCAGCCGCACGGTCGGCCCGCACTCGGGGCAGGCTACCGGCTGGGCGTGGAACCGCCGGTCGGCGGGGTCTTCGTACTGGCGGCGGCAGAGGGGGCACATCTCGAAGCCGCTCATTGTCGTGTTGGGGCGGTCGTAGGGCACGGCCGCCACGATGCTGTACCGCGGTCCGCAGTTGGTGCAGTTAATAAACGGGTAGCGGTGGCGCGGGTCGGCCGGATCGGCCATCTCTCGCAGGCAGTCGGGGCAGACGGCCACGTCGACGGTGATCTGCGCGTCGGCCAATTCGCCGCCTTCGCTGGGGCGGATCTCAAACCGCTGCTCGCCGGTTATCACCTCGGCCGCGGATCGCTCGCACGTCGCCATGGTCGCCAGCGGCGGCAGCTCGGCCGCGAGGCGGGCGGCGAAATCATCGACCGCCGCGGGCGGCCCTTGCACCTCGAGCGTCACCCCGCGAGCGTCGTTAAGCACCCACCCGGTGAGGTTGCACTCGACGGCCAGGCGGTACACGAACGGGCGAAACCCCACGCCCTGCACCTGGCCGGTGATGACGAAATGCGATCGAGTTATGACGGCAGAAGTCATGGACTAAGTCAATGCATTATAAAGGGGCGGCATGGCGACACGCACGTTTCTTGCGGGCGAGGGGAAGAACTCTGCCACAAAGAACCCGGCGCGGCCTCGCTTCGCTGGGCCGCGCCGGGTCCTTTGTGGCAAGGTTGTTCCGTTGCAAACCAGCGTGCGCCTGAGGATACTACCGGCATCATGAGCGCGTTGGCTGACAAACTCGCGGGCCGCTTCATCGTCATCGACGGGCCCGACGGCGCGGGCAAGGGCACGCAGATCGACCTGCTTGCGCAATACCTGCAAGAGCAGGGTGCGGATCTTCGCCGCGTTCGCGACCCGGGCGGCACGGAAATCGGCGACCGCATCCGCCATATCCTGCTCGACAATCGCTGCGGCGAAATGGTCGTCGAGTGCGAGCTGATGCTCTACATGGCCAGCCGCGCTCAACTGGCGGCCGAGATCATCCGCCCGGCGCTGGCGGCAGGGCAGTGCGTGCTGAGCGACCGCTACATTTCCTCGACGATCGCCTACCAGGGCGCCGGCGGGACCGACATCGACGTGATTCGACAAGTGGGCCGCGCTGCCGTGGGCAACACCTGGCCGGACCTGACGATCATCCTCGACCTCAACGCGGACCTGGGCCTGCAGCGCACGGCCTCACGGCAGGGCAAGCTCGACCGGATGGAATCCAAGGGCGTCGAGTTTCATCGCAAGGTGCGGCAGATGTTCGCGCGGCAGGTGCAGGACGACCCGACGCACTGCGCGCTGGTCGACGCCTCGGGCAATATCGAGACCACGCAGAGACTGCTGCGCGACGTGATCTTGCGATGGCGGTGGGCATGATCGACCTGGACCAGATCGTGGGGCAGGAGCGGGCTGTGGCGGACCTTCGCCAGGCGATGGCCGCCCAGCGCATGCCGCACGGATTCATCTTTGCCGGACCCGAGGGCGTCGGCAGACAGACCACCGCGACGGCGCTGGCCAAGGTGCTGCTGTGTGAAAGATTGGGGACAGCCCCAAACAGCGGGACGGTCCCCTCTTCCGCCTGCAACGAGTGCCCAAGCTGCCGGATGATGGAGGCCGGTTCTCATCCGGACTTCAACCTGGTCTATAAGGAACTGGCAGCGTTCCATGAAGACGCCCAGGTGCGCAACCGCGTGATGCAGGAGCTGGGCATCGACGTGATCGACAGCTTCCTGATTGAGCCGGCGATGCGGGCGGCCGCCCGCGGGCGGGGCAAGGTTTTCGTCGTGCTCGAGGCCGAGCTGATGAGCCACGACGCGCAGAACTCGCTGCTCAAGACGCTGGAAGAACCGCCCCCCGGCGTGACGATCATCCTCGTCGCCGGCCAGGCCGAGCAGCTCCTGCCCACGACGCTGAGCCGCTGCCGCCTCGTGCGGTTCAACTACCTGCCCCGCGACTTCGTCGTGCAGCGGCTGGCAGAAAGCGGCATGGAGACGACCGAGGCGGCATTCTGGGCGGCCGTCACTGGCGGTTCGCTGGGCCGCTCAATCGCCATGGCTGCCCAGGGGCTCTATGCAATCAAGCGAGACCTGCTGGAGCGCCTGGCCGCGCTGGGCGGCGGCGGCGACGTCGATCTGGGCGAGGAGCTAGCGGGCATCGTCGACAAGCTGGCCAATGCCGCCGTCTCGGCCAGCAAGCGCGCCGACGGCAGCACGATGGCCAAGAACCTGGCGATTCGCCAGGCCACCGGGGCGATGCTGGAAATCGCCGCAAGCGCCTACCAGGACGCCCTGGCGCTGTCGGCGGGCAGCGACCGGCCGCTGGTCAACGCCGACCAGGCTGTAGCCGTGCGGGCACTGGCGCAGCGATTCAGCAGCGACCGGCTCTGCCGCATCATCGAGCATTTTGCGCAGTTTGAAGAACTGCTGTGGCGCAACGTCAATCCCAAGACGGTCTGGGACAACGTGGTGATCTCGTGCGCCTCGGCGGCGAACCTGCGGGTCTAGGGACGCTTGCTGCTTTCATCCCCACGCCCTGCCTGGAGAGTCCGGGGATTGGCTGGTCACTGACGTGGCCAGCCCAAGAACCGTTGGGGATCGTGTGCGAGTTGGGTGCGGCAGATGTGCAGGGAGGGGGATGATTGCTTTCGCCGCTTTTTCCGCGTATAAGAGAGTTCCCCAATGAAATACTTCTTTCGATCACTGCGATATCTCAAGCCCTACCGCGTGCGGGTGGGCGTGTCGATTTTCTGCGCGGCCCTGATCGCGGTGCTCTGGAGCGGCGGGTTCGCGCTCATTCCGCCGGGCATCAAGGTGCTGATGACTCCCGAGGGCCTGCACGGATGGGCCTGGAACTCGATCGTCGAGGACCGCCTGGGCGTCACGCTGGTGCAGCGCGTGGTCCCAGCCGACATGCGACCCATCGACGGACAGAAAGTCCTGATGGTCATCGACGTGGTGAAGGTGGCCAAGGACAGCCCTGCCGCCGCGGCGGGGCTCAAAGAAAATCGATGGATCATCGGTCTCGATGACGGCCAAAGCGATCACAAAGTGATGCGGGCCGACACTCTCGTCCGCGACCTGGCGGCCATGTCGGCGGGACAGAAAGCCCCCTTGCGGATCTACGACGTGTACCAGGACCGCTCGCAGAGCGTCCCGGTAACGCTGGGGCAGGAGCAGGCCTCGACGCGGCTGCTGGGTGAAGTGGCCAAGGCCATCCCGGAGCCTTCGGGGACCTTCCAGCAGATCCAGTGGGGGCGCTACCAGATGTTCCTGTGGCTGGTGATAGCGAGCCTGGCCGTGACGCTGACTCGCAACTTCCTGCGGTTCTTCCAGGAGTACCTGATCCAGACCAGCGTCTTCCGCGCGTGCATGGATATCCGCTGCGAGAACTACGGGATCACGCTGCGCCTGCCGATGACCTACTTCTCCCAGCGCGGCTCCAGCGACACCATGAGCCGCTTCATCGCCGACACCGGCGAGGTCGCCCAGGGGCAGGAAACGCTGCTGGGCATCACCGTCGTCGAACCGCTCAAGGCCGTCGGCTGCATCATCGGCGCGTTCATGGTTTCCTGGAAGCTGACGCTGCTGTCCATGATCATCGGCCCGATCGTGTTCGGGCTCATCCGCATCCTGGCCAAGGCGATGAAGCGTGCCAGCCGCAAGGCGCTGGAGGGCTGGTCGCGCATGCTCGGACGGCTGGAAGAGACGCTCACCGGCGTGCGGGTGGTCAAGGCCTACACGATGGAGCCGGCCGAGGAGGCGCGGTTCAAGGGGATCAACAGCGCCGTCTACAAGCAGCAGCGGCGGATGGCGCGGATCGATTCGGCCAGCTCGCCGATGATCGAGGTGCTGGGTTTTGTCGCCGGGCTGGGCGCGGCGGTGCTGGCGGGCTACTGGGTGCTGGTGCTGCAGACGATGTCGGCGGATAAACTGGCGCTGTGGATCGCCCTGCTGGGCGGGATGTTCGACCCGATGCGTAAACTCTCGAAGATCGCCACGCGATTCCACCGCGCCGACGCCGGCGCGCAGCGCATCTTCGAGCTGCACGACCAGCAGGTCGAAAAGGAAGTGCCCGCCGCCAGGCCCCTGGCCCGCCACGCGCGCAGCCTCGCCTTCGACAACATCACCTTCCGCTATCCAGGCGCCGCGACGCTGGCGCTGGAGAACATCAAGCTGGAAATCGCCGCCGGACACGCCGTGGCGTTCGTCGGGCCCAACGGATCGGGCAAGACGACGCTGGTGTCGATGGTCCCGCGGCTGCTGGACCCCGACAGCGGGCGAGTCCTCGTCGACGGGCAAAACGTCGGCGACTTCCAGATCCGCTCGCTGCGCCAGCAGATCGCGGTGGTTACGCAGGACGCGGTGCTCTTCCACGCGACGATCGCCGAGAACATCGCCTATGGCCGCCCCGGCGCCACGCGCGAGCAGATCGAGGCCGCCGCCGCAAAGGCGTTCGTCGACGAGTTCGTGCGCGACATGAAGGACGGCTACGACACCATCGTGGGCGAGCACGGCGCGACGCTCTCGGGCGGGCAGAAGCAGCGCATCGCCATCGCCCGCGCGGTGCTGCGCGACCCGGCGATCCTGATCTTCGACGAGGCCATGAGCCAGGTCGACGGCGACAGCGAGCGGCGCATCCACCAGGCGATGCAGGACGTCATCCGCGGGCGCACGACGCTGATCGTCGCCCACCGCTTCGCCACCGTCCTCAGCGCCGACCGCATCGTCGTGATGGACGGCGGACGCATGATCGACAGCGGACGCCACGACGAACTCCTGGGCCGCTGCGGGCTCTACCGACAGCTCTACGAAACGCAATTTCTCGACTCCTCGGGACACAGCCGGTGACGAAAAACTCCTCGCCTTTCGGGACGCTCTCGCGACCGATGCTGATCACGCTGATCGTCATCGCCGCCCTGGTCATGCCCCTGTGGGTGTACGGCCTGTCGAGGCCGCTGATCATGCTGGTGGTGCTGACGGCGCTGGAGGGCGTGGCCGCGGCGGTGGTGTTCGTGGCCGCCGGCGGCTACGGGTACCTCATCGTGCGGCGATGGTTCGACGATTCGGCGCCGCTGGGCCTGCGCGTGGTGACGGCTTCGGCGCTGGGGGTCTGGCTGCTGGCAGCGGCGATCATGCTGGCCGGCACGGCGGCGACGGGGCTGATGAAGATGTGGATCTGGTGGCCGGTGCTGGCTATCGGCGTGCTGCTGGCGGCCTGGCAGGGGCGCCGCCGCCTGGAAGGGTGGCACGTGGCGTCGAGCTTCGACAGCCGCGCCATGGTGTGGTTAGCCCTGGCCGTGGCCGGTGGGGCGTGGCTGGTGGGCGCGTGCCGCGAGAACGGGCTGTGGGCGCCGGGCTTTGGCGCGGCGATGGAAACGCTGTGGCGCGACTTGCAGATTCCCCGCGAGTATTACCTCGCCCAGCACGTCAGCGGCCTGCGGCACAATTGCTTCAGCTACGAGCCGATGACCACGCAGATGCTCTCCCTGCTGGCGATGGCGCTGCGCGGCGGGCCGTATGAAGGCATGTACCTGGCCAAGTTCCTGCAGGGCGGCTTTGCCGTGCTGGCCGTGGCGGGGATCGTCACGGCGCTCAAAGGCGAGGACACGCTGCGATGGCGGATCGCCTCGGCGTTGATCGTCTCGACGCCGCTGCTGCTGATGCTGGGATGGGCGGGCGGGGCCGACCTGGCGGCGCTGTGTTACCTGACGCTGGCGGTGCTGTGGGTCCGGCAGTGGTCGCTGGGGAGGGATTGGCGAGCGGCCGCGTGCGTCGGCGCCCTGCTCGGGGCGGCCTGGTCGAGCGGGCACGAGGCGTTCATTCCCGTCGTGCTGCCGCTGCTGGCGGTGTCGGCAGGTTACATGCTGCTGCGGCGCCGGATGGGACACGCGGGCGTGGTTGTGGCCGGCGTCCTGGTCATGATGGCGCCATGGATGATTCGCGCGGCCGCCTACACGGGCAACCCGGTCTTCCCGCGAATGACGTCGGCGCTGGGCCGCGGCTATTGGAGTCCCGAGCAGCAGGAGCGATGGCTCCACGCCCACAGTGTGCCACCAGGTTCGCCGGTGCCCGCACCGCCGGACTGGACGGCTCCGGAACAGCCCTCGCGGGCACAGCTCTTTTATCACAAGTTCGTAGCCTACAGTTCCAGCGAACTGCTGGGCGTGATCATGCTGGTGATGGCCGTGGCGGCGTTTTGTGCGGTGGTCGCCACGCCCGGAGCGGCGGCGTGGGAGTGGCTGCTGGCGGCGACGGCTGCGGGGCAACTGCTGGCCTGGGCGCTGCTGAGCCCTTCGATGGAGATCGAGCAGATCGTGACGGTCGTCGTGCCACTGTCGCTGCTGGCGGCAGGAGGACTGGCGCGGCTGGCGCAGGTGCAGGTCAATCCGCTCAACAAGAACGCCGAGCGTCCTGCCAGCGGGCCTTGGGGCGTGGCCCCGGCGGTGGCCATCACGGCGATGGCTGTGCTGGTCAACCTCGTGACAGCGGGCAGCCTGTATTTCTACTACAGCGGCGACCGTCCCGCGCGTCCGGGCTCGCCGATTGAGACGCATCCCGACATGGTCATGCCCGTCCCGGCGTTGACCGAGGGAGGTTACATCGTGCTGGCGGCTCCCGAGGCCGCCAAGCGGTCGATCATCCTGGGCGACCCGCGCGTGTTCTGCTATCCGGCCGGATCGGTGTACGCCTCGCCGTTTGACGAGCCGTGGCTGGCGAGCATCGAGCGCCGCGACGCAAGCGGCGAGCAGATCCTCCAGGCGATCAAGAAGAAGGATGTCTCATACATCGTGGTTCGCTGGGCCGACCTCTGGCGGCAGGCGATCACCATCGGCTATCCGTCGGTTCTGGCGGACGACCTTTTCGAGCGATGGAGCCAGGGGCGCGGGGCGGGGCTGGGGATTCTGGACCAATTGCAGCCGCTGGGCCTGCGCGTCCAGGAGGAAATCTATCTCCCCGAGGGCGCCACGCAGATCAGCACCAGCGCCGCGTCCACAACCGCCGCCACAACGCCGGCGGCGGCCGGCGCGTCGTCGCGCAGCGCGGCCACGCAAGCCGCCCGCGGCTGGCAGGGGTATCCCTTCCCGCGGCGCTGGCCGCTCCTGAGCGTCTACGCCCTCCCCTGGGCGCCACAGGCGCAGACGCGCCCCGCCACCGCCCCGGCGAAGCATTAGCGGTCGAGCCCCTACGACATCTTCGACTTGCTCGACGGGTTTCTTTCCCGAAATCCCGTGGAGACGCCCATGCCACTTACGGGCAAGATGCCGGTGCTACTGTCTGGCTCGGTTGGGCCTTCGCCGGTACAATGCGGCCGTCATGAGTAAACGCTCAGGCATTGTGGCGTGGGTGGCGATCTGCCTGGCGCTGGCGGCGGGCGGGTGCGGCGGACACGTCGCGCCGGCCCCGGCTGTCTGGGTCGCCAGCGACATGACCTCCCTCACTGAGCAGACCCAGTCCTTCGTCGATTCCATCGTCGTCGACGCCGATTTGCAGTCGGTCCGGCTCTTTGCTGCCGCCAATGAAACCGTCAGCTTCCAGGTCGTCATCGACGCCGACGAGAGCGAACTGCGCGACATCAAGGTGCGCCTGAGCGACCTGACCGGCGGCGACAACACCCGCATCGGCGCCGGGCGGTTCAGCGTGTTCCAGGCCCTGCCCGTGCGAGTCACCAGCTATCCGGCGTGGTATCTGCGCCTGGTGGACAAAGTCCCCGAGCCGGCGACGTATTATGACGCCCTGGTGCCGATGGAGGCTGTCGACAAAGGCCCCGCCCTCGACCCGCATCGGCGGCTGGTGGTCTGGGTAGACCTGGCCGTTCCCGGAAGCGCCCGCGCGGGCGAGTACGCCGCCACGCTGACGGTCTCGGCGGCAGGGCGCGCCGACGCGGTGCGGCCGATCAAGCTCAAGGTGTACGGGTTCGTCCTGCCCGACGCGCGGCCGCTGGCGGCGGTGGGCGGGTTCGACCATCGGGCGTTGTTCTCGCGATTCATCGAGCGCGACGGCAAGCCCTTCGTGCCGGTGCGGATGGATCTGCAGCACCCGCTGGTCCAGCGCGGGCTGGTGCTGATGCGTCAGCTGATGCGCCTGGGCCACGCGCACCGCCTGGACCTGTTCGAGACCTCGATGACGCCGCTGCTCAAGCGCGACCTGGCCGGCAAGGTCAAGCTCGACTGGAGCGAGTACGACGCCGTCGTGCAGCCGTACGTCAGCGGCTCGGCGTTCGACGACCACATCGCCACGGCGGCCTGGCCGCTGCCATTCAACGGCTCGTGGCCCAACAGCCAGTACTACGGCGGACCCAACAGCGCCACGTACCAGGAGACGGCCGCCCAGATTCTGGCACAGTGCAGCCGGCACGCCTCCACGCTGGTGAAAGACAGCGGTCGCCTGTTCGTCTGGCCGCGCCGAGGCGGGACCAGCGCGTCAGCTTACGCACAGTTCTCCGCCCTGGCGGGTATGGTTCGCACCGCCGATGCGGACCTGCCTATCCTCTCGACGCTTCCGGCCCGGCCGCCCGAGCCGACGGGCTGGACGGTGCCCAAAGACTACGGTTCGCTGGTCGACATCCACTGCCCCAGCGGCGAGTTTTTCGACGCGACCCCCGTGCCCCCCGGTCAGGGCCGCAAACGCCTGGCGGGGTTGTGGTTCACGCCGGGCCAGCCGCCTTATACGCCGGCCCTGGGCGTGGTCTCCACGCCCTGCGACGCGCGGGCGATTCCCTGGTTCGCCATGCGGTACGACTGCACGGGCTTGATGATTCCCGAGGTCATGAACTGGCCGGCGGACCCGTATGCTTCGGCCGCCGGCGCTGAGGCCCGGTTGTTCTACCCCGGCAACGCCGTCGGGCGCGGCGACGAGGTGCTGCCGTCGGTGCGGCTCAAGCGCCTGCGCCGCGGCCTGCAGGACATCGCGTACCTGTGGCTGCTCCGCCAGCGCAAGGGCCAGGATCTGGCCGACTCGCTGGCCAAGGCGATGGCCCGCTACGCCGGCCTGGCCGCCGCTGGCGATCAGTACCAGGACGTGCGGCTCGACGGCTGGGTTTCCGAGCCGGCGGCGTGGGAGATGTCGCGGCGGCTGATGGCTGGCGAGATCGAGGCTGCCCTGGCCCGTGTGCCCCCCAGCCAGCGCGAGCTGCAGGTTCGCCGCATGGACTGGCAGGAGTTCGAGGAGAAGGTCTACTCCGTGCGTGTCGAGCAGGTGCGGACACGCGTGGTCGAGATGCCCGACGGGCGGCTGCGGGCCAGCGTCCTGCTGGACCTCTACAACGAGTTTCGCCACGACACGAGCGTGGTGGCCGTCCTGGGCACGCTACCGCCGGGGTGGACGCACGTGAAAGGCACCGCCCGCATCGCCCTGCCCGCGGCCACCCGGGGCGCCGTCGAGTTGACGGCCGAAGGCATGACGCTGCCGGTGGGGTCCTCGGGCAAGATGTCGCTTCCGGTCAGCGTCAACGTCGACCGGCGATGGCAGAGGGCCCTGACCGCCGACGTGCCCTTCGTGACGGCCTTGCCCGCCGGCACGGGCGTTACCGTCGACGGCGCCTTGGGCGACTGGCCGATCCGCCCCAGCAATGCCGCCGGCGGGTTCACGCTCATCGGACGGCGCGGCCGCACCCGCCCGCTGGCGGCGCGCCAGACGCTGGTGCAACTGCTGCGGGACGAGAACTATCTGTATCTGGCCTTTCGCTGCGACGAACCGGAGATGGGGCGCCTGGTCAGCCGGGCCGACAACTCCGTGCATTACGAGCAACTGATGGCCTGTGGCGAGGATCTCGTCGAGGTCATTCTCGATCCGGGGCGAACCGCCCAGTCGGCGCAGGACCTGTACCACATCGTGGTCAAGCCCACCGGCGTGGTCGTGGCCGAACGCGGCGTGGGATGCCAGCCCGCGCTGGGCAAATGCTCCCCCTGGCCGGCGGCGTACAAGGCGGCCGTCGCTCGCGAGGGCAGACAGTGGACGGTCGAGCTGGCGATTCCGCTGGCGGCCTTGGGACCTGCGGGTCAGTCGCGCCTCTGGGGCGTGAACTTCGCGCGGTTTGCCACCCTCGGCAGCGAGTCGTCGAGCTGGTCGGGCGCGGCGAGACACTTTTATGACCCCCGCAACCTTGGTACCATGTATCTTGGTCCTCTCGGGACCGCTACGACCCAGCCGTAATCGCCGCCGACGCCACAGGAGTCTTTGCCATGACATCAACGCCAGGATCAGGTGGTCCGCCACGCCCTTCCGTTCCGCGACGCCCTCCCCCGCCACCGGCGTCCGGCGCGCGTTCGGCGCCCCAGCCGCGCAGCGCCGCTCCGGCCCCGGCGCAGGGGCAGGCGCAGCGCCCCGCCTACACGCGCGGCGCGCCGCCGGCTTCCAGGACCGGATGGATCATCGGCGGGTTGATGGTTCTGGCCGTCGTCGGCATCGTGTTGGCGTTCCTGGTCACCGGTGGCGGCACGGCCGGACGCGAGAAGACCACCAACGACATGATCAAGCTGATGAAGATGGACATGCCGCCGGCGATAGTGGTCGATTCGCTGCCGACCAACTCCGGCAACGCCGGCGACGATTACGCCCTCGCCGCCAAACTCCTCAAGGACAACTACAACCAGTTGGCCATCTATATCGGCGACGAGGCGCCCGTCGGGCCCGACGCTCGCCGCGATTACGGGATCGTGCGCGGCAACGAGGACGAAGCCGAAGTCCCCAAGGCTCTTCCTGAAGAGAAGGTCATGGCCCTGCTGCAGGAGATCGAGACACACGTCAAGGCCGGGGCGATGAAGCAGACGATGGACTACACGTTTACGCACACGCCCCGCCAGTTCAAGGTCGCCATGCGGTTCGACGGCGCGATCGAGCTGCTCGACGTCGCCAAGGCCATGGACTCGCTGGAGGTCTACTACCGCCGCCAGAACAAGCGTGACCAGGCCATCGCCTGCGCCCGCGCCGAGTTCGTGATGGGCTGGCACATGGCCTCGGAGGGGCGCATCGCCAACATGACGCAGGTCGGGCTGGAGATTCAGGTGATGGCCGTCGACGGCCTCAAGAGCATCTATTCCGAAAAAGCCGACGACGCGGAAACCATCAAGACGCTCAACACGTACGTGCTCAGGATCAATAACGCCAAACAGCGCGCCATGGCGAAGCTGCTTGCGATCTGGAACGTCAACCCTGCACTGGGCGACGTGCTGTACATCGTCGAGAACGACCAGGACCCCGCCTGGCGGGCGCAGGGACTGCTCTCGCTGGCCCTGGTGCGATACGCCTATCGGAAAAAGGGCGACCCCGCCGCGGCCGAGGCTGTCCTCGATCGCTACATGAAGGACCCCAATCCGTACCTGGCCGCGGCGGCCTCGGCGGCAAGGGCCTTCACGCAGCAGGACTTCAACCAGGTCGGGGCGGGCAACTGACCCGCCGCGCGGACGGCCATTCATGGACCAATCTGCCGGTCAGATGATGGGCAGGATTCGAGTGCGGCCGATCGAACTCGACTGCCCCCCGGGGGCGTTGGCGCCCGCGCTGCAGGGGCAGCCGGGGGCGGTCATGCTCGACTCCTCGGCCCTGCACGACCACTACGGGCGATACTCCGTCATCACCTGCCGCCCTCTTGAAGTGCTCACGCTTGAAGGCGGTGCGCTGCGGCGCGACGGGAAAGAACTCGCCCCCGCCCTGCGCCGCGCCTTCTGGCCGGCCTTGCGCCAGGCGCTGGGGCGCGTGAAGCTGACCGCCCCGGCCGGCGACACCCCGTACCTGCCCGGATGGTTCGGCTACGTCGGATACGAAGTGGCCAACCTCGTCGAGCGCCTCCCGGCGCCCCGCCAGAGCTTCACCCCCCTTCCCGACCTCAGACTGGCGCTGCATGATGCGGTGCTGGTCTACGACGCGCTGCGGCGGCAGTGGCAGATGGTCGAGCTGGTGTTTGACGATCCCCCCGCCGGCGCCGGCGGCGCCGCCCAGGCCCTGGGCGAGATGATCGCTCGCGCTGGCGATCTGCCGGCGGCGCCCCCGCCGGCCCCTGCCGAGCACGCCGACGCGGCCTGCCGCCCGGCCGCCGGCGCCTCATGCAACTTCACCGACGAGCAGTACCGCCGGGCCGTCGCGCGGTGCGTGGAATATATCGCCGCCGGCGACATCTTCCAGGTAAACCTCTCGCGCCGCCTGACCGTGCGCCAGGCTCCCCCGCCGGCGGCGATCTACCAGGCCCTGCGACGCCGCAACCCGGCGTGGTACGCGGCTTATCTGCAGTTTGAATCCGGCGGCCGGTCCTGCGCCGTGCTGAGCAGCTCCCCCGAGTTATTCCTGAGCGTGCGGGGCGACCACGTCATCACGCGCCCGATCAAGGGCACCCGTCCGCGCCGCGGCGATGCAGCCGCCGACGTCGCGGCCGCCCAGGCGCTGCTGGACAGCCCCAAGGACAACGCCGAACTGGCGATGATCATCGACCTGCTTCGCAACGACCTGGGACGCGTCTGCCGCTATGGGAGCATCGCAGTTGTCGAGAAACGTCGCCTCGAGGTGCACCCGACGGTGCTGCACCTGGTGGGCACCGTCGAGGGGCGGCTGTGCCCGGGCGTGGACGCTGCGGCGCTGCTGCGGGCGACGTTCCCGGGCGGCTCAATCACCGGCGCGCCCAAGATCCGGGCGATGGAGATTATCAACGAGATCGAGAATGTCCCTCGCGGCGTGTACACTGGGTGCATCGGCTGCATCGGCGTCGATGGCTCGTCCCAGTGGAACATCGCCATTCGCACGCTGGTCTGCGACGGCCGCGACGCGCACCTGCACGTCGGCGGCGGAATCGTCGCCGATTCGCAGCCCCAGGGCGAGCTGGACGAAACCGCCGACAAGGCCCGGGCCATGCTCGAGGCCATCGAAGAGGCGCGACGGGCCTGCGCGACATCGTCATGAAAACATACCCAATCATGCTCGACGTGAACGGGCGACTGGCCGTCATCATCGGCGGCGGGACGGTGGGGCGGCGCAAGGCCCGCTCGCTGTTGGCCGCCGGCGCAATCGTGCGTGTGGTGGATCCCGCCGGGGCGGGTATCAAGGGCGCGACGGTGGTCGCCCGGGCGTATCGCAAGAGCGACCTTAAAGGCGCGGTGCTGGTCTTTGCCTGCACCGGCGATCGGGCGACCAATGCCCGCATCGCCGCCGACGCCCGCGCGGCCGGGGCGCTGGTCAACGCCGTTGACCAGGTCGAGGACTGCGATTTTCTGGCCCCGGCCGTGATCCGCCGCGGGACCGTCGTTGCGGCCGTAGGAACCGGCGGCGCCGCACCGTCGCTGGCAAAGCTGCTCAAGAAGCGTATGGCCGCCGCGATGCCACAGCAAATTGTCGGATTTGCCGCCGCACTGGAACGCATCCGGCATATGCTTCGACACCGTCCGCTGCCGCAGCAGCGTCGCCAGGCGGTCTTGAAGCAATTGGCTGGCGAGGCGGGCTACAAGCTGTTCGTGACGGGAGGCGCAAAAGCGCTTCGCCAGCAATGCCTGGAACTGTGCCGGGTTTAGTGCCTTCTGTACGTATAAGTTGATGCGGAAGGATAGAGACGGCGGAACGCAATCCGCAATCCAGGAAGTATCATGCGAATCCTCTGCGTGGGAGCCAGTCACAAGACCGCCGCCCTCTCGATGCGAGAGCGGCTGAGCTTCGACTGCGCCAAGGCCTCCCTCGCGCTGTCGCAGCTCGCCCGCCGCTGGCCCGCGGCCGAGTTCCTGCTGCTGTCAACCTGCAACCGCGTCGAACTCTACGTCGCCCGCCCGCTGCATTCCCTGCCGAGCGTGCAGGACCTGGTCGAATGGCTCGGAGAGTTTCACCGCGTGCAGCCCGAAAGCTTCTCCGGCGAAACGTACAGCCTCGCCGACGCCGAGGCCCTCGCCCACCTGCTGGGCGTGGCCGCCGGGCTCGACAGCCTCGTCCCCGGCGAGGATCAGATCGTCGCGCAGGTCAAGGAGGCCTGCCGACTGGCCGATGCCGCCGGCGCCGCCCGTAGCATCATGAAGGAACTGGTCGAGGCCGCGCTGCACACGGCCAAGCACGTCCGTAGCGAGACGGGGGTGGCCGCGGGCAAAGTGTCGGTCGCCTCGGTGGCGGTGGACCTGATCCGCCAGGGGCATCCGGCGATGCAGGAGACGTGCGTGCTCGGCATCGGCGCCGGCGAGATGAGCACGCTGATGCTCAAGCACCTGGCGAAACTCGGCTGCCGAAGAATCCTGGTCGCCAATCGTTCGTTCGATCGCGCCGCGGCGCTGGCGCGCCTCTGCGGCGGCACGAGCGTGTCGTTGGAAGACCTGGGCGAGCATTTGGCGGCCGCCGACATCGTGGTGACCTCGACCGGATCGAGCGAGCCGATCATCAGCCGGGCGATGGTTGAGGCCGCACAGAAGCGCCGCGGCGGCAAGGGACTGCTGATCGTCGACATCGCCGTTCCGCGCGACGTGCATCCCGACGCCGGGCGGGTGGATAACGTCACGCTGTACAACATCGACGGCCTCGAGCAGACCGTCCGGCGGACGATCACCCTGCGCCAGGACGAGCAGGAGCGTGCGGGCAAGATCATCGACCAGCACGTGGCCGAACTCACCGAGCGCCTGCACGTGCGGAAAGTCTCGCCCACGATCGACGCGCTCTACAAGCGGCTCGAGCGGATCGCTTCGGAAGAACTCGCCTCGGCCCGCAACAAGCTCTCCAGCCACGCCGACGCGGCCGACGACGAGGCCGTCATCCAGCGGGCGTTGCACCGCGCCATCCGCCGCATCCTGCACGACCCCGCCAGCCGCCTGCGCCAGGACCCCGACAGCGTGCGAACGCAGGAGTTGACGGATGCCGTGCGCGAACTGTTCGGGTTGGGGAAGGAAGACGGGAAGAGTTGTGAGTTGTGAGAAGAGGATCTCTCCGCGGCAGCTCTCACCGCTCACCGCTCACATCTGAGTGAATGGGTCTTTGTCCCTTCGTGAGATCGTCACCTTCAGCGCGGGCAGGAGCTTGAGCAGATTCTTGCGCAGCAGCGGCAAGACGGGTCGCTCGGAATTGCTGTGGCCGACGCAGACGACCGTCATGTTGGCCGCGGCTGCGGCCAAGGCGTCGTGATGATGCATCTCGCCGGTAAGGTAGAAGTTCGCTCCAGCCGAAAGGGCCGCTCGCCAGATCGTCCCACATGATCCGGCGCAGCAGGCTGCCCGCACCACGCGCTGGCGCCGCGGACCGGCGACCTGCACCGCCGCCAGAGAAATCGCCTTCTTGATGCGGGCAATCAGTCCCAGCGCGGTCATCGCCCGCGGCAGGTCCCCCACGCGCCCCATCCCCTGCCCGTCGGGCAGAGGGTCGAGCGGGTAAATGTCGATGGCCGGTTCCTCGTAGCTGTGGGCGGCCCGGATGGCCGAGACGATCTCCCCCGCAGCCCCGCGCGGGGCCAGCACTTCCAGACGCAGTTCGTGGACCTCTTCCAACCGCCCGCTCTTGCCGACGGCCGGGCTTGTGCCAGCCGCCCCGCGGAACGTGCCCATGCCGCTGCCGTGGAAGGAACACTCGCTGTAGCTGCCGATGCGCCCCGCTCCGGCGGCAAAGGCGGCGCGGCTGACGGCGTCAAGATTCTCAGGATGCACGAAGACCACGATCTTGGAGTTGGCGGCGGAATCCTGCGGCTCCAGTGGTTGGGGCCCCTGCAGGCCCATCACCGCGGCGAGGGCGTCGTTGGTGCCGCCGGCGGCCACGTCCAACGCGGTGTGCGGGCAGTAGACGGCCAGGCCCGTTCTCGCCGCCCGCCAGGCGACGGCATGCTCCTGCGCGGTGACACGCGAGATTGGCTTGAAGATGAGGGGGTGGTACGCCATGACCATCTCGGCGCGGGCGGCGGCGGCCTCATCGAGCACCTCGCCCGTCAGGTCGATGCACAGCATGACGCGGCGCACCGGCGCGGCGCGGTCGCCCAGCAGCAGACCGGTGTTGTCCCACTCCGCCGCCAGGTGCGGCGGGGCCAGCGTCTCCAGAGCGGCGGCGACATCCCGAACGTTCATGTGGCCTCCCGGGCCGGCCCGCACTCGGCCGCCAGCAGCGATTCGTAGGCGTCCATCAATCGCCGCGTGAGTTCGCCGGGCTTTTCGTCACCCACGCCGTGGCGCTCGACGCGCGCCACCGGGCGAATGCCGCTGGTCGAGGACGTCAGAAAGATCTCCTTGGCCGCAAGCATCTCCTTGACCGTCAGCGGCGTTTGATCGTCACAGGGAATCGCGAGCCGCCGGGCCAGTTCGAGCACAGCCGACCGCACAATGCCCGGCAGCACAGGCGTGTTCAACGGCGGCGTGCAGAGCTTGCCCTCGATCGCAAGAAAAACATTGCAGAAGCACGCCTCGGCCAGGTGCGACGCGGGCGTGTACCACAGCGCCTCGTCGGCGCCGGCGGCCGCGGCGTGCTGGCGGGCCAGCATGCGCGGAAAGTAACAGCCGGTCTTGTACCCGCACGTGGGGTCTTCGACATTCTGGCGGAAGGGGGCGATCATGACCGTCAGGCCGCTTTCGTACCAGTCGTGGGGATACTGCGGCAGCGGCTCGGCCGTGACGACCGTGGTGGCGGCGCCGCCGTGGACGCTGCCCGGCGAGAGCGTGATGCGCATGCGAGCGTCGGCCAGTTCGTTGGCGGCCAGCACATCGGAGCACGCTCGCTCGAGGGTGGCCGCGTCGGTGTCATTGCGCAGCCCCAGCCGCTCGACCGTCTGCATCAGCCGCGCCAGATGCGCTGGCAGGCGAAACACCCGCCCGCCGCGCGCCAGCATCGTGGTAAACGCCGAGGCCCCATGCAGCACCGCCGAATCGAAGACGCTGACGCAAGCCTGCTCGGCCGGAATGATTTGCCCATTGAAATAGACGCTGTTACCCATACGTGGGAAGTCTATCCCTCCCTGTCGCCGATGGCAATCGCGTCCTTCTTCATCCAGAAGAGAACACGAATGTCACGAAAAAGACGAATGGAGAAGAAACGAAGCAGATGCGACTCTCGTTCTTGTTTCTTATCCCTTCGTGACATTCGTGTTCTCTTTGGGCTAAAGAGAGAGGCTCAGCAACGACAGCTTGCCCGCCTGCACGCCGCGGGTGGCGGTGATGGCGTCGCAGATGCGGCGGAGCTGCTCGGCGCGGCCGCGCAGGAGGATCACTTCCAGACAGCGGTCGTGGTCGAGGTGCACGTGCTGGCTGCACAGCACCGCGTGGTGGTCTTCGTGCTGCAGGCTGGCCAGTTCCTGGCTGAGGCTGTGCGAGGCATGGCTGTAGATGATCGACAGCACCGCGGCCACCTCGGCCTGCGGGTCCGTCCATTCCTGCTCGACCAGGGCGGCGCGGATCAAGTCTCGCACGGCCTGGCTGCGGTTGTTGTAGCCGTGGGCCGCCATCCAGGCGTCAAACTTCTCCAGCAGGTCCATCTCGATCGCCAGCGTCGTGCGAGTGAGGTCCGTCATTGCAGGCTCCTGTGTGAGGGTATTGTAACCGCACCTGATGCGCACGCCCATTGCGATCAGGATTCCCGGTTCCCTGTTCTCAAGTTCCCGATTCCCACGCCCGGCCTGTCCGCGTATCATGCGCAGGAAATGAGCGGTATTTTGCACATTATCGACGCCCGGACGCCGCAGGACTGCCTCCTGCAATTGGCGCTGCTGGGCGAGGCCAAAGACGCGGTTGTCTCGGCCGGGCCGCCGCGGCCGTGCGTTGACCTGGACTTGCCCGTCAACGCCGTGCACGCCCCACTGGGACTGGCGGCGCTGGCGGGGCTGAAGATCAGGCCTCTGGTCTCCACCTCGGCGCGGCGGGCGGTGCATGCCTGGAGCCCGACGGTGCTGCGAACGGCGATGCTGGCGGCGGAGGGCCTGCCCATCGTACTGAGCCTGCCGTGCATGCCGCCACGCCCGGTGGTGGCGAGGCTCATCGCCGCCGCAGCGCAGCGGGACATTCGCCTGACGGTTCCTACGGAAAATCTGCGCCGGCAGATGCTCGCCCTGGGAGCCGACGCGACCCGCACGTTCGTGCTGCCCCCGCCCGCGCGGCCGATCAATGACATGGCGCAGCGGCGCCAGCGCACGCGGGCGGCGCTGGGGATCGCCCCGGGATATTTCCTGGTGGCGGCCCCGGGCGAGATGACGCCGGACGCGGGGCAGAAGTATGCTTCGTGGACGCACGCGATCGTGCGACGGTTCCTGCCCCAGACGCGAATGGTCATCAGCGGCGAGGGGATGAACCTGTCCAACGTCCGGTCATTCATCGTCTCGACCGGCTTCGAGAGCGAGCAGTTGACCCCGGCGGGCCGTTTCCCGCTGGCAGACGTTCTGGCCGCAGCCGATGCGGCCATGTTCCTGCCGCGGCGCGACGTGGGCGTGGCGCCGGTGGTGGCGGCAATGGCGGCGGGCGTGCCGATCGTGGCTGCCGACACGCCGGACCTGCGCGAGCTGCTCGGCGACGGCGCAGGCCTGCTGGCGCCGCCGGCCAAGCCGCGGCAGGCATCGGCGGCACTGGCCAAGTTGATCGACGACCCGGCATTGGCGCGCAGCCTTGGCGCTGCTGCCCAGGAGCGTGCGGCCGAGAAATATTCCGTCAATCGCGCCCGCGGCGTGATGGCCGAATGCTACAGGGTGGCGCAGACTTTCCAGCCTGTGCCGTGACAGCCTGGAAAGGCTGTCCCACCCGCGGCACCCGGTTCGGGTATAATCGGCGGTTTCAGGAATCCCCCGCGTGACACAACCACAACACAAGACAGCCTCGCGTCGCAGCGCCGGCGTGCACTACGCTGACGAGGCCGCGCGCGCGCTGCTGGCGGGGCATCTGGGCGTGGTGGAAGACCCTGCGGCCGCGGGTTGGCAACTCGTCAAGCGCAACGCCTCGCGCTGCGTGTGGCGCGGCAGCGTCGGCGGGCAGAGCGTGTACCTCAAGCAGTTTCACGCCCGCTCGCTGGGACGCCGCCTGATACGGGCGCTAGGCGTCAGCCGCGCGCGGCGGGAGATGCACTTCGCCGCGGCGCTGCAGCGCGCGGGCGTCGAGGCCGTGCCAATCCTCGCCTGGGCCTGCGGGGGCGGGCGCGAGTGGGTGGTCAGCCGCGCCGTCGAGCCGGCCTCGAACCTTGATGCCTGGCACGAGGCCAAAGCCGCCGACCGCGGCGGCAGCGGGCTGGGGCGCGTCGAGGAGGCCTCGGCCGCCCTGGCGGGCATGATCGCCCGCATGCATAGGGCGGGCATTTTTCACCAGGATCTGCATTGCGGCAACATCCTGATCAAAGGCGGCCAAGGCCCGGTGCAACTTGTGCTGATGGACCTTCACCGCATCTCGCAGGGGCGTGCGACGCGGGCGGCGATGGCGGCCAACCTCGCCCAGTTGCTCTGCGACCGTTGCGATTTCACGACTCGCAGCCAGCGCCTGCGGTTTCTCAAGCATTACCTGGCAGCCCTGGGCGGCGACGGCACGGCCCGCGGGTGGCAGATGATGATCGAGCGGAGCGCCGCCCGCCACCGGCGGGGCATCCGCGGCAAGCGCGACCGGCGCGTGCTCAAAGACAACGCCTATTTCGCCCGCATCAAGCTCGCCCGCGGCTGGCGCGGGCACGTCGTGCTGGCCAGCAAGCGCAAGTTCCCGCCGTCGGTGGCGTGTGAAGCGACGTTCGAGGCCGATCAGTGGAAGACACTGCTGGAGCGCCCCGAGAGTCTGCTCGAAGGCGATGTCGAGGTGCTCAAGGATTCGCGATCGAGCCTCGTCGTGCGGCGCAGCGTCGCCATGGGCGGGCGAGAGATCGCCATGCACATCAAACGCCCGCGGCGCAAGCAGTGGTACAAGATCGTTATCGACTGCTTCCGCCCCAGCCGTCCGGTGCGGGCCTTTGAACTCGGCCACGGGCTGCTCACGCGGCGCATCGCGACGGCCTTGCCGCTGGCGGCGCTGGAGCGGCGATGGGGACCGCTGCTGCTGGACAGCATCCTGATCACCGAGACGGTCTTGTGCCCGCGGCTGAACGACTTTTTCAACGCGCACCTATCGGTGCCGCCCAGCGGCGAGCAGCAGCTCACGCCCACCCAGCAGCGCCAGCTCGCCCAGGACGTGCTGACGGAGATGGGCCGCCTGCTCCAGCGCCTCCATGACAACAACTACGCCCACCGCGACCTCAAGGCCAACAACATGCTGGTGCACTGGCGGGGCGGGCGCTGCCCGGGCATCGTCCTGGTGGACCTCGACGGCCTGCGCCCCGTGCGGCTGCTGACGCAGCGCCGCAGGTTTCAGGGTCTGATGCGGCTCAACGTCTCGCTGCTGAATTGCCCGGTCGTCAACCACGCCGGGCAGCTTCGCATGCTGCTGGGCTACCTGCGGCGCCCCGGCAGCGGGCGCATCAACTTCAAACCGTACTGGCGCGTGCTCGAGGCCTGGTCGGCCCGCAAGCTCCGCCAGCAGATCCGATCGCGCCGCATTACCCAGGCCGCCCTGCGGCAGCGCCAGGGCGACGGTGGCCGCTCCACCTTGCCGATATGATCGCAACCACCTCATCCTCACCGCGGCGCGTGTTGATCCTCAAGCCCAGCTCGCTGGGCGACGTGGTGACGGCAGTGCCTGTCTTGCGGGCGCTGCGGCGACAGTTCCCCGACGCCCACATCACGTGGATGCTCTCGACGACCTGCGCGCCGGTGCTCGCCCACGACAGCGACCTCAGCGAAGTCATGCTCTTCGACCGCAAGCGTCTGGGGCACTGCTGGCGCTCGCCCGCAGCCGCGGCCGACCTGGCCAGGTTCCTGCTGGCCTTGCGCCGCGGTCGGTATGATTGGGTGCTCGACCTCCAAGGCCTGCTGCGCAGCGGTATCTTTTCCTGGATGACCCGCAGCCCCCTGCGGGCGGGCTTTGCCGACGCGCGAGAGGCGGCATGGATGCTCTACACGCATCGCGTCCGCACCTGCGTGCCGCATACCGTGGATCGCAATCTTGCCCTGGCCGCGGCCGTCGGCCTCGACGCACGCGGGCAAGACATGACCCTGCAGGTGGCCCCGGCGGCGCGAGACGACGCGGCCGCCATGCTCGCCGGGCATGGTCTCAAGCCGAAGCAGTTCATCGTGGCCGTGCCGCCCACTCGATGGGTGACCAAGCAATACCCGGTGCGGCATTGGCGGACGGTGGTAGCCGCCCTGGCCAAGCGCCTGCCGGTGGTGCTGCTGGGTTCGTACACCGAGCGGGCCCTATGCCAGGCAGTGGCGGCCGACCAGGGCAGCGGCGTGATCGACCTGAGCGGGCGCACCGACGCAGCGCACCTGGTGGCGATGATCGCCTCCGGCGCCGCGGTGGTCTGCTGCGACTCGGCGGCGAAGTTTATCGCCCCGGCTGTGGGCGTGGACGTGGTGACGCTGATCGGACCGACGCGGCCGGAGCGGACGGGCGCGTACCTTCGCGGGCGGAACCTGGTGGCCGATGTTCCCTGTCAGGGCTGCCTGAGGCGCCGCTGCCCGCATGTGACATGCATGCAATCGATCGAACCGCAAGCGGTCGTCGCCGCCGTGACGGCGGGGCTCGCCAATGGAGTACCCTGATGGCCTACCGTTACATTGCCAACAAGATCAAGAACTTCGTGGTGCACAAGATCCTGCGGCTGGACGACACGCCGCACCGGATCGCCCTGGGAGTGGCCATCGGGATGTTCGTCACGTGGACGCCGACGATCGGCGCCCAGATGGCGATCGTCGTGGGGCTGTGCGCGATCTTCCGGGCCAACAAGGTTGTGGGGGTTCCGCTGGTCTGGATCTCCAACCCCTTCACGCTGATACCCGTTTACGGACCTAATTACTGGGTCGGCGTGCAGGTGATGAAACTCTTCGGCCGCCAATACACGTGGGAGTCGTTCATGAACGCCTTCAAGACGGCGCTGCAGTCGACGCCGACGTGGTACGAGAAGGTTCAGCACTGGTGGGGGGCGCTGGATCCGATCCTGGTTCCTCTGTGGGTGGGCAGCGTGATCGTCGGGGCGGTTCTGGGCATCATTGCATACATCGCCACGTACTACGGCGTGATCGGATACCGGGCGCTGCACGGGCGTCTCTCCGCCGACGCCGCGGCCGAGCCGCCGGTCGAGCCCAAGAAGTAATTCAAACAGCGTTCTTCCGCGCCGGATTCGCTGGTATAATGGGCATAGCTGGAAACTGGAGCCAACGGAGCAGGACTTGCCCCATGAATACTGGGCAGAAACAAAGCGTCGCCAGCCTGAGATTCTTCTTGTTCGACCGCCCGCTGCACCCGGAGCTGTTCGACATCTACCACGACCACCACGTGGTCAAGAGCGGCTACGAAGCGCAGATCTGGGTGACCGGGTGCAGCCACGTCATCGCCTTTCACCAGGAACGTTCGACGCTCGTTGAAGTGGTTGCCCCCGAGGGCAGCGATCTGCCCCAGCGCGGCCGCCTGATCGAGATGCCTTTCCGCGGCGAGAACGAGCACGAGCAGAGCCAGCACGGCGGCGTGCATTACATCATGAGTTTCCAGGTCGAGACGATGAGCCCGCAGGTGTACTCCAAGACGCACCACGACCTGGCCCGCGTCGGCGCCCAGCGCGGGCTGTTCGTGCCCTTCCCGATGTGGATGACCCGCCCGCCCCTGACGCCTTTCACGTTCATCGACTACGACGCCAAACCCGAGGCCCTGCACGTCTTCGCCTTCCACGCCTTCCCCGAAGACCTCACCGTCGTCAAGACGATGACGATCTTTGAACTGGCCAAATGAAACCGGCAGCGGAATTGACCGCAGAGGCACCAGGGAGACGAGGTAAGAAGTAAACGGATTGGGGGATTCCATGCGGCCTGGACACGCTCTTGGCGTCCTTTGCGGTTGATTCTCCCCGTTCCCCCTCGTCTTCTCTGTACCTCTGTGGTCAGTTGTTCGCTTGGCACAACGGCAGGCGGACAGTGAAGGTGGAGCCTTTGCCCAGGTCGCTCTGCAGCTCCATGTTCCCGCCGAATCGTTCGACCAGCGTCTTGGCGCCGGCCAGGCCCACGCCGGTCCCGGCGATCCCGCTGGCGCGGGCGTTGGCGGCCCGGTAGAACTCCTTGAAGAGCTTGGGAATTTCCTGCTCGGGCACACCCATTCCCGTGTCGGCTACCGACAGCACCGCCCACGAACCCTCGCGGCGAAGCTGCACATTGACACTTCCAGCCGGCGTGTACTTCACCGCGTTGGAGACCAGGTTAGACAGGATGAGCTGGCAGGCCTTGGCGTCGATGCGGACGCTCACGCGCTGGTCCGGCAGACTCGTCTGGAACGCCAGGGCCTTGGCGCGGGCCTGCTCGCGATATGGTTCAGCGACCGCCTGCGTCTGCTCGGTCAGGTCCAGCACCTCGACCTTGCCCAGCGGCGCGGCCGACTTGACATACGCCAGCTCGGTCAGGTCCTGGATGAGCTGGATCATGTGGTCGCCCCGCCGGGCGATACGGACGGCCATGTCGGCCGCGTTCGAGCCGGCGGCCGCCGTGCGACCGAGCAGGTCCGCCATCATCTTGACAGCCGCCACCGGGCTCTTGAGCTCGTGCACCATCAATCGCATGAAGGAGGCCTTCTCCTGCTCGATGCGTTTCATCGTCGCCAGGTCATCGTAGAGCCTGGCGTGGTAGAGGGCATAGGCGATGATTCGAGCGACATTTTGCAGCGGCAGCAGGTCGGCCTCAACAAAGTGCCCCTCCTGCCCGTTGATCAACTGCACCACGCCGACCAGCGTGTCCTTGAAGAGGGCTGGGGCGCAAAGAACGTCGCGCGTGCGGAAGCTGTTGAGCCGATCCCAGGCATCGTCAAAATGCAGGCCCGGCGCGATAGCCGACAGGTCCCCGTAGGCGTCAGGCACGTGGAATGCTCTTTGGTGCGTCGCACAATAGCCTGCCAGCGACTGCTCGTCGATGGGCACGTGGATTATCTGCGCGACGTTGCCGATGGTAGCGACTGACTTCAGTTCGGCTGTGGCGTGATCGACGAGATAGATGGCCGCACGCTCGGCCTTGCGGTCTTCGCAGACGGCCTTGGCGACATCCTCCAGGACGGCAGGAAGTTCGACCTCGCCGAGCATGCGGTCATAGAGGCCAAATAACCATTCGTCGATCTGCTTACCGCTGTGAAAAACACTCATCCGGCACACATGCCTCCGCTGTGGTCGTGAACAGCGACAGATATTACGGCTTAACCTGAAGAAAAGCAATGCTATACGAGCTAAATAAGATAAATATTGTCCAAGTTGGGGGTGGCAGAGCGAGATCGCAAGTACGCCATGATCGAGATGTTCGAAAAGCGCATCGTGGAGGTGATGGCCATGAACGAAGGCCCATGGATCTTCAGCCCCGCCTCGGTGCGGCGCACGCCGACGGGAAAGTGATTCATCGCCGTCAACGTGTGAGCCTCCCACACTGATCTATTCCTGAACGCTCTTGCGGCGAAGCGATTTGGTGGCCGCGCGGCGGCGCTTGGATTCCAGGCGTTTGTGGCGCGAGGCGGCGGAGGGTTTGGTAGGTTTTCGCGCTCGCGGGGGGCGGGAGGCCGAGCGGATCAGCCCGGCCAGGCGCTCGATGGCGTCCTGACGATTGGCGCCTTGCGTGCGGTAGCGGCGGGCCTCGATGATCAACTCGCCTGCCGCGTTGAGCCGCCTGCCCGCCAGCGTCGTCAGCCGGCGGCGCACGGCCTCGGGCAGCGTCTCGTTGCCCGCAAGGTCGAAGCGAAGCTGCACGGCGGTGGACACCTTGTTGACGTTCTGCCCGCCCGGGCCGGCGCTGCGGATGAAATCCAGGCGCAGATCTTTTTCGTCTATCGAAATGCCAGGGGCGATCTCAATCATCACTTCGTCATTGTGGCCGCATCGACGCGGCGACACAACAGGAAAGGTTGAACATCCCAGCGGCGCAAGTTCCGCCGCTAACGTGCGTGTCTGCATCATCTTGTTCCGTCAGCGGTCGAGTTCTCATGGGGTCTTCGACTTGCTCGACGGGTCGTTTCCCTGATCCACTGAAGAAAATCTTGCAAAGCGTGCCGATAGCGGCTATAGTTATGACTGACCGGTCAGTCGCGCTGAATAGTAAGCGGAAAGTGAACTGAACGGCCGCTAGTAGGTATATGACCTTACCTGAAAAGCAAGATGGCGGATGGCGGGCCGGGCTCCAGGAAAGAGTTGTCCGATCTGAAATCCGCTATCGGAGTGATTGACCGTGGATGACCATGACAAACAGACGGCCGGCGCGGCAGCAGGGCAGAACGCGATCGCGCCGGCGGGGAGTGGCTCCAGCATCGCCCATCATGGCAATCGCCGGGCGGATATTCTGGCAGCCGCGGGCAAGGCGTTTGACGCCCACGGCTACGCTGGAACGACGATGGACCAGATCGCCTCGCAGGCGGGGGTAGCCAAGGGCAGTTTGTACAACTATTTTCAGAGCAAGCAGGATCTGTTTCTGGCGCTGTTCAAGGAGTCCATCGCATCGGTCCAGCAGCAGACCGACGAGCTGATCGGCGAGCCGATCGCCTCGGGCGAAAAGCTACGGCGGCTGCTCGGAATGTGGTATCAGGACTTTGAGCATTTTCGTAGTCTCGGCGCGCTGGTGCTGGAGTTCTGGCTGGCGGCATCGCGGGAGGACCCGCAGGGTCCGATGATCCAGGCGATGCGCTGGCTTCACCGCGACCAGTGCCGGCGGATCGAGGCGATCGTGGCTCAGGGGGTGCAGCGCGGCGAGTTTCGCGACACCGACCCGCAGTGGGCCGGCGCGACGGTGATGGCCCTGCTCAACGGCCTGACGCTCCAGAGCATCCTGGGCGTCGGGGCGGCGGTGGACAAGGATTTTCTCGAGGCCCTCAAGAACGGCCTGGTGGCCAGCATGGCCGCCGGCGCGCCGCAGGGCTCCGACAGGCAGTGAAAGGGAGACGATCATGAGTGACGGCAGATGTCAGAAGACCAGATCGGCGCGACGCGCAACTGCGTTGTTGAGCCCCGGCGTCCCTGAGGGGCGTGGCGACGCTCGTGCCACGGGTCATGCTGGTCTTGTGGGTCTGGTTCTGGTGGCCTTGATTGCGGTCCTGGCCGCTGGGTGCGGCAAGGAGGATCAGGCTCCGCCGCAACGTAAGGCCGTCAATGTCGCGGTTGAGACGATCCAGTCCATTGCGGAGATGCCCGACACCTTCGTCATTCCCGGCGTGGTCGAACCCAACCGCGTCGTGTCGGTCTGCGGCGAGGTGGCGGGGCGCATCATCAAGATCTACGGCCACGAGGGCCAGGTGGTGCGCAAGGGCGCCAAGCTCGTCGAGCTCAACACCGACCTGCTCAAGGCCGAGCTCGACCGCACGAGCAGCCAGTTGAACATCTCCCGGCGCGAGCTGGAGCGCATCGAGTCGCTGCACAAGCGTCAGCCGCCGCTGGCGACCGACAGCGAGCTGGACGTCGCGCGCAGCAATGCCGGCGTCAACCAGGCCCTCTACGACGCGGCCAAGGCCAACTTCGAGCGTGCCACGATCGTGGCGCCCATCGACGGCGTGCTCAACCATCTGCCCAAGGAAGAAGGCGAGTTCATCCAGCCGGGCACGTGCATCGGCGAGATCGTGGACCTCGACCCGGCAGTCGTTGTCGTCGACGCGCCCGAGCGCGACGTGGCGACGCTCAGGAAAGGCCACAGCGCCGAGGTCTACGTCGGCGTCTCGGACGATCCGCAGACGGCGGCGCAGGCCTCTGCCGGCGGTCCGGCGGCCACGCAGCCGCGGACGCTGCGGGGGACCCTCAGCTACATCAGCGAACTGGCCAACGCGCAGTCGCTGACCAGCCGCACCGAACTGACGGTGCCCAACGGCGAAGGCACCGGACCCGAAGGCAAAGGCCGCGCCCTGCGCAGCGGGCAGGTGGTCCGCGTGCGCCTGCAGCGCCAGGTTATTCACGACGCCATCATGGTGCCCCTGGGCGCCATCCTGCCGCTGGAAAAAGGCTACACCGTCTGGGTGGTCGAGAACAAGAAGGCCCAGCCGCGATTCGTGCGGGTGGGGCTGATGAAGGACGACCGCATCCGCGTACTGCCTTCCGACGGTCAGCCCGGCAACGGTCTGCGGCCGGGCGACCAACTCATCGTCGAAGGCCAGCAGTACGTCGGGCCCGGGCAGGACGTGGAGGTGCGCAGCGTCAGGGCGCCGGACTCGCCCGGCGCTGCCGAGAGCCCGCGCCCCATCGCCGCCGAGGGGGCGGTCCAACCCGCCCAGAGCAAGACTTCTACCAGGTGACCCCGCCGTGATTATCACCGACGCCGCCATCAAAAACCGCACCACGATCATGGTCATGATTCTGCTGATCATCGTGGCCGGCGTGTACAGCTACATGACGCTGCCGCGGGAGAGTTTCCCCGACGTGCAGATTCCCAAGGTGCTGGTGACGACGACGTATGAAGGCGTCAGCCCCGAGGACGTCGAGACCTCCGTTACGATGAAACTCGAGGACAAGCTCGCCGGCCTCAAGGGACTCAAGGAGATGCGCTCCAGCAGCGCCGAGGGCATGAGCCTGATCTCGCTGGAGTTCTATCCCGAGATCGTCATCGACGACGCCCTGCAGTACGTGCGCGACCGCGTCGACCTGGCCAAGCCCGACCTGCCGGCCGTTGAGGAACGCAAGGAACCCACCATCACCGAGATCAACCTCCAGGAGATGCCGATCCTGATGATCAACGTCTCGGGCGACCCGTCTCCGGCGCGGCTGAAGGTCATCGCCGACCGCCTGCAGGACGAGATGGAGAAGATTCCCGGCGTGATGGAGTGCCAGGTCATCGGCGCGCGGGTGCGCGAGATCCGCGTCGAGATCGACCCCGACCGCCTTGCCGCCTACGGCCTGAGCATCCCCGAGGTCATGCAGCTTATTCCGTCCGAGAACGTCAACGTCTCAGCCGGCGGGCTGGAGACCAAAGGCATGCGGTTCAACATCCGCGTTCCGGCCGAGTTCCGCAAGCCCGAGGAGGTGGATCTGCTGCCCGTGGCCACTCGCGACGGGCGGACGATCTACCTCTCCGACGTGGCGAGCATCCACGACACCTTCCGCGACCGCGACACGTACTCGCGCCTCAACGGCGCCGAGAGCATCACCGTGGCCGTCAAGAAGCGCGCCGGCGCCAACATCATCGACATCACCGACACGGCCAAGGTCGTGCTCGATCATTTCCGCGCCTCGGTGCCCCTGGGCGTGACGTTCCAGATCACGATGGACCAGAGCGACCACATCCGCAGCATGATCAGCGACCTGGAGAACAATATCTTCACCGGCCTGGTGCTGGTGGTGCTGGTGCTGATGGTGTTCATGGGCTTGCGCACCAGCCTGATCGTCTCGACGATCATCCCGCTGAGCATGCTGCTGAGCTTCGCCGTCATCCAGATGCTGGGCTACACGCTGAACATGATGATCCTGTTCGGTCTGATCATGTCCCTGGGGATGCTCGTCGACAACGCCATCGTCATCGTCGAGAACATCTACCGCCACATGCAGATAGGCTACACGCGCATCGAGGCCGCCCGCCGCGGCACGGCCGAGGTCGCCTGGCCGGTCATCACCAGCACCTTGACGACGCTGGCGGCGTTCGCCCCGCTGATGTTCTGGCCGGGCATCATGGGCAGCTTCATGAAGTACCTGCCCATCTGCCTGATCATCACGCTGCTGTGCTCGCTGGCGGTGGCGCTGGTGATCAACCCGACCATCTGCTCGATGTTCGGCGGCGGCGTCAAATGCAAGATCGAAGCCGCCCGCCGCGACCCGCCGATCATCCGCGCGTATCGCTGGGCGCTGGGCAAGGCCCTGGCGCACCGCCGCGTCACGCTGGGCGGCTCGTTCCTGATCCTGGCGCTGACGATCG
This sequence comes from Planctomycetaceae bacterium, assembly GCA_021371965.1. The sequence continues at coordinate 51,579 of JAJFVE010000153.1, forward strand.
TGGCCTTTGGCTTCCTCGGCCATGGTGTGCAGCTCTTTCCCGATACCGAGCCTCGCAACGCCCTGGTGAAGATCCGCGCCCCGCAAGGCACCAATATCAACGAGACCAACCGCATTGCCCTGGAGGTCGAGAAGCGCATTAAGCCGCACTGGAAGGAGCACGAGCTGGAGTACATGGTCAGCAACGTCGGCTCGCCGGGCAACGCCATCAGCGCGGCGCTGACGGGCGAATCGTCGGGTCCGCACGCGGCCACCCTCACGCTGCAGTTTCTCAAGTTCGAGGACCGAAAGAAGGATTCGACGCTGGCCATCAACGCCATGCGCGAGTACCTGGCCGACATCCCCGGCGTCGAGCTGGTCGTCGAAAAACCCCAGAACGGCCCGCCCACAGGCGCGGCCGTCACCGTGCGGTTCATCGGCGAAGACTTCAAGAAGCTCTCGGTCCTGGCCGCACAGGGGCAGGCGATGATCGCCGACGTCAACGGCCTGGCGAGCCTCACCAGCGACTACGAAGCGGCCCGCCCGGAACTGCGCATGAAGGTCGACCGCCGCCGCGCCGCCCGCCTGGGCGTCAACAGCCGCGTGATCGGCAACTTCCTCAAGACCGCCATCTTCGGATCCAAGGTCGGCATCTATCGCCAGTTCAACGACGAGTACGATATCACCATCCGCCTGCCCGAGTCGCAGCGAAGCCGCATCCAGGACACGCTGCGCCTGCGGGTGCCCGCCAGCGGCGGCAAGCCCGTGCCCCTCTCGTCGCTGGGCGAGTTCACCTACGCCGGCGGGTTCGGGACGATCAGCCGGGTCGCCCAGAAACGCGTCATCACCCTCTCCGGCGACGCCCAGGGACGCCTGAGCACCGAAGTGCTCGCCGAAGTCCAGCAGCGCCTAGGCACCCTGGGCCGCCAGACCCTGCGGTACAGCGACGTCAAAGACTGGAGGGCCTTCGCCCAGGCGATGATCGCCCCCAAGGGCTTCGGCGGGCGACTGCTCGCCACGGCTGCGGGCAAAAGAGCTGACCTTGCCCTGGCCCTGCGCGCCCTGGCGGGCGAGCCCGCCGCTCGATCCGAAATGGCGCGGCGCATGGCGGCCGACCACGCCCAGGCAAAGGCCGAAGCGCCCCGGACGCAGCCGGCAACTTCGCCTGCCGTCCCCGGCGACCAGGCCATCGACGCCTTCTGCCGCGACGCGGCGCTCAAGGCCGTCAATGCGGCGCTGACCACGCCCGGCGTCGTCCAGGCCGCCGACATGGGCAAGACCGAACAGGACGACGCCGAACGCAAGCTGCTCGCCGCCGGCAAGCTCTCCAAGGACGACGTGCTGCGGCTCAACCGCAAGGCCCTGACGGCAGCGCTTCCGGGCCTGGTCGGTCCGCCGGACCGCCTGGTCGTCGACGAAGGCTACCGCGTCAGTTACGCCGGAGAGGAAGAGGAGCGGCAGAATGCCCTGGGCTTCCTGCTCAAGGCCTTCATCTTCGCCCTGATCTTCATAACGTTGATTCTGGTGATCCAGTTCAATACGATCTCGATTCCGATGATCATCATGGTCACGGTGCTGCTGAGCCTGGAGGGCGTGCTGATCGGGCTGATGGCCACGGCCACGCCCTTCAGCATCATCATGACGGGCATCGGCGTGATCAGTCTGGCAGGCATCGTCGTCAACAACGCCATCGTGCTGCTGGACTACACCCGACAGCTCCAGAAGCAGGGCAAGGAACTGATCGAGGCCACCATCGAAGCCGGCGCCACCCGCCTGCGACCGGTGTTCCTGACGGCCATCACCACGCTGCTGGGCCTGGTGCCCACCGCCATGGGAATGGGTGTGGACCTGCAGAACCTGACCTTCGCCACCAAGAGCGAGTCCAGTCAGTTCTGGCGCCCGATGGCCGTCTCGATCATCTTCGGCCTGGGTATCGCCACCGTGCTGACGCTGATCGTCGTGCCGGCCCTGTACGTCAGCTTCGCCCGTCTGAGCGAACGGTTCTTCTGGGGCGGCGGCCTGAAGAAAGCCGGTGACGACTCGCAAGCCGAACTGGAAAAAGAAGATTACTAGAAGCCGACCCCAGGCCCTCGATCGCTCGCTACGAGTGCGTCCCCAGGGGACGCTTTGGTTGTTTCTCGTCCCGGGGTTGGCATGGTGCCCCCACTATTCCGTGAAGAACCTCAAAAGAAATCCTCGATCCTTCGCCATGGCGAGGATCGAGGATCTGATATCGAGGATCTGGTTTCTTACTTCTTGGCGGCCGCGGCGACGCGCTTGGCCAGACGGCTCTTGCGTCGGGCGGCGGTGTTCTTGTGGATAGTGCCCTTGGCGGCGATCTTGTCCAGGCGCTTGTAGACGACCTTGAGTTCGGCGGCGGCCTGGTCGGCCTTTCCGGCGTCGATCGAGGCTTCGAGCTGGCGGACGGAGTCCTTGATCTGGTTCTTGCGCCAGCGGTTGCGCATGTTCTGCTTGACGTTCTGCCGGATGCGTTTCTTGGATGAGGGTCTGTTTGCCACGTCATACTCCCGGGCCCGCAGGCCCGCATGTTTCATTCAACCTTGGAAGATCGGGGATTATACAGCAATGCTCGCCCGGGACAAGCAAAATTAAGCGGGTTCTTGCACTGGATTCCCATTGTCGATTTGTCGGCGAAACGTCACCTTACGATGCGGCGGCGAGCGCGGCGCCCAGGACCACTCCTTCAAGTATTGAAGTTAGAGACCAGACCTTCCCGGCAATAGAGGGCACAGGCTGGACGTTTTGACTTCTTGGGGGCAGGGGTGAATCGTTATCATTGAGTCGGCGTGGGAGCGGAGAGTGCGATGAAGGCGTGGGTGACATTTGTGTTGGCGGCGTTGGCGGCGTCGGCTGGACCGTATGCGGGGGAGCAGCCGGTAGCCGGCAAGGAGCCCCCTGCTGCGCTGGCGGCGTCGCGCCCCGCCTCGCGTGCGGCCTCACGTGCGGCCTCGCGGGGCGTCTGGCGATCTTCGCGTCCGGCGGTACGGGCGGTTCCACGGCCGGACTGGTGGACGCTGTTGGCGCCGGCGCCGGCAGCGGTTGCTCCAGTCGTTCCGCAGACGCCCATCGACGTGGCGGTTTCGGCGCGGCTGAAGGCCTTGCACATCGAGCCGGCGCCGCTGTGCTCGGACGCGGTGTTCGTGCGGCGGGCGTACCTGGACGTGATCGGGACGCTGCCGACGGCCGAGGAGGCGCTGGACTTCATCGGCAACACCAGCCCCGACAAGCGGCGCGTGCTGATCGACCGCCTGATGCAGCGCGAGGAGTTCGCCGACTACTGGGCGATGAAGTGGGGCGACATCCTGCGCATCAAGGCCGAGTTCCCCATCAACCTCTGGCCCAACGCCGCCCAGGCGTATCACCACTGGGTGCTCGACGCGATCCGCAAAAACAAGCCCTACGACGTCTTTGCCCGCGAGCTGCTCACCGCCGGCGGGAGCAACTTCTCCTGCCCCGAGGTGAACTTCTACCGCGCCATGCAGAACCGCACCAGCACGGGCGTGGCCACCACCGTCGCCCTGACGTTCATGGGCACGCGGGCGGAGAAATGGCCCAAGGACCGCCTGGCCGGCATGGCGGGCTTCTTCGACCTCATCGCCTACAAGAACACTTCCGAGTGGAAGGAAGAGATCGTCTACTTCGACCTTGCAAAGGCCTCGACCAAGCCGATGCCTGCGGCCGTTTTCCCCGACGGCACGGTTGCGGCGTTGGCGGCAGGTCGCGACCCGCGCGTGGCCTTTGCCGACTGGCTGATCACGCCGAAGAATCCGTGGTTCACGCGGGCGATCGTCAACCGCTCGTGGTCGTGGCTGCTGGGGCGCGGGATCATTCACGAGACCGACGACATCCGTCCCGACAACCCGCCGTCGAACCCCGAGCTGCTGGCGCTGCTGGAGCGCGAGCTGATCGCCTCGAAGTACGACCTGCGGGGGCTCTTTCGCCTGATTCTCAACTCGCAGACGTACCAGCGCGCCTCGGCCGGCGGCACAGGCGGCGAACAGGCGGCCGCCAACTTCGCTCGCTACCCGCTGCGCCGTCTGGACGCCGAGGTGCTCATCGACGCGCTGTGCCAGATCAGCGGCACGACCGAGAAGTACACCAGCGCCATCCCCGAGCCCTTCACGTTCATACCGGCCGACCAGCGCGCCATCGCCCTGCCTGACGGGAGCATCACCAGCACGTTTCTGGACATGTTCGGCCGCCCCGCCCGCGACACGGGACTCGATAGCGAGCGCAACAACCGCATGACGCCCGCGCAGCGCCTGCACCTGCTCAACTCGACCCACGTCGGACAGAAGATCCAGCGAAGCCTGGCCCGGCTCGACGTGCAGGGACTGCGCGACCGCCCGCGTGAAACGATGGACCACATCTACCTGACGATCCTCTCGCGGTATCCCACCCGGGACGAACTGATCGCCGCCGGACAGTACCTGCGCGACCGCCGCGCCGAGGGCGTGGCGGACCTGGTCTGGGCGATGATCAACAGCGACGAATTCCTCTACCGCCACTAGGTGAACCCATGGACAACCCAATGACGCGGCGTGAACTGATGCAACTGGGCCTGGGTGCCGCAGGCGCTGCCGCCGCGGCCGGACTGCTCCCGCGACGGGCGCTGGCCGCCCTCGATGCCGCCAGCCAACCGGCCCCGGCGGGCAAAGCCAAGGCCGTCATCCAGATCTGGCTCTGGGGCGGCCCGTGCCACATCGACACCTTCGACCCCAAGCCCAAAGCCGGGCCGGAATACTGCGGTCCCCTCGACAAGCCTATCGCCACCAACGTCCCGGGCATCCAGATCGGCGAGTTGCTGCCACTGCTGGCCAAGCAGGCCGACAAGTACTCGATCATCCGCAGCATGACCCACGGCAACAACGGCCACGAGACGGCGGCGTACATTGTTCAGACCGGTCGCCAGCCGGGCGGGCGGCTGGTCTTCCCCAGCGTGGGGGCGGTGGTGAGCCTCTTCAAAGGTTACGGCGCCGGGTACAAGGGGCTGATCCCGCCGTACATCGTCATGACGCAACTGCAGGGTCGGTTCTCCGAGGCGGGCTTCCTGGGCTCGAAGTACAAACCCTTCGCCACCGGCGGCGATCCGCGTCAGCCGCGATTCGCCGTCGAAGGCGTCGTCGCCGCCGGCATCAGCGACCAGCGGCAGAAGGACCGCCGCGCGCTGAAGGACCGCCTCGACGCCCTGCGCCGCGCCGCCGGCAGCGACGCCGAGCTCGCCGCCGCGGCGGCGGCCGAAGAGCAGGCCTATGGGCTGATCCTGGGCGACGAGGGCAAGGTTTTCGACCTCACGCAGGAGAAGGCGGAGTTGCGCGAGCGGTACGGCAATAGCACGTTCGGGCAGGCGTGCCTGGTGGCGCGTCGCCTGGTCGAGCGCGGCGTGCCGTACGTGACCATCAATTACGGTGGATGGGACACCCACAAGCAGCACTTCCAGGCCATGCGCCGCATGCTGCCGGACATGGACAAGGGCATGGCGACGCTGCTGGCCGACCTGTCCGACCATCGCATGCTCGACAGCACCATCGTCTGGTGGAGCGGCGAGTTCGGGCGCACCCCCAAGGTCCAGAACGAGGCGCCCTGGAACGGCGGACGCGGGCACTACGGCAAGGTGTTCTCCGCCATGCTCGCCGGCGGCGGGTTCAAGGGCGGCCACGTCGTCGGGGCCTCGGACGCTCGCGGCGAAGATGTCCAGGACCGCCCCGTGTACCCCGCCGACCTGATCGCCAGCATGTACGAACTGCTGGGCATCGACGACCAGGCCAAGCTGCCCAATCCCGAAGGGCTGCCGATCTTCGCCGTGCCGTCGGCGGCCGAGGGCATCAAAATGGCCGGGCGGCTCAAGGAGATCATGTGACCTCTGCGCGATGTATTTTCTTCTCCGCTCTGGCGGTGCTGGCCGCCTTGCCGGCGGCGGCACAGGAGCAGACGCCGCGCATCGGGTACGTCTATCCCGCCGGCGGCAAGGCGGGCAGTGAGTTCCTGATCGCCCTGGGCGGGCGGTTGATGCAGGGCTACACCGGCGTGCACATCAGTGGGTCCGGAGTGCGGGCGGTGATCGTCGAGCATCAGCACCCGCTCCAGGGAATGCTGGCCAACAGCCTCCGCGAGGAGTTGGACAAACTGCGGCAGAAGATCCGCGGCGTCCGCCCCGGCGCGGCATCGAGCAAGCCGGCAACCGCGGCGACGCGCCCGGTCGTCACCGAGGCCGACCGCCAGCGGGCCATGGAGATCGCCCGGCTGATCGAGGAGTCGCGCCGCCGGATGCAGAACCCCGCCATCTCCGAGACGATGATCGTCAAGGTGACGCTGGCCGGCGCCGCCCCGCCGGGGCGGCGCGAGGTGCGGCTGATGACCGACCACGGTCTGTCCAACCCGATGGTCTTTTACGTCGACCGCCTGCCTGAGACGCGGGAAGTGCAGCCGGAACCTCAGGAGAATCTGCCCGCGCAACTGCGGGAAGCCCGCCGCGCCCGCCGGGGCGGCCAGCGAGGCGGCGACAGCGTGGAAGAGCCCGTCGACGTGACGCTGCCGCTGATCATCAACGGCCAGATCCTGCCCGGCGACGTGGACCGCTACCGTTTCGCCGCACGCAAGGGTCAGCATATCGTCGCCGCCGCGGCGGCGCGCGACTTGATCCCGTACCTCGCCGACGCTGTGCCGGGCTGGTTCCAGGCCGCCTTGACCATCTACGATGCCTCGGGCAAGGAGTTGAGCTACGCCGACCGCATGATGTATCAGATCGACCCGGTCGTGATGTGCGAGATCCCCGCCGACGGGCAATACGTCGTCGAGATCAAGGACGCCCTCTATCGCGGACGCGAGGACTTCGTCTATCGCCTCACCGTCGGCGAACTGCCCTATATCACCGGCGTGTTCCCGATGGGCGGCAAGGCCGCCGCCGCAACCGACGTCCAGCTCAGCGGCTGGAACCTGCCCGTCACGACGCTGCGACCGCTGTTTGCCGAGGCCGGCACCCACTCGCTGAGCGTTGCCGGCGGGTGCAACTCGGCGCCCTTCGACGTCGACACGCTCGACGAGCAGTTGGACCGCGAACCCAACGATGCGCCGGCCGCCGCCCAGGCCATCACGCCGCCGCTCATCCTCAACGGGCGGATCGACCGACCGGGGGATTGGGACGTGTTCAGCTTTCACGGCCGCGCGGGCGGCCGCATCGTGGCCCAGGTCGAGGCGCGCAAGCTCAACTCGCCGCTCGATGCCGTGCTGAGGCTCACCGACGGGACCGGCAAGCAACTGGCCATCAGCGACGACTGCGACGACAAGGCCGCCGGGCGGAGCACGCACCACGCCGACCCGCAGATCATCTTTACGCTGCCCGCCGACGACACGTACTTCCTCCATCTGGGAGACGTGGCCAACAAGGGCGGGCCGCGGTACGCGTATCGCCTGCGCGTCAGCCCGCCGCGGCCGGACTTTGTCCTGCGCCTGGCGCCGTCGGCCATCACCCTGCGGCGCGGACAGACGACGGTGCTGACGGTCCAGGCGGCGCGGATCGACGGCTACGGCGGTCCGATCGACCTGTCGCTGCAGGAAGCCCCGGAAGGCTTCGTCCTGGGCGGCGGGCGCATTGCGGCCGGGCAGGACACCGTGCGCGTGACGCTCACCGCGCCGGCCAAGGCGCCGGTGGAGATGACGCCCCTGCGCATCGCCGGGCGAGCCGCCGTCGACGGGCGCTTGCTGGTCCGCCCGGCGCTGCCCGCTGAAGACATGATGCAGGCCTTCGCGTACCGCCACATGGTGCGGGCGCTGGAGTTGTATGTCGACGTCGTCGCCCGCGGCGGCGGGCGCGGGGCCATCAAGCTCACCCCGCTACCGGTGGCGATTCTCGCCGGCGGGCAAGGCAGCGTGACGGCCGGTTTCAGCAGCGTCTCAACCTCTGGAACCGTCGCCATGGAACTGGTCGATCCGCCGGCGGGAATCTCCGTCCGCAGCGTCACCCCGGCCGGCGCCAACACCGAGGTCACCTTTGCCGCCAACGCCAAGGCCGCCGGCCTCGAGGGCAATCTCATCGTCGAGGCGCTCATGATTCGCACGCCCGACAAGACCAAGCCCAAGAACGTGCAGCGCTACTCCCTGGGCGTCCTGCCGGCCATCCCGTTCAAGGTCATCGCCCGGCGGTAGCAGGTATTGCGTCGGAAAGAAAAGTTCGCGCTGCTGGCGAATCTCGCGGCTTTCAATTGTCTTACACGTTGCCCGAGGCGTAGACTTTGACATCGCTCTCTTTGAAAGGAACCCATCATGCAAACGCGATATCGGATGATCCTGATTTGTGCGGCCGTTGCAGTCGCCGGCTTGGGCGTGGTTTTTGTGGCGGCGTCAATTGCCGATTCGCCCGCCGCGGGCGCCTTGCCGCCGGTCAACGACGCCCTGATGAACAAATATCCCATGTCGGTCTCGCAGGCCATTGCCAAGCGGCGGTCGGTGCGCAGCTACCAGCCGCACGCGCTGAGCGCCGAAGAGCTCTCGCTGCTGTGCTGGGCCGGACAAGGCATCACCGACGCCAAGAGCGGCCACCGCGCCGCCCCCTCCGCCCGCGCGGTGTATCCGCTGACGCTCTATGTCGCCACGGACAAGTCGCTGAGCCAGTACGTGCCGCAGGGCCACGCCCTCAAGCAGATCTCTGCCGGCAGCGCCCAGGCCAAGCTGCTTGAATCGGGCAAGCAGCCCGCCTTCGGCGCCGCCTCGGTCGTCTTCGTCATCGCGATGGACGCCGCAGCCGCCCGGGCCAAGCTCGGCGCCTCGGCCGAGAAGAGCTGCTACCTCGAGGCCGGACACGTGGCGCAGAACCTCCTGCTCCAGGCCACGGCGATGAATCTCGCCGGCGTCCCGGCGACGGGCTTCGACGCCCAGAAAGTCCACGACGCCCTGGCTTTGCCCGCCAACCAGCAGATCATCTACCTCGTGCCGGTGGGTCTGCCCAAATGAAGCAAATGAAGACGTCCCTTTGACATCGCGCCGGCCTGAGGATACTCTGCCAAACGGTTCAGCAATCTTTGCCCTTTGTGAAGGGGTATCGATGAAGCAATTGCGATGTCACGGCTGTGGAATCACTGCCCCAGTCGCCACAATGTTCGACGTGGGTGGCAAGATACTCTGCGACGCCTGTTGTACCCGCGAAGTTGAGAGTTACCCCGCCGGCGACGTTCCCAAAGGGCTTGTCCAGCCCATCGTGGACACGACGGTCTGCGCCGTCTGCGGCACAGACAGCGGCTCTCTGGAGTTGCAGAGCGTGGCCGGCCACCCGGTCTGCGACGCCTGTTCGCAACGACTGCTTCACTATCCCCTGCCCTTGTGGGTCAAGGCCGCCTCGCTGCTGGTGGCGGTTCTGATAGTCGTTTCGCTGGCGACAAACTGGCGGTTCTTCCAGGGATTCTTTGAAGCCCGATCGGCCATCAGGTGCCTCAAGTCCGACCGGCCCGATTACGTCAAGGCCGATAGCTTGGCGAAGGCGGCAGCACGGCACGTTCCCGAGAGCGCCGCGGTGAGGGATCTGACAGTAACCGCCCAAGCCCATCTCGCATATTTCCGCGGGCTGCAAGCCGCTGACAAAGGCGACTTCAAGCTCGCGGCGGAGTTGACGGACCAGGCCTCCCAAGCCATGCCGCAAGATTCCGCCCTTCGCGCGGACGCCCTGATCTACAAAGGACTCGACGCGATGCAGCAAGACCACTCTGCCGCTGCGCTGGAGTTCTTCCGCAAGGCGCGCGGCGATTCAAACATGCCCCCCAAGGCGCTCGATGCGTTGATTCTCCGAGCCGAGGGCGGGGCGGCCTTCGACGCCAAAGATTACCGCGCGTTTCTGGACAAGGCCCTCGCCCTGGAGCAGTTCCAGGGCGAGGATGCCAACAGCCGCGCCCAGGTGGCCTCGGCCCTGGCGTGCATGTACGCCCAGAGCGGGCAGGAAAGCTACAGGACGCAGGCGTTGCAGATCCTCGATGCGCTGCCCAAAGACGGCGATGACCCACGAGGCGACGAGTATCGCCAGCGCATCCTTCACCGCATCAACACGCGGACGATCATCACCCGCAAGCAATACCTCGCCACCGTCGGCGCCGCGTCGCAACCGGCAGCGAGCAAGGAGTAATCATGTTCTTCATTATTCCCGGTCCGGTGATCGCCGCGGTGACTTTTCCCGGAGTGATCGTACACGAGGCGGCCCACCTTTTGTTCTGCCGCCTGCGCAAGGTGGCGGTATTTGACGCCTGCTTCTTCCGCTTTGGCAACCCGGCCGGCTATGTCGTGCATGAGCCGCCCAAGGACTTCACCTCGACGCTGCTGATCTGCATGGGTCCATTCCTGCTCAACACCCTGCTGTGCGTAGCGATCTGTTTTCCGGTCATGCTGCCGCGGGAAGTATTCGGCGTCCACAATGGCAACTTGCTGATGCTCTGGCTGGGCATTTCGATCGGGATGCACGCCATTCCTTCCACCGGCGACGTGAGCACGCTATGGCACGAGGGATGGGCCGCGGCCAAACGCGGCAATCCGCTGGGGATCCTGAGCCTGCCGCTGGCGGGCCTGATCGCTCTGGTGAACGCCGGGCGGATTATCTGGCTTGACGCCATCTACGGCGCCGCCGTCGGAATTGGCCTGCCGATGCTGCTGCTGAACTGGCTCTCGGCGTAGTGCCGTGCGATTCCACTAGAAATCAGCCGGCGTCCTGATAGGATATTACCAGATCGTACTTCATACCTTCAGGCGGTCTGGCCGGAGGGGGCGGACACGGCCCGGGCTATCCGCCTGAGCGGAGCAGCCTATGATGCAATCTCGTTTTTCAAACACGGCGGCGGTGGCGGCGGTTCTCTTCTGCGCGGGCGCGGCGATGGGTCAGGCCGGCGGCGACGTCATCGCGGCCATCGGCCGGGCGAGCAACCTGAAGGAGGCCGGCGAGGCCTACGTCGCGGCGCGCAACGTCGACAAGAAGAACCCGCAGATCTACCAGGCCTACATCGGCAAGCTGCTGCAACTGGGCCAGGCGCGCCTGGCCATGATTCCCGCGCAGGAGCTCAAGGCCCTGGACGGTCAGAACCCTCAGGCCGCCGGCGTGATCGGGTACAATCTGGCGATGCGAGGAAAGATCGGCGAGGCGCTGAGCCACCTGGTTTGTGCCGCCGCGGCTGACGGCGACAATCCCGGCCTCATACATGACATCGCCGTGCTGTCGGTATGGGTCGCCCGCAGCGAGGAGAAGGCCGGCGCCCCTGCCGACGGCGCCGCGCTGGTGGCAAACGTCGCCGAGTCCATGAAGAGCAAGAATGGTTTCGAGCAGGCGCAGGCGGCCGCCACGGCCGCGTTTGACCACCGCGCCGACGCGGCCAAGGCCCTGCAGGACAAGTTGCCGCAGTACCAGGAAGTGCTCAACCGCGCCAAGACCGAGGGTTCGGAAATCGACGCGCGCGTGTCGCAGTTGAACTCGATGTGGAACCAGTGCGACAGCATGTGCCGCCAGGCCCAGCAGGACCTCCAGCGCCTCACCAGCGACGCGAACTACGCCAACATGTCGGCCGACCAGCAGGCCTCGCAGCGCCGAAGCTGCGAGGACCGGATCCGCCAGGCCCGCAACGACGGCGCCCGCGTGCAGCAGGAATACAACCGCATCCGCAGCCTCGCCGCGGCAAGAATCGGGCGGATCAAGAAGGCCCAGCAGGATATCGATAACACCACCAAGGCCATCGAACAGGCCGGCAAACGCGACCCGGTGCTGGAGTGGAAGCCCCCGGCCGTCAACGGCATGGTCGTTGCCGAAGCCGCAGCCCCTGCCGGCGGCGCCCCGCCGGTCGAGGCCGTCGGAAACCCCACCCCGCCGGCAGACCCCGCTGGCGGCGCCGCGGTGACTGTCCCGCCGTCGGGCACTCCCAACGCGGCGGCCACCACGCAATTGAAGAAGGCCAAGCTCTTCCTGGCCAACGATATGCGGGACAAAGCCGTCAAGCTGCTGGAGGAGATCGTCGACAAGTACCCCGACAGCGATGCGGCCAAAGAAGCCCAGCAGTTGCTGGACAAGCGGTAGGACGGGACGGCAAGAGCGAGCTGCGGCGCGACAAGAGCTCGACCGCTAACAAAGCAGGACGATATTCAAGATTCACTTCCGGGGGTCTTTGCTTCGCTGCCGCCGGCGTCGTGAGCGGGCGGGGCGTCGAGGGTTTCCACCAGGAGGCGGCAGATCGAATCCTGCACGTTCTTGTAGTTCCGCGCGGCGCCCTTGAACCCGTTGGCGAACATCGCGAAGGCGATCTGCGGTTTGCCCGCGCGGTCCAGCACATACCCGCTCAGGCAGCACACGCCGTGGATGTACCCCGTCTTGCCCAGCACGCGCCGGTCGAGGGCGGCCATCCGCTTTTCCAGCGTCCCGTCAGACCCGGCTACCGACATGCTCCCGAGCACGACGTCGGCGTCCGGCCGCGCCGCCAGGGCCGTCAGCAGCGTCGTCATCGCCGCCGGCGAAACGCGGTTGCCGCGCGAGAGCCCGCAGCCGTCGTGGATGGTCAGCTTCGCCGCGTCCAGACCGAAGGTCTTGACCAGCGTGTCGGCGGCGATCCTGGCGCTGCCTTCCCAGGTTCCGTCGCCGCTGCGGAGCAGCAGGCACTCGGCGGCCATGTTCAGGCTGTCCTTTCCGGCACGGGCCATCGCCAGCGCCAGCGGGCGGCGCGTGACGGCCACGAGCCTGGCGCCGCTCATGTCGGCGGCGCCGGGCGCCTGGGCGGGCACGATGGCTATCGGGTTGGGGTTGTGCGGATCGAACGTCAGGCCCGTCAGGGCCAGTCGCTGGGCCAGCGCGCGGCCCAGCAGCAGCGGAGGGCTCTTGACGGCCACGCTGACGCCGCCGCGCGATGAGGGCGAGGCCACCACTGAACCCTTGAGCGTCAGGACCGAATCATCGGCGTTGCCCGTCAGCGACCAGGTGGGCGTGGCGCCGCTGCGCGTCTGGTCGATCACGCGGTAGAAGCGGCTGTACGGGAATATCCGCGGCGAGACCTGCCCCGAGCGCAGGATGAAGACCACGTCCAGGCAGTTGTTGTTGTAATTCAGCCGCGAGGCCGGCGCGACGTACGCCGCCCGCGCGTTGGGCTCGCGCCAGTCCGCGGGCGTGTACGCGCCGCAGTCGGGATTGTCCTCCAGCAGCACCCGCTTGACTGTGCCGCCGGGCAGTGCGGCCTTGACGGCTGCCGCCCAGCGATCCAGGTCGTCGTAGCGTCCCAGGCCCAGAGCGGTCTCCACCTCGGCGTCGCCCAGGGTCGGGTCGAAGTCGCCGGCCACCAGCACGCTGGCGTCGGCCAGCACGTACACCCGCGTGGTGAATTGGAAGCCGCTGCCCAGGCGCGCCAGCGCCGCCCCGCACGTCAGGAGCTTTTGATTGCTGGCGGGGATGAAGGTCTCGTCGCCCGCCACAGCCGCCAGCGGCTGGTTGGGGAGCCGCACGATCGACACGCCGGCGCGCCCGCCGTAGGTGCGGACGTAGTCGCCGATCATGGCGCTCACCTGGTGCTGCAGTGTCCGCGGCTGGGTCTGCGGCTCCTGGGCGCAAAGGGGAGCGGCCAGAGAGAACGCGCAGGCAAGAAAGAGAAATCCAGCCGCAGAACGAATGCGGAGGGACGGATGGATGATTGGATGGATGGATGACCGGATGGTTGGATGATCGGATGGATGGCGGGATGGTTGGATGATCGGGTGGTTGGATGGGGCATCCGCGCATCTCATGATCTCTTCTACTCCTTTGCGGTCTTTGCAGTGAGTCGGCTGGGGCGTTTGAGTATAATGCATCGCCGGCCCGGTCCGATAGTGATATTGGAGGGCGTGCGTGCCGCGAGTGAAGGAACTGCCCGGATGGTAGAAATGGCCCCGCAAGAGAGGCGCGTGCACCGGCGATACCCGCTGGCCGCCGGCGTGAGCTTCGTCCACGCCCCGACGCGGCGACGGTTCCCCGCCCGCTGCGTCGACATCTCGCGCGGCGGCTTGCAGATCTACATTCCCGCAGCCGCGCCGCTCAAGGCCGGCCAGCCGATCCGCCTGGACCTGCCCAAGGTCGAGCAGGGCGAGCTGGAAGAGCTCGGCCGGCAATCGGTCGACTGCACCGTCATTCGCGTCGACCGCAGCACGCTGATCGAAAAAGGCTACATCTCCGTCGGCCTGCAGTTCGCCCAGGCCTGATTGGCGCCGCTCCGAGTCTTGTCCGCGGTCGAGCTCTTGTCACGCCGTAGCTCGCAGCGAAGGCGGGTGCTCGACCGACGAACAATAAAACGGCCCCGAGGTTTTGGCTCGGGGCCGTGCGACATTACAATCTGCAGGCCGCGAAGGCCCGCACGTTCCGCTTATGCGTCTTCGACGATAGCGGAATTGGGGCAGGTGTCGACGCAACTGCCGCAGTCGATGCAGGTGTCGGGATCGATCATGTAGATCGGGTCGCCTTCCTTGATCGCTTCGGCCGGGCAGCTATCCGAGCACGTCCCACAGGCCGTGCAGGCATCGGTAATCTTGTACGCCATGTCTGGAACTCCTTACGTAGTTATCCGCCTTCCGCGGGCGGGGGCTTGCTTGGGGGACAGAACGTGTATCTTACAAAAAACGCCGCCGGCGGTTCAAGTGTGTTTTCCGACACGCGTACGAAACGAACCTTGCGGGAGTCGGGCCTGGCGCTGCTTGCGTTGGCTTGAATCAAAAGAACCGGGCGGCCAGTTCTTGCCTGGCCGCCCGGTGAAATCATCCGCGCTTTGGTGAACTATCGCCAGTCTAGCTCCTGCGCCGCCGCAGCAAAGCCGCCACGCCGCCCAGAACCAGCAGACTCATCGTCGCCGGCTCGGGAACGTTGCTCAGGTAGACCGGCCCGCTGCCGAACGTGTCGTAGGACATGTACAGGCCGTACTTTTCCAGGCTGTTCTGGCCCAAGGCGTAGATGGCGTCCCAGTCGCCCGTCAGGGTCAGGATCTGGCCGTCCGCCAGGTTGATCATGAACGGGTCGACCAGCGAGGTGGTGTCCAGATTGATGGTCATGCTGGACAGCACGTCCCAGGTCATGCTCGACAGATCCAGGCCCAGCTTGTCGCCGACGATGCCGTCGTACAGACCCGCCACTTCGCCTCCGGTCAGCAGTCGCGACCAGGCCGCATATTCATCGACCTTCAGGCCGCTGACCGTGCCACTGTACACGCCCGTGCCGTCATTGAGGAACGTCCAGTTGTACAGCCCGTCGAAGGATCCGGCCGAGGTAGCCAAGGTCCCGGCGGCCACGCCGTTGACGTACAGGCTCGTGAGCCCGTCGCGGTCGACGGTGAAGACGATATTGTTCCACGCCCCGGCGTTCAGGGCCGCCGGGTGGAGGTCCTGGCGCGTGCCAGTGCTGCCCTTGGTGTTGAAGTCCAGGACGGTGGAATCGTTGAACGCTAAGTTGATGCCGGTGTTGTTACCGTTGTCCCAGCTCTTGTTGCTGAAGAACGCCGGGTCGCTGATGGCCGAGTCGAAATACATCCACAACGACATGCTGAAATCGCCTGTCGTGCCGAACTGGGCGCCCAGGTCGTCGTTGAGGACGACGCTTCCGGCGCCGTAGGTCGCTACGCCAGCCGACAGGCCGAACTTGCCGGCGTCGTAGTTGACCGCCCCAACCGCCGTGCCGCCCGTCCCGGCCAGACCCGGCCCCATTGTGCCGTCAAACTGCACGTGCGACACCAGACCGCTGGTGCTGACGACGCGCGACAGGGTGGCCGTTCCGCCGTTGAAGGTCAGCGTCCGCGCCGCGGCCGCATTTGCCAGGTCCGTGCCGGTCAAATCGAACGACGCGGCGCCGGCGAGGCTGACTTTCATCGCATCGCTGAGCGTCAGGTCTTTGGTGATCGTGTAGTGCCCGGAAACCGCCGCGCCCGCCGCGATGCTCATCGTCTCGGCTGTGGTCGAGCTGTCGCTGGTCATGGTCCCGGCCGAGACGTTCAGTGTGGTGGCGACAACCGTGTTGGTGTTGTTGAGCGCTCCACCGGCCACGTTGATCACCGGGGCCGATACGCTGCCGCTGTTGGTCAACGTGCCGGAGTTGACGTTCAAGGCGGTGGAGGCCGCCAGCGTATTGGAGTTATCCAGCGTCCCGCCGGAGATGTTTACGGTGGCTGCATTCATCGAGCCGCTGTTATTGGCCGTGCCGGCGTTGATAGCGATCGTGGCGACGTCCACCGTGCCCTGGAAGTTGGCCACGCCGGCCGTGCTCTTGGTCAACGTCGCCGAGGCGCCGTCGAGGGTCTCGCTCAACGTGCCGGCCTCGATGTTGTGGGCCGAGGAGGCCGTGATGTTGGCCCCGACGCTTCCGCCGGTGACCTTTAGCGTTCCCACGGCCGCCGATCCCGTGCCGCTGATGGTTCCGGCGGTGTTGAGCGTTGCCGCTGACAGTTCGCCCGCCAGCTGAACCTCGCCGGCCGCGGCGACCATCAGGGTGTTGACGACGGTGAGCTTGCCGGTTTCGGCGATGTTGAGGATGCCGGCTGTCAGGGTCGCCACTTTTGCGGTGGCCGTGGCGCTGTTGACCGTCACAGTGTCAAGAGGGGCGTTGATCTCGATGTTCTCGGTGGCCAGAGGCTCACCGGCGGCCACCCAGCGATTGCCATCGGTCCAGTTGCCGTCGCCCAGGGCGTCCCAGGTCTTGGTAGCATCGACCGTCAGGCGCACGTTGTCGAACATAACATAGGATTGGCCCGATCCGCCGGTGCTTGCTGCTCGGCCGCCCATCAGCTTGATCTGTGCCTCGGACCCGCCGGTCAGGACGGTTTCGCCGACCACGGCCGTCGTGTTGGCGTTGGTCGAGACGAGCTTGCCGGAACTATCTATTACGACCTGGACGCCGATATCGTTAAACGTGCCCCGTGTGGGGATATTGCCAACGAGATTCTTGTAAAACTCATATCCATTGAGGTACAGGCTGACCACGTTGCATCCTGCCCAAGAGGGCTGGCTGCCCCCGCCATACTGAGCATCCCACGTGGCCATGACGTTGAAGCTATATGTGGCGTTTGCCTGAACGGCGCCAAGCGTGGGCGAAAAGACCTTGATCCACTCGTTCTTGGTGCTGGAAACGAACTGCATCTTGAGGTACTGGTCGTCAAGCTGACCAGACAGATTGGTCAACGGGTCTTCCATTCCCACGCCGAAACCCCCGATGGTCTGGTTGTCTGCCGATGTCCAGCTGTCTAACCATGCGTGGCCGCTGGCATCTGAGAGATCATTGGCTCCATCCGCCACATTCGGCGTTTCAAAGGACCCGCCCACGACCAGGTCGGCCCTGGCGGCTGGTCCCCAAGCGAGGGACAGAAACGCTACTGCAATCGCCGCAAATGGAATATGCCTGCTGAAACTTGCCATCGCCTTCTCCTTAGAACACAAATGGTGCAACAAATTCCTGCGAACTACTTTTGACTCTGGACGGTTGTGAAAACGGCACTTGGCAACGCCGGTTTTCAACTCCTTGCGAATAACATATCACAAAATCGTTTATGCGCCAAGCCCAAAAGCTCGGAAAATCGGAAAAGAGTCTTTTGGCCGTGTATTTTTAAGGGTGAGAATTGCTTTGGCCCGGTTCAAATGAGGCGGTAGAGCGCCTATCAGCATGCCGCTGCCTTGTCGAGACTTGGCCGAATATAGAACCGGGCGGCCAGCTCTGAGAACTGACCGCCCGGTGCGCTATTACTGCTATTTGGGAGCCTGACAACTAATTTCTGCGCCGCCTCAGCAAAGCCGCCACGCCGCCCAGAACCAGCAGGCCCATCGTCGCCGGCTCGGGGATAGGAGCAGGTGCGATATCGAATGCGACGGCGCGTGCGCCCTGCCCCTTGTAGTTGCCAGCCATCAACTGGACCATGATGGCCTGCCCCGCCTCGGCCTCAGAGACCGTATGGGAGACAGTCACCTCTTTCCAGAGTCCGTTGCCCGGATCTGTGATGTCGGTATAGTACTTGGTTCCGCCGACCCAGAGCTGAACCTGGTTGTAGCCCGCCCATGAGGAAAAGGCCACGCCCGCAATATGGCCGACAGAGACGGTCAATGTGTACGTGTCGCCCGCGACGGCCGTGGCAAGGTCTGCCTGCTGTAGTTTGTACCAGGTGCTCAGCGTGCTGGTGGCGTTTGTGGTCACACGGGCATACTGCGAACCGTACACGGCCTGCAGCCCTTCCGTCGGCAAGGGATTATAGACCGCTGAGGAAGAGCTGTTACTGTTAAAGACTGTCCAATCCGTCGGGACTCCAGCCGTCACCCCATCCAAGGCCTCGGCATCTTCAAAGGAACCATTCTTCAACAAAAGGGCCAAGTCAATGACCGCCGCCTGAGATGCGCCGGCCAGTGCCAGCAGAACCGCCGCCATAACAACTACCGCTGATCCTCTCTTCCAGTTCATCATGCTTCTCCTTACAAATGGGAACAAAAGAACAAACAACGCCGTGAATTCCTTGTGGCAGGAAACCGCCTTCCTTTGGTTCTCCGTTTTCTCTCTGCCACAGTAGGGGGAACACCCTATTGCCGTAAAAAGTATACCAGATATGCCGTACAGCCGGAAGCAGCAAAATGAATCTAAAACGAATCTTTTTTGCATCCCCTGGGCAGCAGATGAAAAGAAACCGGGCGGCCTGTCGATTCGGCCGCCCGGTTAATAGATCCTTCAGATTGTCGCGAAACCTGGCGCTAGTTCCTGCGCTTCCGCAGCAAAGCCGCCACGCCGCCCAGAACCAGCAGACTCATCGTCGCAGGCTCGGGGATCAATGTGGTTGTCACGCGAATGTCGTCGAAGACCACCATTTCCTTTGCATCAGTGCCCCTGATCCAGAGATAGACGTACAAGGACTTTCCGGCCAGACCCTGGGCAGCAATCGTGGCGGCGTCGAGGGTGACGGTTTTCTCGACAAACGCCCCTTGGGTTAGCTCGGAGCCCAAGAACCAGTTCGTCGCCTCGTTGGTCAGAGGATCGTCCAAACTCCACCCCGGGTTGGTCGTCAGGGCGATCATGACAGCGTCCATCTTGTAGAACGTCGAACTCTCAAGCAGCCGTCCAACGTCGACCGAAAGCGCATAACTTGTGGAAGCCGCGATGGTGCCGATTGGACTGGTTGTGTAGAGAGCGGTCTTGCCCGGAGCGCCTGCAGGCGACTTGATCATCAGCCCGTTGGTGCCGTCCGGAGCCGAGCTGCTGCTGAAGCGAACGTTGCCAGCCGTGTCAGGATTGCACTCGTTGTACCAGTGATACATCGTGTCGGACGTAACAGTCCACCCCGGCACGCCGCCCTGTGTATTGGACCGCGTCTCCGTACCCCACGTGCCTTCAGCCACGCTTTCGGCTTCAAAAGACTCGGTGAAGAGAACCGCTGCATCGGCCGGAGCGCCGAGGCACAGAACCATTCCTAGCACAACCAGCAACGAGAGAGTTCTACCGTGCATTTCATTCTCCTTCAGACGAATCGATGACGGACTCCTGTCGCCTCACGCGAAACCGGGTGTCCACGGAAATTGTTGCCTTCTGCCAAGAACAAGTCTCGAAAGCTACAACGTCTGCTGCCAGATTTCTACTCCTGTGCGTAATTTACTACAGAATTGCCTTGCGTCAAGTGAGAAATCTTGCCCGGCAGCTAAAAAGTTCAAGTCCGCCTATCTGTCGTGAATGGCTCAGGTAAATCATCTAGCTACCGAAGCGATACGCCGTTCCCGACAGGCGTCCAATCAGATTCGCCTGGTTGCCAACGGCACAGTCATCGCCTATCAGGCTGTCAGCAACGCCCTGGCCAATCAGCCGGCGAGCGGCACATGGGCCAATTACACGATCTCGTTCACCAATGATGATCTGGGCCTTATCACGACGTCTCCGGGTATGGATATTCGCGGGGTTCTTATGTCGAATTTATTTATAATAAAACACAACATATTTGAATTACGGTACTTATAACGAAGGACATTTTCAGATGAAGTATTGACAGAGATGCTATGATCGAGTATCATCTCTTTCGGTCGCGGAGGCGGCCAAGGCAGTTCGCAAAGAAGAAGTCCAATAGGTTTTGTTTTCCAACAACGGTGGCTAATTAGGAGAAAGGCAATGAGGCATTTCGGAGCAGTTTTAGCGTGTATTGTTTGTGTGGGCGTCAGTCTTGCCCTGACAAGTCCGGCAACGGCCGGAGTGATCGATGTCAAAGGCAGCTTCGAGGATCCAGCCCGGTCAAGCGGTGTGGAGGAGAAAGTAACCTACAACACTAATACTGGATGGCTTTCTGGACCGTCGTTGACTGGCTGGACGCTCGATATGCAATACGCGTCAGGTAACGCCACTTGGATGTCCGTCTACAATCCCGCGACCCCGTTTGCCGGGCAGACCGGGAGCCAAGTCACCGGGGCATATGTCTCGTCAGGGACATTGCAGGGCTCGAAGGGTGCCCGGTGGACCAGCGGCGTTGTTGGCCAGGCCGCCATCGGCAACACCTATGATTTGAGTGTGGATGTATTCAACGCTGGTGCAGCTTCAGCTTGGGGGATTGGTGCACCGAAGCTTCAACTTTATGTGGGCGGCGGATTGAAGAAAGAGGCGGCCATCACGGCCAATGGCATCCAATTTACCACCACCTCACTGCAGTGGGTGGCCGACTCCGCGGGCGATATCACGATCAGGATCCTTCAGGTAGGCAGCCAAAGCACGCCAAGCAAGCTGTACTACGATAACGTGCAGTTGAGTTACGTTCCCGAGCCGGCGACGATGGCGCTGCTGGGCTTGGGCGGCCTGGGCGCGCTGCTGCGACGCCGCAGAAGCTAGAGTTTAATCGGGCGGTCTTTCCAGGTGTGCTGGATGGGCCGGCCTCCATAGATAATCAGGACGGGCGGTCCATTGGGCCGCCCGTTCTGTTACTACAACGCCAGATAGCGCCACGGAACCGTTCTTGGAGAGGGGATTGTCCGGGTAAGCAGGCCAACTGCGATATATTTATCGTAACACATTATCATATAACGCTTTACATAAAGAGACGCCCTTCGACATCGCCGAAAACGGACAAGAATAGACAATGCAAGGACAATGCGGCATCGAGACCTTTCTGGCAAGGGCTCAAAACGCCGAGGAATAAACAAAGCATGGGCGAGACGCCCATGCGACTCACGGGCAAGATGCCCGTGCTACTCACCACTCAACACTTCCCATCAGCCCATTCTCGCAGGCGGTGGGATTTCTCGATGGCTTCTTCGCGCGTGGCGGCGACTTCGCGCAGGAACACCGGGGCGGCCGGGGCGTTGGCTTCAATCCAGGCGGGCATGGCCGTCGGGTCGGGTTGGCAGTCGTGGACGTGGATGACTTTTTCGTTGAAGAACCGGTACGCGTCGGCTGTCACGGCGGGGCCCTGGGTGATGTTCAGCACGCGGAGGTTGCGGATCTTCAGGAACGTATTCCACTGGTGCCGTGCGTTGGCGCAGCAGTGGATCCCCAGCCCGCCGAAGTGGTCGCTCAGGGCATTGAGATGCGGCAGGAAGAACTCCTGGGCCATCTCCGGGCTGACCGAGCCGATCTCGTCCTCCGACAGCGTCAGGCCCTGCGGCATGTAATAGGGCGGATAGTGGGCGATGAACGCCCGGCCGTAGCGTGAGAACCATTCGTCGCAAAAGGCTGTCAGGAGCTGGCGGCACTTGTCGGCCAGTTCGTGGACGGCCTGCGGGGCGTCGACCATGGCGTAGTAGAAGTCGGTCTTGTTCCAGATCAGCGCGGCGATGTCGACGGGGCTCTGGATGTCGGGGATCTTCATGATGAGATCGGCCCCGCCGCGGCGATGGAACTCGTCGGCGATCTCGAACAGCACCGCCAGCGGCGGGCAGTCCAGCGACGGCACCTTCAGCGAGGCGACCTGCGAGCTATGCGTAATCAGCGGCCGCGCTGAGGGGTTGCTGTTCTCGTGACGGTACACGCCGCAGCCGAAGGCGTGGGCGAAGATCTCGGTGCCGGTGTAGACATCGGCGAAGGGAATCGAGTCGTCGCCAATCCACTGGCGGCGGGCGAGCATCTGGCAGTAATTCTGCCAGGCGTTTTCGATGCGGCCTCGCTTGTTCTCAGGAAACGCCGCGGCGTCGGGCACCGGCGGCAGGGGTTCGTCGCCGCCATAGACGCAGAAGACCCGCCGCCGCCCGTTGGCGCGGTTGAACAGGTCGTGCCATCGCTGCAGGGCGGAAGCATCTGTTGTCATTGAGCGCCTCGCTCTATCCGTCGCGAACATTTCAAATTACAGATCACTACTGTCCGGTCATTGCTTTTGGATCTTAACACATAACGAGCTGTCGCTGTTCAACTGATGATCGGACAGTAGTGAATTCAGATGGAAATGGTCACAGCGGCATCCATCGCCAGGCGAAGCCTTCAAACCGCTTGCCGAGGCGGCCTAGCAGGCCGGTCATGTTGAGCTTCTTGCCCAGTTGGCGGATGGTCTGGTCTTGCGGCGCCAGTGACATGGCGCGCCACAGGTATCGTCGCGCCCGGCGGATCGAGCCGGTCTGCACGTGCGCCAAGGCCAAGTTGTACAGCGCCTGGGGGTTTTGCGGCTGAAGCTTCAGCGCCCGGCGGCACTGGCGGATCCCCTCGTCCATCATCTTGAGTTCAAAGTAGCTCACAGCCAGGCTGTGACGGGCCTCGGCGTCGTCGGGGCGCAGCGTCACCAGGCGCTGGAAGACGGCGTTGGCCTGACGACCCATGTGGGCTTCGAGCAGCAGTTGGCCCAGTTCGGCCAGCATCACCGCGTCGTCGCCGCAGCGCTTGAGCTCGATGGTCAGGTGCTTGGCGGCCTCCATCGACTGCCCGCGGGCCAGGCACACCTGCGCCAGCCGCGCGTGGGCGCCGGCGTAATGTTCATCGGCGGCCAGCACATTCTGGAAGAACGCCCCGGCCTCGTCCATGTTCTTTTGCCGCAGGGCCAGTTCGCCCAGGCAGAAGAAGGCATCGGCGTTGTCGCCCTGGGCCAGCGCCCGTCGGAAGAGGGCGGCTGCCTGCTCGGGGCGGTCCATTTCCATCATCAGCTCGCCCAGGTCGAGCATGGTCTCGACGTCCTCGCCGGCGACATCGAGCTCCATGCGGTAGTGCTTGGCGGCCTGTTCGAGTTCGCCCTTGGCCCAGTACGCTTCGGCGATATGCACGTTGGTCTGGGGGTGCTTGGGATCGAGTCGCAGCACCTGCTGGAGGCAGTTGATAGCCGCGTCGTACTGGCCTCGGTTATAGAGGCTGGCGGCGATGTTGTAGTAGCAGAGGCTGCAATCATCCTTGACCTGGCGGGCGAGGTAGAACATCAGTTCGGCCTGGTCGTGCTGGCCCATCTCGGTGTAGGTGATGATGCGGTTGCAGTAGGCCGGCTCGTAGTTGGGGTCGAGCTTCTCGATATGTTGGAAGTAGTTCAGCGCTTCGGCGTACTTGCCCTGGCGGGTCATGTTGACGCCCAGGCAGTTGAGCGTTTCGAGGTCGTCGGGCGTCATCTCCAGCGCCCGGGCGAAGACCTGCCCGGCGCGCTCGTAGTCTTCCAGGGCCTCCAGCGTCAGACCGAGATTGAAATGCCACAGCGGGTTGAGCGGGTTGATGTCGATGGCCGCCTGCAGTTCCGCCGCCGCTTCGGCCCAGCGGCCTTGCTCGTACAATACGTGAGCTCGGTCCACTCGTCCTTCGGCGTCTGTCCACTCGTTGCTCAAGTCATGCTCCGAACGTAGGCGACCAGGTTTTAACACTGTGTCGGCCGATCCGCATCCATGACTACCGGCCCGAGCAATCCCCACTGGCGATTTCCATTGTACAACAAAGCCCCATTTTGACAAGGAGGGAAACCACCCACGCGGCGGCAATTTCAATTTCGCCGCGATCTTGTCCGCTACAAAAGCAGGAAGAGCACAAAGATGGGTTCTTTGCGCTCTTCCTGTTCTGGCTGCAGATTGTTCTCAATTCCGTGGCGAAATCGCCGTCCTCATCTCCAGTGGCCGGGCGTGTAGCGGCCGCCGGGGCGTCCGTGGCCGCCTTCATATCGCGGGGCGACCCACACCGCCCGAGCGTGGGGCGGGCGATCGTAGTGTCCGCGGGCCCAGACGTAGCGTCCGCCGCTCCAGTTCCAGTACCCGCCGATCCAGATGTAACCGACGGCCGGCGGGGGCGGAGGCGTCTCGACGATCGGCGCCGGCGGAGGCGCCATCACCACCACCGGGGCCGGAGCGACATATACCGGCGCCGGAGCGGGAGGCTGCTGAACGTAAACGACCGTCGGTGGCGGCGGTGGCGGTGGCGGCGGCGATTGCAGCGGCAAGACCACGCCCAGATTAAGGTTCGTCCGCTCGCGGCAGCCGGTTACGGTCATCGCGGCTATCGCCAGCACGCCTGTCATCAAGAACATCCCGCTCATCAACGGTCGGCATTTCATGGCAACTCTCCTGAGCAAAGCATTAGTTGACAAGACAGTGAGAGCATCCCTGATCGAGGTTACTCAAGCGGGGGAATTTTGTGGCACGGGCGTCGCGCCCGCGCATCTCGCAGAGCCTGGGCGAGGCCTGCCCCGTCGGGATGCCCATGCCACAGATTTCAGCGCGCGATGATCGTGACTTTGATCGAGCCGGAGTTGTCCAGATAGCTCTTGGGATCGGCGCCTTCGTCCATTCCCAGTTCCAGCGGGCCCTCTGCCGGCACGGCCATGATGAGCTTCGAGCCGATCTTGAACGGCTCGCCCCCGGCGATGCGCCCGCGGAGGTAGCCGCGGACTTCGCCGTCGGCTTCATCGAACGCGCGGCCGTCGGGCGTGCAACTGCCCCGCTGCGCCTGGACGCTCCAGATGCCGGTGGCGTGAAACTCCAGCGATTGGCCCTTCTTGTATTGTCCGGCGGCAGTCCACATGGCCTGGGCGTTGACCTCGATGACAACCGGGCCGGCGGGGTCTTTGGACGGGGCAGAGTCTTTGGGGGCCGGTTTGGGCGTTTCCTTTTCAGACAGGGGCAGGGGGCCTCCGTTCAGGGCGTTGCCGGCGTCGTCGAGCAGCACCATCGCCTCGATGCGCGAGGCGTTCTTGGGCGGGTAGATATCCAGGAAGTGCTCCAGGCAGGCGCGGGCGCGGCGGAGCATCTCGGTGCGGTCTTCGCCCGCCGGCGCGGCCACCGCCAGATCGCACAGGTACCATTTGCCCAGTTCGAGACTGGCCGGGGCATCGAGCTCTTCGGTTTTCTTGCACGCCAGTGGCACCAGGCGCCGCAGGGTTTCGTCGACGCTGACGTGCAGTAGCGTGCTGGCCTTGTCCGGGGCGTTCATCCGGATCAGGCAGAAGCGGATCAACTCCGTGCGGACCTTGGCATCGGCGGGATTGTCCGCCAGCTTTCGCATCAGGGCCGCCAGTTCGGCCGTCATGGCCGCCTGACGTTCCTTATTCACCGCCCGCGTCGTCGCCTGCCCCTGCGCCGCCAGGCAAGCCGCCAAGCCGACCAGGACCGCCATCACGCTCGCTCGCCACATGAGCAACCTCCCATCGTCGATGATTTAGTCTACGCTCGCTCAAATGGCGAAGCAAGGACAGAGCGATGTCCGCTCGAAGGCTTGCGTGGGGCGCGCCGCGGCCATAGATTGTTGACCAACCATTGAAAGGGCCGCGCCATGAAACCTCTCGTCAAGACGATCGACTCGCAGCCATCCTGGATCATCCGCACGCCGCAGGTGGAACTGGCCGTGACGCAACTGGGCGGGCAGTTGGCGCCGGTGACGTTCTGCCGCGACACTGGCCGGCCGGTGCAGCCGTACTGGATCAGCCCCTGGCAGAACCAGCATCGCAAGATCCCTGTGCCGGTGCTCATTCCACTGAGGGGCGATTTCTTCTGCATGCCCTTCGGCGGCAATGGCGCGCCATTCAAGGGTCAGCAGCACACCGTCCACGGAGAGACGGCGTCGGCACGCTGGAGCCTGGCCGGCCTGGACAAGAGCGGCTCAGCCACGACGCTCACGTTGACGATGCGTCCGCGCGTCTGCCCGGGCAAGGTCACCAAGACGTTGACGCTGGTCGGGGGTTCCAACGCAATCTACCAGTGCGATCTGCTCGAGGGGTTCGATGCCGCCATGCCGCTGGGCCATCACGCCACGCTGGCCATGCCCAAGACGCCCCGGGCGCTGCAGATCTCGACCAGCGCATACCGCTTCGGCATGACCTGCCCCGTGCCCTTCAGCGTACCGGCCGAGGGCGGATACCAGGCCCTGGCAATCAACGCGCGGTTCGCCAGCCTCTCACGCGTCCCGACTCTGTGGAAGGACCCGGCCCATGTCGACCTGACCGCCTTTCCCGACCGCCTGGGCTTCACCGACCTGGCGGCCGTGTTCCACAAGCCCACGCCCGAACCGGCGTGGACCGCGGCCGTCAATACCGAGGCGGGTTACCTGTGGTTCTCGCTCAAGGACGCCGCCGTGCTTCCGGCGATGACGATGTGGATGTCCAACGGCGGCCGCCACGCGGCGCCCTGGGATGGCCACGATCACTGCCTGGGTCTCGAGGACGGCTGCGGGTACTTCGCCGAAGGCCTGGCCGATTCCGCCCGGCCCAACCCGCTCACCCGAGTCGGCGTGGCGACAGCCGTCAAGCTCTCGCCCCGCCACCCGACGGCCATCCGCTACATCCAGGGCGCCATCCGGACCCCGCGCGGGTTCGACCGCGTCGCCACCGCCGCCTTCGCCCCCGGCCGCGTAACCTTCACCGCCGCCAGCGGCAAGAAAATCACAGCCGCGGTTGCGCATGAGTTCCTCAAGACGGGAACAACGGAATGATGGAAGTCAGGAAGACCCCGGACCGTTTCGCCAACGTTCCAGCATTCCATTATTTTGCGTTCCAATATTCCGTTGTTCCATCGCGAATCCGTTAGATTTGACTTAGCCCCGCGGCGGAAGTAGCATACGCTGTTTACGGCCGCGACGGCCCGGAAAGCGACGCGCATGCTGGCGATCATCAGCGACATTCACTCGAACATCGAGGCGCTGACGGCGGTGCTGCGGGACATCGAGTCCCGCGGCGTGGAGCGCATTGTCTGCCTGGGGGACGTCGTCGGATACGGTCCCAATCCCTGCGAGGCCCTCGATCTGATCATGCGTCACTGCGAGGTGACGCTGATGGGCAACCACGACTTCGCGGCGCTGTACGAGCCAAACAATTTCAACATGGGCGCCGAGGCGGCATGCTTCTGGACCCGCCGCAAGCTCGAAAAAGAGCCCGACCTGGAAAAACGCGCCGCCCGCTGGGACTACCTGGGCGCCCTGCCGGTCAAGCACGTCATCAGCGGCGAGGCGCTGGGCCTGCCCGGCGTGACGGACGTGACGTTCACGCACGGCAGCCCGCGCCGCCCGATCAACGAATACATCTTCCCCGACGACGTCTACAACTGCCCGGGCAAGTTCCGCGGGCTCTTCGAGCGATTCAACCATCTATGCTTCGTCGGCCACACCCACGTGCCGGGCGTGTTCCTCGAAACGCCCGATTTTTACAGCCCCGACGAGCTCGACGACGGCGTCTTTGAAGTGTCCTTCCGCAAGGCCATGACCAACGTGGGTTCGGTCGGCCAGCCGCGCGACCGCGACAACCGCGCCAGCTACGCCATCCTCGAACCCAACGGCGCCAGCGCCTTGGTGCGGTTCGTCCGTGTGCCCTACAACGTTGAGGCCACTATGGCCAAGGTCCGCGCAACGCCCGAACTCGACGACTACCTGGGCAGCCGCCTGCGGGAAGGGCGCTGAGGCCCGTTTTGTGGCACGGGCGTCTCGCCCGTGCTCTTAATGCATGGGCGAGACGCCCATGCCACAGGAGCCGCTTGTGAATGTGAAACGATTTATCGCCGCCTTGGCCGCTGCCGGCGCCGCCGTGGCGCTTTATGTGCTCTGGGCCCAGCCGCGCGAAACCACCCCGGCCGCCACGCCGACGGCGGCCACCATGCCCGCTGCCCCGGCATCGCCCGCGCCCGCTACCGCGCCGGTTCCCGCTTCCGCTGCGGCGTCCGTTGCGGCAGCGACGGTTCCCGCTCCGGCAGCAGTCCCTGCTCCCGCTCCGGCCGCGCCGCCCGCCTCGCAACCGGCGACCACTGGCCGCGCGTGGCGCGGCACGCCGCAGACGCGGCCGGCGGCGCTGCACACTATCGGATCGGTCCAGGGCCAAGGCCCCGAAAAGTTCCTGATGGCCGTCCAGGTCAATACTCTCGGCGCATCCATCAACACCGCCAAACTGACGAACTACTTCGTCACCGTCGAAGACAAGCGCCTCTACGAGAAAGACCCCTCCGGGTACGAGGCCGCCTGCAGCCAGAACCCCGACAAGTACAAAGGTCATTACAGCCTGCTCAACCCCGTCATGCTCAACGGCAAGGCGCTGCTGCCCATGGCGACGCGCAGCATGCGCCTCGAGGCCAAACTCGACGGCCAGACGCGGGTGCTGTCACTGGACAACCTCGACCAGAAAGTCTGGACGCCCCTCAGCGTCACCGCCGACAGCGTCCGCATGGTTTACGAACTGGCGTGGAGCCAGGCCGCCGATTGGGCCACGGCCAGGAACGACGTGGTCGTGCGGCTGATCAAAACCTACCAGCTCAAGCCCAATGATTACTCGATCCACGTTTCGCTGGAGGTGGAGAACCTCACCGGCCAGGACGTGCGGATCAGCGTCGACCAGGCCGGCCCGACGGGGCTGCCCCGCGAGTCGTATCGCGAAGATACCCGCACGGTGGCCTACGTCAAACGCAGCGAGGACGGCAAGAGCCTCGTCCCCTACCGCATCCCGCACCAGGACCTCATTAGCGGAAAGGACCCGCGATTCCAGACCCTGGGCGCCGAGGCCGTCGTGGGCACGAGCCTGGAAAAGACGCCCACGCTCTGGATCGGCGTCACCAACGCGTATTTCACATCGATCCTGCTGCCGGAAATCACCCCCGGTTCGCCTTGGGAAGAGCAGTGCTACGCCGCGGCCGTCGACGAAGGTTCATCCAGCCGCAACTTCCTCACCGGCGTGCAACTGACGGGCGTGACGGTTCGC
This sequence comes from Planctomycetaceae bacterium, assembly GCA_021371965.1. The sequence continues at coordinate 80,584 of JAJFVE010000153.1, forward strand.
CCGTCGAAGACCGCCGAGCCGCGCGTCTTCAGCTTCGACGTTTTCGCTGGGCCCAAGAAACGCGACGTCTTCACCAACGACAGCAATCCGTACTTCCGTCCGCGCTATCGCGACCTGGACTACATCTCCACCATCGACCTGGGCAGCTGCTGCTCGCTGGGCTCGGTGGGCTGGCTGACGCTGGGGCTGATGTGGCTGCTGGAGAAGCTCTCGATCGTCACGCTGGGCAACTACGGCGTGGCGATCATCATCCTGGTGGCCCTGGTGCGCCTGGTGCTGCACCCGCTGACGCGCCGCAGCCAGTTGTCGATGATGAAGATGCAGAAGCTCGGCCCCAAGATGCAGCAGATCAAGGAGAAGTACGCCGACGACAAGGACACGCTCCAGAAGGAAATGATGAAGTTCTACAAGGAGCAAGGCGCCAGCCCCATCCTGGGCTGCCTGCCCATGTTCCTGCAGATGCCCATCTGGATCGCCCTGTGGACGAGCCTCCAGGCCTCTGTCGAACTGCGCCACGCCGCCTTCCTGCCGGTGTGGATCACCGACCTGGCCGCCCCCGATGTCATCTTCTCCTGGAGCACCCCCCTGCCATTCGTGGGCCTGACGAGCCTGCACCTGCTGCCGATCCTGGTGGCCATCGCCATGTTCCTCCAGACGCTGCTCAACCCCCAGGCCGCCGGCGCCGGTCCTGCTGCTACGCCCCAGCAGGCCCAGCAACAGAAGATGATGAAGTACCTCATGCCCGGCATGATGCTCTTCATCTTCTACAACATGCCATCGGGTCTGAACCTCTATATCATGACCTCGACCTTCGCCGGCGTGGCCGAACAGTACGTCATCAAACGCCACGTCCAGGCCAAAGAAGCCCTCGAGGCCGCCATGGAAACCACCATCTCCATCCCCGGCAAGGGCATGCGATCCGCGCGGCCCAAGAAGCCCAAGGGCCCGTTCTGGACCAAGCGCGGATGATGTGGAAAGATCCTAGGTCCTCGATCCTCGGTCCTAGGACAGAACTTGTTTCTATTCCTTAGGATCTGGGACCGAGGATCTAGGATCTGTTTCTATGACTTTCCAGGATCTGCGTCACGAAATCGAATCCATTCCCAGCATCAACGCCCATATCCACCAGGCCGACGTCGATGCCGAATGGCCCGCCCAGACGCGCGACCCGGTCGCCCTGCTGCGGACGGCCTTGCCCGAGTCCTTCGCCGACCAGGCCCTCCTCGACGTGCTCAACGGCTCGGCGTCTGATCGCGAGAAGTGGAAGGCCCTGCTTTCTGTCTGGCCGCTGGTGCGCTGCAGTGGTTACGGCCGCGTCGCTGCCGCCCGTCTGCGGGCTTTGGGCGTCGACGACAATTTGACCGAGTCCTCGTACGACCAGCTCGCCCAGCGCCTCGCGCCGTACACCCCCGCCCAGGCGGCCGCGGCGTTCGACGCCGCGGGCATCCGCGGCTGGGTGAGCAACGTTGTCGGCCATCCATGCTTTGGATGGGGCGATGGCATCGCCAAATTCCTCTCTGGCGACCTGCCGCACGGCAGAAACTTCTTTCCGCTGCTCAACGCCGGACCGCTGCACGATTTCAGCTCGCTGGGCGAGCTGCAGGCCATCGAACGCGCCGCAGCCGCGGACATCGCCAGCCTTGATGATCTCAGCAGCGCGGTGCAGAAGATCGTGGCCGCGTGCGTGGCCAAAGGCATTGTCGGCATCAAGGACCATCGCGCCTATTCGCGCGGGCTGCTGTTCAAGGCGCCGATCCGCTCGGCGGCGGCCGCCGAGTTTGCCATCGTGCGGGCCAACGGCTCGCTGGCGCCGCACCAAAGCCACCTGTCCGATTACGTTCTCGACGCGATTGTATCCTGCGCCGGCGACCACAAGCTGCCCGTGGCCATGCACACGGGCCTCTGCGCCGGCCGCTACGGGCGATGCGCCCAGCCGCAGAATAACGCCGCGCTGCTGGCGGGCCTGTTGGAGCGCCATGCGGATGTGCAGTTCGATCTGTATCATCTCAACATGCCCTGGAGCGACGAGATGCTGGCGCTGATGCTGCGGTTTCCCAACGTGACGGCCAACTGCGTCTGGGCGCAGCACCTGGACGGCGCGGGCATGGAGGAGTTCTTGCTGCGGGCGCTGCAGGCTCTGCCTGCCGATCGCATTTTGGGCTACGGCAGCGACGGCGGCGGAATGGGTTATATCCTGGCGACGCTGGGCCTGGCCAAGGATGCCATCGCCGGCGCCCTGTCGCGCCTGGTCGACCGCAACTTCATCAGCCGCACCGCCGCCCTGGCCGTAGCGCGAATCTGGCTCTACGAAGCCCCGCGGAAAGTGTACAAACTGCCCCTGCCCCAGTAGGACGGCCGTCCCGGCCGTGGTTTGTGGACAAACTGAACATCGCCCAAGAACTACCCCGGGTCCTTTTGCACATCTTTTCCCGGAGGGCCTTTGTGGGTTGGCGCGCATTGCATGGCACCGCTTGTCCCGCGCGGCTACGAGACATACAATCTGCTCACGGGATGATATGTCTCCTCCAGTATGCCAAGATCGTCCAGAGAATCAGAGAAGGCACCATGATGGCAGAAGAATTGTTGAGCGATTTCCTGCGACATCTAGATCGCTTCGGTTCGATGGAGATTGGTACCGCACCAGAGAACATCCAGAAATGGCTTCCTACCACGGGACTCCCGGATTTCATGGTAAGGCTCTTGATGCACAACTGGCCACAGGTTGATTCCCAGGTCGATCACCTAGTTCTGTTTTCGTCGCAGCGTATCCACGACTTCGAGGCAACCAACCCGCTGATCGAGCAGGGATTGTTTATCATTGGTGCGGGTCGCAGCGGGGACCTCGTTGTTGTTGATTTTCGTTCAAGTGCTTGTGTTCCTGGATTCGTGAGTTGTGAAGAGTGGTGGCCACCGGCGGACAACGCTCGCAACTTCTTCCAGCCTATCGCGAGATCATTCGAGTCCCTTCTCTTCCGCATTATTGAAGGCCGGTACATACCTTTGGACTGGTATTCAGCCGGCTTCTTCAACGCTTTCCTGAAGGAGGAACGGGAAAGCTATGGCCCAATCAACCCTCCATCAACCCCGCGCGGCTGAGGCTGCATAAGACATTTGAATCCAAGTTGCATTGTTACCAGAGCTCTGAAAGGGCGAAGCAACAGCTCACGTCCACCGCGCCCGTTTTGCGTCGCCCTTTCAGGGTTTAACCTGCGAGAAACTCATACCCAGGCCGCCGCCGGTCGGTTCGCCCTCTGGGCTCACCGTCCGACTCTGGCCTGGGTTGACTTGCCAGCAGCCTTACAGGCCGCATCATTCCATGCGTCGCACGACGATGGCGGTCAGGTCGTCGTCCTGGGGGGCGTTGTGAGTGAAGGCCAGCACCGCCTGGTGGAGGCGGGCGATGATCTCGGCGGCGGGGCTGTCGCGATGTTGGCGCACACACTCCATCACGCGCTCGATGCCGAACAACTCGCCGTCAGGGGCCGAGGCCTCAAAGAACCCGTCGGTGGTGATGACCGCCAGGTCGCCTGCCGCGAAGGCGAAGGCCTCGCTGTCAAACTGCGAGTCATCCATGATGCCCAGCGGCAGGCCGGTGGCGGCCACTTGCTGGAAGGCATCTTCGCCACGGCGGTAAAAGAGCATGGGGCCATGTCCGGCGGCCGCATAGGCCAGCCTTGCGGCGGAGCCGTCGAGCATGCCCAGGAAACACGTGACGAACCGCCCGCCGTCGAGGTCGGCGCAGAGCAGGCGGTTGGCGGTCTCGAGCATCACCGGCGGCCGCTCGTCGCAGAGGCTCAGTGCCCGCAACGTCGCGCGGGTCTGGGCGATCACCAGGGCCGGACCGATTCCGTGCCCGCTGGCGTCGGCCAGCAGTAACAGGCATCGGCCGGCCGAGAGCGGCATGAAGTCGTAGATATCGCCGCCGGTGGCGTCGGCAGGTTGGGAGAAGCCCGCCACGTCGAAGCCCGTCAGTTGCGGCGGCGCGGCCGGCAGGAGCCGCCGCTGGATGTCGCGGGCGATGTTCATATCGCGTTCCATGCGCTGCTTGGCGAGGTAGTGGTCGATCAGCCGGGCGCGCTGGAGCATGACCCCGGCTTGGGCGGCGAGCGTCTGGGCGAGCGTGACATCGTCGTCGTCGAAGGGGCGCTGGCGTTTGTTGAGCACCTGCAGCACGCCGACGAGCTGGCCCTGGTAGTCCTTCAGCGGCAGCGAGAGGATGCTGCGCGTGCGAAAGCCGGTGCGGCGGTCGACGTCGCCGTTGAAGCGCGCGTCGGCGTAGGCGTCGGGCACGTTGACGGTCTGGCCGCTGGTCACCGTCGAGCCGGCGATCCCCGCGCGGGCGGGAATGCGAATCTCCTCCAGCCCTTCGGCGACGCGGCTGACGAGCTCGTCGGCCGCGGCGTCATAGAGGAACAGCGAGGCGCGTTCGGCGTCGAGCAGGTCCATCGCGCGATCAATGATCAGGCGCAGCAGCGAGTCGAGGTCGGCGATGTCGACCATGGCCCGCGTGATATCCAGCACCTTCTGCAGATCGGCGCAGCGCTTGGCTTCGAAGGGAATCATCGCCAGCAGACTACGCCTTCTCACTCAAACGGTCAAGGCGCGGGCGGCGGGGATATAATTCCGACAGTCGCAGCCGGAGGCTTTGTTGGGGAGGGAGAACGTGACCGCGCCGTACAATGATTGCGACAGCGCCCGCGAGGGGCGTTGCACGTGCAAGCGCTGGCAGAACGTCGGATCCAGTCCAGCGGCGTTGATGATCGGCGTGCTGTTCATCATCGCCTCGCTGCTGGAGTGGGCCCGCGGGCATCTGGGGCCCGGGGCCGTAGCCGGCGTCGTCTCGCTGGTGGTGGGGATCACCTTTCTACGATGGCTCGTGCCGCGATACCTGCGACGCCTGAAGACCGAGGCCCCGGCTCAGCCAGCCGCCCCCGCCGCCGCGGTCCTGGACGACGGCGAACTCACCTACGGCACAGCCACGTCCGCCGTGGTGCGCCAGATGGACCTGTCGGGTCTGCGCATCGTGCTGGCGGCGAGCTGCGCCCAGGCCGACAGGACGTTGATGCTTCGCCACGAGGCCGGCCCAGACCGCGGAGCATTCGTGGTCTCGCCGCATGCAGCCGACGCCGCGGCTGTGCACGCCCTCCTGCGCCGCTCGCACGAGGGGGACCACGCACTTCAGGAAACGGCCGCCGAGATCCTGCAGCGCTGGCAGGAGGCATACGACTCGGCCAACGTGCTGGTGGGCTGCTGGCAGGCCTCGACGCGCACGCTGGCGTATTTCAGCGTGGGTTTCGAGACGCCCTCGATCATCAATCGAGGCTGGCCGCACCGCTCGCAGGCGCCCATCCAGACCGATGCCCGCCAGGCGATGACCTTCGGCGTGCATCATCTCACCGGAAACGAGCGATGGCTGCTGTTCACGCGGCCGCTGGTTGACGTGGCCGATCCGCAGCACCAGCCTTTTAATGAGGTGGGCCTGGTGCAGTACGCCCACGACGCCGTGGCGATGGAACCCACAGTCTGGGTGCGCTACCTGCTGCAACAAGCCCTCGTCGCCCATCACGGCACATTACCGGCCGGCGCCGTGCTGGTGTCGCTGATGCGCTCACGCGCCGCGGCGGCCGCAAGACGCCCCCTCAAGCGCGTCGCCGTCAACGTTCCTGACGACGAGGAGGGTTAGCTGCCGCTGCGGCTCGCATGCCCGGGCATGAGCGGCGCACCCGCTCAGCCAGCCAGCCCAAGCCGCCCTGCCGGCGCCACGTTGAACAGGACGCCCAGTCGCGCCCAATCCGCAACGATCTGGTCATGTCCTTCTTTCATTTGCTTTCTTCGCCAAGGTCTCCAGGAGCGTCTGCGCCTGGCGGCCCCATGGCTCTTAACTCGCTTTCACTCCGTTCGCTATACATATCTACCGAGTCAAGATCAGCCCTGGAGATACAATTACTGTCCACACTGGGCGGAGGTGGCATTGTTTCGAGGACTGGCACAATTTCTCACGCGACATTGGGCGCTGGTGCTGGGCGTTTGGGCGGCCGGGGCGGTGGCGGTAATCTGGGCCGCGCCGTCGAAATCGCAAGATGCCATCACGGGCGAGAGCTCGCTGCTCCCGGCGTGGATGCCCAGCCGCAGGGCCGATGAACTCATCGCCACCCGCTTTCAACGGTCGGCCGATCTGGCCTCCGCCGTGATCGTCGTCGAGCGAACCAGTGGCCTGTCCGGCATGCCCGCCCAAGGCAGGTCCCAACCGCAGACGGAAAGCGACTGGGCCTTCCTGTCGCGCCTGACGGCGACCTTGCGGCAGCACGCCGCCGCCGGCGCACCTTGGAACGTGACCTCGCCGGCAGATCCGCAACAGAAGTTCGTCGAGTCGGTGCTGGTCAGCCACGACCGCCAGGCCGCGGTCATCGTGGTGGGCCTGCCCTTCAACTTCCTGTCGAAGGGTTCCGGCGACGCCGTCAGACTTATCGAGTCGATGGCCGCCGCCGCGCAGCCGCCGCCGGGCCTGGATGTGGCCATCACCGGTTCGGCTGGCTATGGGCGCGACTACGCGGCAGCGATCACCACCAGTCTGCACCGCACGACATGGGTGGCGGCCGCGGTGGTGGTGGTCATCCTGCTGATCCTGTACCGCGCCGTGCCGGTGGTGTTGATGGTGATGGGCATCGTCGCTCTGGCGGTGGCGGTGGCCCTTTCCATCATCTTGATCGTCGCGCGTTTCGGCTGGTCGGTCTCGACGATGGTGGAGTTGTTTTCCATCATCATCGGATTCGGCGGCGGGGTGGACTTCTCGCTGTTCTTCCTGTCGCGCTATCACGAGGAACTTGTCCTGGCGGGGGCGTCCATCGATCGCTCGCAGCGGCAGGAGGTCATCGCCCGCGTGCTGTCCGGAACGGGCCCGGCGATTCTCGCCTCCGCGGCCACGGTGGTGGCCGGGCTGGGCCTGATGTACCTGGCGGCGTTTCCGCTCTTTCACGACTCCGGGCCCGCGGTGGGTCTGAGCATTGCCGTGGCCTGCCTGGCCAGCCTGACCCTGACGCCTGTGGCGGCGTACCTGCTGGGCCCGGCGATATTCTGGCCGCGCCATATCGAACACGATTCCGCCCAGGCCCTGGCCGCGGCGGGGCTGTGGAAGCGCATCGCCGCCTTCGCGGTGCGACGGCACGTGACGATCCTTCTGGTTACCGTGGCAGTGCTGGCCCCGCTTGCCGTCAGCGGATGGCGCAAGGAGGTCGTCTACGACGCTCTGGCCGATTTGCCGGCCTCGGACAGGTCCGTCGAAGGATGGCATATGTTCCGACGGCACTTCTCCGTCGGCGAGATGGCCCCGGTCCAGATCGTCGTGCAGGTCGACAAACCTCTCGCCGAGCCGCAGTGGGCCGCCGTGGCGATGGCGGTCGACAAGAAACTCGCGGCGTTGCCGCAGGTGCGCCAGGTGCGCAGCGTCGCTCACCCGGTGGCCCTGCAGGGGCCGGAGATCTCCCCGCAATTGGCCTCGACCTTGCTGGCCCAGGCGCCGCCGGCCCCGGGGGCGGCCTCCACGGCCCCGGCGGGGCCGGGGCTGTTCTCGCAGCTATCCCAGGCCGCGGTGCAGCAGCTGCGCGAGTTGGCCCAACTCTACCGCCGCGACGTGCTGCCGCGATATCTCTCCCGAGGCCGCGAGTCGGCGCTGTGGCAGGCGGCCCTGCCCTGGCAGCCTTACGACACCCAGTCGATGGACGCCTTGAGCGCCATGGCCGCCGCGGTGCAAGAGGCCGTCAACGCTGACTCCGCCGCCGCGACTGCCAACCCGCGCGTGCTTCTGGCCGGCGACACGGCCATGATGTGCGATCTGCGAGCGATTACCGACCGCGACTTCCTGCTCGTGGGCCTGCTGACAGTGAGCGCGATCATCGTCATCGTCACGCTGCTGATCCACGACGTGCTGGTGGCCCTGTTCGTCATGCTCGCGACGGTCCTGACCTACGGGACTGCCCTGGCCCTGACAGCATGGACCTTCCACCTCCTGGCGAACTCGCAGGGGCTGGACTGGAAGATCAACTTCTTCCTGTTCGTAGTCCTGGTGGCCGTCGGGCAGGACTACAACCTGTTCATGCTCACGCGGATCATGGAAGAGCGCCGCGGCCGCGATCTGCGCCCGGCGGTGCAGCACGCCATCGCCCGCACCGGGTCGATCGTCAGTTTCTGCGGCCTGGTGATGGCCGCAACGCTGGGCTCGCTTGCGACCTCGCCCCTGAGGCTGCTGCAGGAATTGGGAATGGCGTTCATCGTCGGCATCCTGACCGACACCTTCCTGGTCCGCCCGCTGATGGTGCCGGCGTTCATCCTGGCGTTCAATCGCATGAAGAATCATGCGAAATCCAAACCGTACCGCGAATCGGGGGATCAAATTAGCCGCTGAAGACGTTGGGAACGCAGAGGATGCAGAAAATGACAAAACAGCTTCTTTCCTCTGCGTCCCAGCGACCTCAGCGGCTTAATTGATTGCGGGCCAGGCCGCGCCGGGATCTTTGCGACAAGGTTGTCTTCCGGTTAAACTGCCGGTCATGACCACCTATGCCCAATACATCACCGAGAGCATCCTGGCCCGGGCCGACATCGACCGCTTCCTCTGCGACGAGCCCACGTGGGCGCAATTCGATCCGGAAGTGGGTTATGTGCTGGGCAACTATATGCCGCGCGACGGGCTCGATGGCTCCATCACGATCTCGACTAGCCAGCCCAACGGCGCCCGCCGCTCGGTGATCTACGCCGACCGACCGCGCCGCATCAACACCTATGGCAACAGCTTCACCCAGTGCCACCAGGTCAGCGATGAGGAGACCTGGCAGGAATATCTGGCCGCGCATCTGGGCGAGCCGGTGGGCAATTTCGGCATGGGCGGCTTCGGCGTGTACCAGTCGTACCGGCGGATGATCCGCACCGAGAGCAGCCCCGAGGGTGGACGCTATGTCATGCTCTACGTCTGGGGCGACGACCACATCCGCTCGTGCCTGCGCTGCCGACACGTGCTCACCAGCCGCTGGTGGAACCACGTCGGCGGCGCGATGTTCCACGGCAACTTCTGGGCCAACGTCGAGATGGACCTGGCGACGGGACGCTTCGTCGAAAAAGAGAGCCTCCTGCCCACGCCCGAGTCGCTGTACAAGATGGCCGACGCGAAATGGATGATCGAGGCGCTGGCCGACGATTACATGCTGTGGCTAAGCCTGTTCTGCTACAACCAGATCGACGACCTGGACTTGGCCCCGGTCAACCGGCTGGCCGAGATCCTCGGCTGTCCGCCGATCGCGGCCTCGGCCGCCCTGGATGAGCAGCGCATCGCCGCCGACGTCATCCGCATGGCCTACGGATTCGCCGCCACCGAGTACATTCTGGAAAAGGCCGTCGCCTTCGCGGCCGCTCGCGACAAGAAGCTGCTGCTGATCCTGCTGTGCCCGACCGCCACGCGGCAGATGCTCGAGGGCGGCCGGCGCCACGACCAGCGCGTGGCCGACTACATCGCCGCCCGCGGCTGGCCGTGCTTCGACATGAACCTCGTGCACGTGGAAGACTTCAAGAGCTTCCGTCCGGACGTCAGCGCGTACCTGGGCCGCTACTTCATCGGCCACTACAGCCCGGCCGGCAATCACTTCTTCGCCATGTCGATCCGTCGCACCGTGGTGGACTGGCTGGACCCCAAGCCCATCACGTACGGTGATGATTCACAGGCGCGGATCGGCTTCCAGGGATATCTGCCGTCGTAGCGCGGGCAAGATGCCGCGCACAACTCCGTTGTGCGTGTCCCTGATTCAAGACTCGGGGAGCATGGGCGAGACGCCCCTGCTACGGCTGGGCCCGGCGGTTGAGCTGGCGCGCGTGCGAGGTGGGTTTGCCGTAGTGCAGCACTTCGCGGGGGTGCAGCTTCATCGGCTTGTTGTTGTGGAACCAGCCGCCGGGCGAAAGCTCCTTGTCGAAATCGTACACGAGCATGGCGGCCTTGTTTCTGGGCAGGGTGATGGGAATCGTCGCGTCGGGGCGGGCGACGAAACTGCCCCAATGCGAGTACGGGGCGCTGGAGTTGTTGGCCACGGCCCACATGCGGTTGTCGGCGCAGCGGGTGGCGACTTCGCGCTGATTGAGCACGTCCAGGCAGTTCGGCCCGGCGCTGCCGGCATTGTGGAACGAGTGCAGCACCAGGCACGCGCCCATGCGGCGGTAGGCGGCGTAGATCTCGGGGTAGCACACGTCGTAGCAGATCGCCAGGCCGACGCGCACGCCCTTGATGTCCCGCGCCACCAGGCGCCGCCCGCCGCTGTAGTGATACTGGTCGCCGCCGGTGCACATGCACTTGTCATAGCGGTCAACGATGCTCCCGTCGGGCCCGACGAGATACACGCAGTTGGTGGGCTTGTGTTTTGGCCCCAGCCAATGCGCCGACCCCAGAGCGACCCAGACCCCCAGCCCCTGCGCCAGCCGGCGAATGCGCGAAGTCTGCCGCCGCAGCAGGTCCCAGTCGAAGCTCTCAAACGACTTGAAATTGTGCCCGGCATACCCTGACAGCGACGCCTCCGAAGTATGCAGCACATCCGCCTGTTTGGCGGCCGCTTTGCGCATGTACCGGCAGATGTAGTCGGCGTTGGTCGCGATGTCCCCGCTGACGGGGAACTGGCAACTGGCAATCTTCAGCAAGGCCATGGTCTGGCGCCTCTCTTCCTGTCCCACCAATCTACCCGCTGGTCGCAGTTCCATAAAGGACGCCTTTGGGGAGTTAATGTTGCCATTCTGTCGGTACAACCCTGTTATCCATCAGGATCATGCCCGGGCAATTTTGATGGAGGTGCTCTGCGTAGGTTCCGCACGCCAGTAACCTCCGCCGATTTCTGTGAACGCCAGAGCATCCGCTTGCGGCCGGCCGGAGGCGGCGTAGATCACCAGCGGGCCGGGCTCCACAAGCGTGAGGATCAGTTGCGTCGGTGAAGCGGACTCGATGGTTACGGCCGCGGGGGAGAGGTACTTGTCGGTCAGGCCGATGACGGCCCAGCCATGGCGAATGGGGGCCAGCAGCAGCAAGCGGTCGGCCAGGGACTTGAGGGTGAACTCGTAAGGCGCGTCGAGCGCGCGGCCGGTCTGCTCGTGCCAATCCCAGAGCACCAACCCCTCGGGCGGCAGGTCCCACAGGCCGGGGTAGGGCTGCATCATGCAGCCGGCGCGGCGGTAGTCGCCAGGCGCGACGCTGGCCGCCAGGTCGCGCTCATCTTTATAGAGGTTGTACGCGACGATGGCCGCGGCACTGCCGGGCAGCGGGGCGATCACGCGATAGGGCGTCGGCTGGTTTACCGGATCGACCCACAGGCTCTCCGTCAGCGGGGCGCCGGGCGCGAGAGGTCGCAGCAGGCGGCCGTCGGCGCAGCACAGGGGCATGACGTACTGCGATACGAAGTCTCGCGGATTGTCGCTGAGGTACACTGGTCCGCCGGAGATGGCCTTGGAAATAGCCATCTGCCGTCCGGCCATCGGGTCGCAGGAGTGGAACATGTCGTGGTCGCCCCAGGCGACCTGGCCCAGCCACGGGATGATCGCGAAGGAATGGAACAGGTGCGCCCGTGCCCGCTCGCGATTGCCTTTACTGTAGTCGTCGCTGCAGCGCGCGGCATTGGAGTGGGACATGTTGAAGAAGTTCGTTGCGCCGTTGCCGTTGCAGTTGAGCAGTTCGACGCCGAACCGCTCGACGGCGGATTCCAGCGCCCGTGACAGGCGGGCCGAGACGCGGGCGGGGTTGTCGAAGGCCGCCGAATTGCCTGCGGGGCGGCGGAGCATTTCCGTCGCCCCCAGATACCACATGATCATCGACGAGATGAAATCGATCTTCACCAGGTCGAACCCAGCGGTCTTAAATGCGCCGATCATGGCGTCCATGAAGCGTCGGGCGGACTGGTCGTCATCCTTGACGAGCAGGCAGCCGTTTGCGGCCTTGGCGAGGGCGCAGTTGAGGCTGCCCAGATTGTTGTCGGGCGCGATTCCAGCCAGTCCGCCCAGCAGCGTCGACCAGGCGCCCAGCCATCGCACTGCCTCGGGCGACTTCTCGGCGACAAGCGAGGCGTAGCCGCCCGCGAAACGTTGCGGATGCGGCTTGAAGCTCACCAGAGCGCGGTCGAAATACGTGTCCTCGCGGCAGTAGTCCTGGTGCCCGTCGTCGATGATCGCGTAACGCACGGGGATGGGGCACTCGGCCATAGCGCGCACGGCTGCGGGCATGTTCTCGTCGGTGATCCCGCGCGAGAACTCTTCCCACGAGCACCATCCCAGGTAGCGGAAGACCTCCGCATAGGGTTTGTCTTCGCGCAGGCGCGCGGTGACGCCGGGCCACTTCAGGGCCTCGCGCCAGACTTGCTGGCACACATCGTACGGATCGCGTGCAACCGCCCAGGCGCACAGCGGCAGGTCGCCGTCGACGTTTCCGCGCCCATGCGTGCCGACCCTCAGCACGAGTTGGCCTTCGGTCACGGCCAGCCACGCGTACGACTGCTCGTCGGCCATCGGCAGCAGCGCGAAATACAGATCGGTCGCGATGCGCACGAGCAGGAATTGCCCGCCCTCGGGAAACTCGCCGGTGAAGTCGCTCGTAAGATACGGGTGCCGCAGGTTTCCCGCCCCCGGCCACCACCATGGATTGGCGAAATACGCGGCGACTTCAAACGGCGGCAGCGACAGCGGCTCCTCAAGCAGGACGCCGGCGGAATCAGGCGGACCGGCGAAGCCTGGGCGCACGTCCAAACCGGCCGCTGAGCCTGACGCGTTCAGAAATCGATCTGCAAAACTCAGCATGGGCGTGCCTAGGGTTTCTTCGGTTGCGTGGCCTGGGACTGCTCGTTGAGCGTCTGCCAGCCTTCGATGGCGCGGCCGTAGTTCTTGTGGAAGATGCGGTAGTACTCCGCCATTTTCTTCCGGCGGGCGGGCGAGTCCTTTTCGGCAAATCCGGGAATGACGCCCATGATATTGATCAGCGCGCGGCTGGAGCGGTCGTACACGATGTTCTCGTCGCTCAGCGCGTCGGCCAGAAACGGCACGGCGTTCATGGCCTTCATTTGCCCCAGCGTCTCGGCGGCGGCGGCGCGGACGGGGGGGGACTGATCGTTTCGCAACAGGTCGATCACGTCCTTGGCGTGCTGCTTGGGCGCGGGAGTCTTGGCGACGGCCAACACGATGCGCTCGCGGATCGGGGGTCGCGGATCCTTGAGCAGGGCCAGCAGGATCGGCGTGGTCTGGGGGTTCCTGGCCAGCGTGCCCAGGGCGCTGGCCGCGCGCATGGCCTGGGCGTCGTTGTCGCTGTGGACGATGGTCTCCAGGGCCTTGAAGTTTCCTTCGGCGGCCAGTTTAGCGATCGCGTCGTCGCCGCCAGAGCCGGTGCGCGCGTAGAGCCAGAACCCGCCCGCCATCGCCAGGATCACGGCGCCGGCCGCAATGGCCCATCGACGCGCGAACACTCCGGAGGTGCCCCAGCGGGCTTCCAACATATTAAGGATTCCAGTACTGTTGTTGGTTGGTGGGGGTGCGCGGATCGATCTCGTCGGGGAACATGAATCTGACATTGCCGCGGCGCAGCAGGACGTTGAGCTTGCCCTGGTGGCGGGCGAACTCGGGGGTGTCCCACTCGGCGGCTTCCTGGACGTCGGTCAAGGCGCGCACGGCCACGTGCGAATAGTCGATCGCCAGCACGCGGTCCGGCGAGAGGCTGCTGGTCGAGGCCACGACGGGGTTGATCCCGTAGCTGACGACGTAGTCCTTGCCCTCGCCGGAAGGCGGCTCGACGGGCGGGGGCGTGCCCGAGACGGTGGGAATAGTCACCGTCGGGTACAGCTCGGGATTGGTCTGGAACCAGCGCGGATCGGGACTGGCCTCGGTGTCCCAGCCGTCCACAAAAGTCGTCGGCGCCGCCGGACCCAGCAGCGTGGTGGTGGGCCTTCCGTCAGGTCCGTTGGCGCTTTGATAGCTGGTGTCTTCCGAATAGACGCCGCTGGCGGCCTTCTTCACGATGCCCGGACGGAACGTTCCGGAATATCGAATGTTGTTGCAGCGGATTTTGACCTCGGTGGAGCCGTCCTGCATGAACTGGATCCGAAAGGTCGAGTCGCGGCACCAGCAGTCGCCCAGGCCGGATCCACCGGCCTGCCAACTATACCAGTGCGGGTCCACCGCGTCGGTGGGCGCCCGCGAGGGGATGTTGCCGGGGACGAAGTTGCCCGGCAGGATCATCACTTCGCTGTACATCCAGAACCGGTAGGGATTGGCGTCCTCGACGTAGGTCTTCTGGCAGCAGAAATCCGCTTCGTGGCTGGGCCAGCGGTCATAGAAGACGTAGCCGTAGTTGTTGTGATTGGGATTCGTCACGTCCTGCGGCGGCAGCGTCACCCGCTGCTGCTCCGACAGGCGCCGCACGAAGTAGCTGTTGTTGACGGGGAAATACTGGCAGGGCAGGCAGGCCCAGCCGGTGGAGAGGTAGGTGGGGATAATGTCGACGCGGTAGTAGTAGTCGCTGAAAAACGCCGACCGGGCGGCGCTGCGAAGGTCGCTTTCGCCGCCGCCGCTGCCACCGCCGCTGCCGCCGGAGCTGCTGGTAATCGAGATGCCGTATCCTTCCGGGCATCGCAGGATGTTCCCGGCGTTGCCCGTCTCGGCCAGCACCAGCAACGGCCAGTTCTCCGGCGAGGTGAACTTGGCGGCGATGCTCTTGTCAAACTCCCGCTGCTGGATGCACTGCATCTGGCCGATCCGCAGCAAGTTGTTCTGGCAAAGGGTGACGTTCATCCGCTGGATGAAGTTGCCGGCCGTCGGCAGGATCAGGGTGACCAGAATGGCGATGACCGCGATAACGACCAGCAGCTCCGTCAGCGTCATTCCCAACGGGCGCTTAGCATTCTTTGCAGCGGTCATGGCGAGCCCTCGAGCGGCAGAACTCTGCCGCCGTTGTTCGCAACCGAAACCACACCGCGCTGAAAGGGCCCGGCCAATGGCACAGCCAGGTTAGAAGTCCTCATTGCCGTGAGGGGCTTTCCCGGACAATTCTAACGCTCCAGAGCCGCCTGTCCACGCAAATTTCAACATGCGCGCCGAGGCCTTGGCTAAGGTTGATGCTCGACGGGTTTCTTCCCTGATCCCTGATCCGGGATGGTCCAATGCGATGCGATGCGCAACTACTGGGCGGCCACCTGGTAGAGATGGTCGGCGTGGGCCAGCATCCATCGCACCTTCCGCTCGACCATCTGCAGGAAGGGGAAGCCCTCGAGATGGCCGATCAAGCCGGTCGTGCCGATAGGCAGGGCGGCCTCAGCGATGATCGATTCGCACATCAGGTGCGGCACGGCCTTGAGCTCGGCGACGGAGATGACGTTGACCGAATCGTAGCCGCGCATGAATCGTTTGAAGCGATTCTCGTCGAGATGGTCTGGCCACTCGTCGAGATTGTCGCCCTTGCGGATGATCGAGAACTGCAGGGCGCCATTGGCGAAGTCGATCACGCGCTGCTGCAGGCGCGCGGAGTCGTAGTCGATGACGGCCACCACGTTGTGGTCGCGAAAGAGCATGTTTCCGCGGTGCCAGTCGCCGTGGACGATCTGCTTGCCCCAGTCGTTGAGGCCCAACTCGTTGACCTTGGCGGCGCTGGTGTTGTAGACGCTCTCAAGGGTGTCGACGGTGGCCGTCAGCACCTCGACGCTGGGGCGCTTGTCGATGGGCAGCGCCCGCACGGTGTTGCGGATGGCCTGGCGGATGGCCGGAGCGTTGTGGTAGCTGCCCTGCGGGGGCGTGTAGTCGCTCTGAAAGTCGGCCAGCAGTTTGTGGTACAGCGCCAGCACGCGTCCGGCGTGGAACGTCGCATCGAGCGAGCCGTCATACGGTCCGCCCTCGATGTACTCGAACATCTCGTAGATTGTGCCGTTGCGCACGAACATCGAGTTGTTGTCGCCGCGCGTGCCGATCAGGTGCGGCAGCGGGAAACTCTGGGCCGCCAACCACAACTGGATCTGGTGCGTGAAGGCGACCTTGGCCAAGTCGTCCTTGCCGCGGGCGCGGCGCTTGAAAAGGTACTTGCCCTTCTGGGCCTCGATGACGATCTTGGGACTGCGGCGCGATCCGCGCGGAAAGTCCTCGACCTTGGTGATCAGTCCCAGGTCAAAGTGACTCAGGCAGATCGCCAACTCGTCAACGGCAAAGGTTTCGCGTTCTCGTACCATAGGATAATGTCTACTGTACTTATATCGGAAACGTCAAAGGTAACGCAAGTGTGGCAAAAATAATGTAGTAGTCAGTAGCCGGTAGCCAGTAGCCCGTGAGACTCGGGCTTCTCTTCCCGGGTACTGGCTACCGGCTACTGGCTACCGATTACTGTATAATGGCAGGCGATGCGAATCCTCATCACAGCCGACCTTCACTACGATATCGCCCGCTCGCGCGGCGGGGCCGAAGACCTTGCACGCCGCGCCGTCGGTGCAGGCGGCGACGCGCTGGTCCTCGTCGGCGACACCGCCGGCGTCGAACCGGCGCCCTGGCGAAAGTGCCTGGCCCTGTTCGAGGCCTTCGGCGGCCGCAAACTGCTCGTCCCGGGCAATCACTGCCTCTGGTGCCGCCACAACGAAACCTCGCTGCAGCGCTATCACGAACTCTTGCCGGACCTGGCGGCCGAGGCCGGATTCCTCGTTCTCGACCACAACCCGCAGGTCCTCGACGATGTCGGGCTCGTCGGCTCGGTCGGCTGGTACGACTACTCGATGGCCGACCCCGCACTGGGAATTCCCGAGGCGTTCTACGAGGCCAAGCTCTCGCCCGGCGCGGCGGCCCACGTCGGGCAGGACGCGCTCATCGAGACCCACCGTGATGCTCTGACCAAGCGGCAGATGGAGATCCTCGCCCGCTGGATGGACGGCCACCACGTGCGCCTGGGCATGAGCGACAAGGAGTTCGTCGCTCGGCTTTCCGAGAAGCTCGAAAGCCAGCTCGATGCCCTGGTGCCGCAGGTGAAGCGCATCGTGGCGTTCATGCACCACCTGCCCTTCGCCCAGCAGGTGCCGCCCGACCGCCCGGACCGCTTCGCCTTCGCGGCTGCGTACATGGGGGCGGCGAAGTTCGGCCAGGTGCTGCTGGCCTGCCGCAAGGTCACGCACGTGTACTGCGGACACTCGCACTGGCCCGACCGCAGAAAAATCGGGAGATTGACCGTCGTCAACATCGGCAGCACGTATGTAGAGAAGAAACTCGAAACCTTGGAGTTGTGAGGTTTGCTTATGAACGCGAAGAAGGAAGCAGATCCTCGATCCTCGATCCCAGATCCTCGGGCAAAGGTCCCGATGTTTCTGCCTGGGATCGAGGATCTGGGATCCAGGATCGCTGTTTGCCTCCTCGTCATCTGCGCTGTCGGCGTCGCACCCGCATGGGGCGCCCCCCCGCAAAGCCAGCGCGAGACGCCGGTGGTGAAGGCCTACCGCGCCGCGGGCCCGGCCGTGGTGAATATCTCCACGACGCAGCTCGTCCGCACGCGGATGGGCATGCTCGGCGGGGACATCTTCGACGACATATTCCCCAGCCCGCTGACGCGCCAGGTGCCGGTGCAGAGCCTGGGCAGCGGCGTGCTGATCCACCCCGACGGCTACGTCGTCACCAACGCCCACGTGGTGCAGCGGGCGCAGGAGATCACCGTCACCCTCAGCGACGATCGCAAGTTCGCCGCCACTGTCCTGAGCACCGAGCCCCGCCACGACCTGGCCGTGCTCAAGATCGACCCAAAGGGCAAGCCCCTGCCCTTCCTGCCGCTGGGTCGCAGCGACGACCTGATGGTCGGCGAGACCGTCATCGCCGTGGGCAACTCGGTGGGCCTGTCCAACACGCTAACCACCGGCGTCATCAGCGCCACCAACCGCACGCTTTCCTTTAAGGAAGGCGTCGAGTACGCCGGGCTCATCCAGACCGACGCGCCGATCAATCCCGGCAACAGCGGCGGGCCGCTGCTCAACATCGCCGGCGAGCTGATCGGCATCAACACGGCCATCCGCGCCGACGCTCAGAACATCGGCTTTGCCATCGCCATCGATTCGTTGCACGCCGAGCTGCCGCGCCTGCTGGACTTCGAGCGCATCAACCGCGTCGTGCTCGGCGCGACCGTCGCGCCACGGCGCATCGAAGGCCGCGACACGCTCGTCGTCACCGACGTGCGAACCGGCACGCCCGCCGAGGGTAAGCTCAAGAGCGGCGACTGGATCATGGCCGTCAACGGCAAGGCTGCCACGCAGATGCCCCAGTACGCCTGCGCGATGCTCCAGGCTGCCAAAGATGAAACCGTCACCTTCAAGCTCGTCCGCGCCGGCAAAGACGCTGCCGCGGCCGTCAAGCTCCAGGCCAAGCCCCGACCCGACGGGGCGGCCCTGGCGGCGAAACTCATGGGCGTGACGCTTTCGCCCATCGACGAGGCGCTGGCCCGCCGCATGCGACTGGCGTTGACCAGCGGCCTGGTCGTGACGGAAGTCGAGGCCGCCAGCCCCGCAGCGGAACTCGGGCTGCGCGCGGGCGACGTGCTCTTTCAGGCCGGGCAGCTTTACGTCAAAGACCTGGACACGCTGGGCATGATCCTGGAAGACGCCGCCCCCGGCGACGCGCTGCGGATCGGGATCGTCCGCGGCAACATGCGGGCCTGGGCCACCCTCCGCGTCCGGGCCGCCCCGACTGGGCCACAGAAGAAGACGCCCAAGCCCCCCGCGGCTCAATCAGGCGAAACCGACATATGAAAGTTATCATCGCGCCGGACAAGTTCAAAGAATGCCTTTCTGCCGCCGCGGCGGCCGCCGCCATGGCCGAGGGCGTGCTGGAAGTCTGCCCTGACGCCGTCATCGATATCTGCCCCGTCGCCGACGGCGGCGAGGGCACCATCGACGCCGTGCTCGCCGCGGCAGGCGGGCAACTGCTTACTGCCGATGTGTTCGACCCGCTGGGCTCGCCCATGCGCGCCCGTTTCGCCTTGATCGGCACTGACACCGACGCCGCCCTACCCGGCCGCCTCGGTCTCACAGCCGCACTCGCCCGCGCGCATGGGCAGAGCGAGGCGCCCGCCGGCGGTAGCGTGGCCGTGATCGAAATGTCCGCCGCTTCCGGCCTGGCGCTGGTGCCGCAGGACCGCCGCGATCCGATGCGCACCAGCACGTTCGGCACCGGGCAGCTCATCGCGGCCGCACTCGACGCCGGGGCACATCGCATCATCGTGGGCCTGGGCGGCTCGGCCACCGTCGACGGCGGCTGCGGCGCCGCCCAAGCCCTGGGCGTGCGGTTCATCCTGCGCGGCGGCAGGGAGGCGGTCTATCCGTTGGCCGGTGGCGACCTGCTCGAGATCGAAGACTTCGACTTGGCCCCGCGCGACGCCCGCCTGGGCGGCGCCACCCTCTGCGCCGCCTGCGACGTCGCCAGCGCCTTGCTGGGCCCGCAAGGCGCCGCGGTCATCTTCGGCCCCCAGAAAGGCGCCACCTCTGAATGCGTCGCCAAACTCGACGCGGGCCTGGCGCACCTGGCAGCCCTCATCCGCCGCAAGCTCGACATCGACATCGCCGACCGCCCCGGCGCCGGCGCCGCCGGCGGACTGGGCGCGGGCCTGGCCGCCTTCACCGGCGCGACGCTGCAGGACGGCCTGACGCTCGTCGCTGAAGCCATCGGCCTGCCCCGCCGCCTCGCCGGCGCCGATCTGTGCCTGACCGGCGAAGGCCGTCTCGATTCCCAGAGCCTCGCCGGCAAAGCCACCATCGGCGTCGCGCGCCTGGCGATGCGGGCCGAAGTCCCCGCCATCTGCATCCCCGGCCAAGCCGACCTCGACAGCCCCGTCCGAGAACACTTCGCCGCCGTCTACCCCCTGGCCGCCGAAGGCATCACCCCCACCGCCGCAAAAGTAAGCGCCCGAGACCTCCTGCGCCGCAGAGCGGCACAGGCAGTGAGTCAGATTCGCAAGAGCTGATTGCATTGCCCGTGCAAATTGAAAGGCGGCCTTTTAATTTGCATGGTACAGTTTTGCCCATGGCTGACATGATCGACATCCGGGCTTTCGGGGCGGTGGGCGATGGGGCTACTCTCAATACGCAGGCCGTCCAGGCGGCGATTGATGAGTGCAGCCGCACTAGCGCGCCGGGCGTGCTCGTGGCGGGCGGGCGGTTTGTTATCGGGACGATCTTTCTTAAAGATGATGTCACGTTGCACATCGCCGGAGGGGCGGTGCTAGCCGGCAGCACGGACATCGCCGACTACGCGCCTGACGTGCACAAGAACATGTATCGCGACGAGCCGCACATGGACCGCTGCCTGATCTTCGCGCGCGGGGCGCGGCGGATCGCCATCGAAGGCAAGGGAACCATCGACGGGCGCGGCGGGCACGAGACCTTCAGGCACAGCGGCCAGACGCCGTTCCATCGGCCCATGATGATCCGTTTTCTGGAGTGCTCCTGCATCCGCATGCACGACATCACGCTGCGCGACCCGGCGGCGTGGACTTCGGCGTGGCTGTACTGCGACGACATCGCCGTCGATGGCGTGACGATCTCCAGCCGCGCCAACGGCAACGGCGATGGGCTCGACTTCGACGGCTGCACGGGTGTCCGCGTGAGTAACTGCTCATTCGACACCAGCGACGACTCGATCTGCCTGCAGGCATCGCGACCGGACCGGCCCTGCCGCGACGTGACGGTCAGCAACTGCGTCTTCTGCAGCCACTGGGCGGGCATGCGCATCGGGCTGCTGTCGCGCGGCGACATCCGCAATGTGGCCGTGACCAACTGCGTCTTTCGCGACATCAACGACAGCGGCCTCAAGATCCAGCTCTGCGAGGGCGGCGTGATGGAGAACATGGCGTTCTCGAACCTGGTGATGGAGAACGTCCCGCGGCCGATCTTCATGACCTTCGGCCAGCAGCGCGCCTGCGTCGACGCCCCGCCGGGAGTGGCGCCGATGCAGCGGATGGGCAACATGACCTTCAGCAACATCGTGGCCGATTCGTCCATGTGCGGCAAAGACTCGGCGATCATCCTGGTAGGCCTGCCCGGCCATTGCATCGAGAACATCGCGCTGTCTGACATATCGCTGACCACCGCCGGGGGCGCGGCCGCGGGTGAGATCGACCCCGCGCCCCTGCCGGACCTGACGCTCGAGCAGATCGGCCGCTGGTGGCCCGAGTACTTCTGCTTCAAGCGCACCGTCCCGGCGTGCGGGCTCTACGCCGCGCACCTTCGCGGCCTGACGCTGCGAAACGTGCAGCTTCGCACGGCCGCCCCCGACGCGCGCCCGACCGTCTTCTGTCACGATGTGCCGCAAGCGGACCTGGGCGAGCTGAAGCAGTAGCATGGGCATCTTGCCCATGAGTAGCACGGGCGTCCCGCCCGTGCAGGATGATCTTCGCCACGGGCGAGACGCCCGTGCTACTCTTCGTCATCGTCCAGCCCGAACTCTTTGAGCCAGGCGCGGGTCTGGGCCTGCGTTAAGCCTTTGGTCTTCTCTTGCGGCTCGTCCTCTTCGGCGGCCGCGGGCGTGCCCGAGTGCACCAGCGCAGCGGCGAAGTCTTCGCTGGTAATCACGATGCACCGCCGATGGTGGGCGGCCGCACGGATTTCGTGATCAGTGCTGACGACGGTCAGGCGGCGCGGGGCGCTGTCGAGGGCGATGGCCTTGATGATCATCGCGTCGGCCGGACCAGCCGGGCAGAAGGTCGACTGCACGCCGGCGGCGTCGATCTGCTGCGCCACGTGCAGCGGCGGCCGAGCGCCGTCGAACACCACGTGTACGCGATCCTTCAGCGCCAGCGGCGCCAGGAGTTTGGCCAGTCCCTCGCGCCCCACCAGCACCCCGGCCGAGGCCAGCGCGTGCATCAGGTTGTTTGCGTCAATCAAGAACGGCATGGGGATTTCACCGCAGAGATCTTGGCGCAGCCTATCGCCGCCCCAGTCGTTATGCAGGTTCGCCCGCCGTCGTCACGATGAGACTCAGGCCCCAGGCCGGCCTCCCGATCCGCAATCACATTCAGTTTCCCGCCCTGACGTCACCATAGGGGTACGCCGGCAAGGGCCGGAACTCTGTGCGGGCGCTCGGGCGGGTCACGCGGTAGCCTTTGGTCGGCAGCGAGGCCACGGCCGCCTTCCGGTGCGAGAGGAAGAAGCCCATCGCCACTTCCGGGTGCCGCTCGTGGCCGACGCCTTCGATGACCCTCGACGCCACGTGGAAACCAGACTCGCGCAGGTACCGCACGGCGTTTTCGGACTGGCCGATGATCGGGCCCGGATCGACGCTGCCCCAGTACACCAACACCGGGTTGTTGCGGGCCTGGATGGGATAGCGCCCGCTGATGTTGTGCTCGCTGAAATTGCAGTTGCGCGCGGCGATGACGGTGAAGACGTCCGGATGGCGCAGGCCTACGAAGTACATTGGGAACCCGCCGCCGGAAAAGCCAGTGATCATCACGTTGGCGCGGTCGATGTTGTACTGGTACGCCACCTCCGAAACGATGGCCATGATGCGCTTCTCGGCCTCGATCATCGCGTGGACCGGGCCGTCGCCCAGGATCCCGTCGGTGCCCGGAAGTTCCGGGGCGATCACGATGCAGTTATTCTCGTCGGCCAGCGCCTTCCACTCGCGGATGTGCATGTTGGCGGTGTCGAAGGGGATCGTCCCGTGGCAGGTGACGATCAGCGGCGAGGGCTTCCAGTCGCGATAGCCCTGCGGAACGTAGATCCAGTAGTTCGCCCCCGTAGCTGGCTCGCTCTCCAGCACATGCGGGAAGTCCACGTCCGGCTGGGGCACAGCGCAGCCGCCCAGCCAGGGCGAAGCGGCAGCCAAAGCCGCCACCAGCACAAAAGCCACCCGCGCGTCAGCGATCGATGATCGTCTCATAGTCGTAAGTATATCGGCCAATGTCGCTCAAAACCGCAGAGTTTGCGGCGCCATCCATGCGGCCTCTTCGTGGCACGGGCTTCTCGCCCATGCCTGCATGGCCGAGACGGCCATGCCACAAATGCGGCGTGAATCCATTCCCCAGTGGCGTCCAGTTCAGCCCGCCGTGCGGCGATGTCGCAGGCGGTCCAACGCCACCGCGACGACAATGATCGCTCCGGTGACGATCTCCTTGATGTACTTGGGCCAGCCGCATTGGTCGGCGCCAACGGAGATCACCTTGACGATCAAAGCACCCACTAGTGTACCAAGAATGGACCCTTCCCCTCCAGACAAACTGCCACCGCCGATGACCACGGCCGCGATGACGTCCAGCTCGTACCCCGCTCCGGCCGTCGGGTCACCCACAGTGGTGTAGGAGAGCATCATCAGTCCGGCCAGTCCGGCGGCGGCCCCAACAACCATGTAGACCTTGATCTTCACCCGCGTCACGTTTACGCCGCAAAGGCGGGCGGTGGCCTCGTTGGAACCCACGGCAAAAACGTGCCGCCCGAATCGTGTGTATCGCAGCACGCCGCCGGCCATAAGCGCCATCACCAGCATCAGCCACGCTCCGGCCGCCCATCCCCAGGTGAACCAGCCCAAGAATGCGGCCGCGAGATACCACACCAACGGGATCAGCACCAGGAGCACCTGTCGCAAGCCACCGCTGTTGACGGGGTATCGGCCAGCCGCCCTCCACGCCACCCATGAGGCGCAAGCGCCCAGCCCTCCGCCGATAAGCGCGAGGACCAGCCGCCACAGAATCTCGCTGTCGTAGAATGTCCTGCCCAGGTCCACCCCCGGCCACAGAACCTTCCAGAACCACACCGTCCACACCGCCCCAGCGGACAACACCGTCCACATCATGCGCATCGGGGCAGTTCGGACCGGCCAGTCGGCCGACATGCGCCAGAACCGCACCACCGTCAGTACGCCGCCGGCCAGCACCGTCAGCGCCACGATCGCCCAGCACGTCCAGAGCACGATCGACGCCTGGGGACTCCATCTTTCGGTGGGCGAACTGAGGCTGAGCAACTGTCCCAGCCACTGCAGGTCGGGATAGATCGGTTTGGAATCGGCGATGCCCTTGGCCAAACCGCGGAAGATCAGCATCGCCCCCAACGTCACGATGAACGGCGCGACCTTGAGGCGCGTGACGAGCAAGCCGATGACCCACCCGCACACCGCCCCGCCGCCGATGCCGATGATCGGCGCCAGCCACAACGCCGCAGCCCGCACGGCCGGGGCGTCGGAGATGCCCACCTTCGCCAGTGCCCAACTCAGCCACGCGCCGTTGCGGATCAAGTACGACACCAGCACCGAACTCAGGGCGATCGTCGAGCCCACCGACAGATCGATGCCGCCGGCAATGATCACCATCGTCATGCCAATAGACGCCGTCGCCACGATCACCGACTGGATAATGATGTTCTCGATCTGGTTGGACGTGCCCATCTTGCCGCCCACGTCAATCAACAAGAAGAGCCCGTACACGCCCAGCAGCCCCAGCAGCGGACCGACAAACATGACCATCGCGCGCCAGGCGACCGTGTCGCCACCGGCTGGCGAACCTTCCAGGACTGTTGCGGAGTTGTTCACGGCAGATCTCCCGCCTGGCCGGTAGCTTCCATCATGATCCGTTGTTCACTCGTCAGGCCCACAGGGCGGGCCGGGCCCAACCGACCGCGGCTCATCACCGCGATGCGGTCGCAGATGCCCAGCAGTTCCGGCAGATAGCTGCTGACCATCAGGATCGCCTTGGGGGCGGCGCCATCCGCCCCACAAGCGAGGCGGTCGATAAGTTGATAGATTGCCGCCTTGGCAGCCACGTCGATGCCGCGCGTCGGTTCGTCCAACAGCAGCACGTCCACGCCATGCTGCAGCAGGCGGGCGATTGCCACCTTCTGCTGGTTGCCGCCCGACAGCGCATCGACGCGCTGATCGGCCCCGCGACAGCGAATGCCCAGCCGCTCAATCCACCGCCCGGCCGCTCGCTCCTGGCGGGCCGGCAGCACCAGGTCCAGCGGTCCAAACCCGCCCAGATGCGAGAGGGTGATGTTGTCGGCAATGTTGAGCGCCAGGGCCAACCCTTCGCCTTTGCGGTCTTCGCTGACCAAGCCCATTCCCTGCGCCCATCGTCGCGCGGGCGAGGCCGCCCCGACACAGGCGCCCACGCGGATGCGCCCGTCGCGCGCGGGATCGAGGCCAAACAGCGCGCGAAGCAGTTCCGTGCGCCCCGCCCCGACCAGTCCGGCGATGCCTACCACCTCGCCACGGCGAAGTTGCAAGGTCGCCCGGAGCGGTTTGACTGTTCCGGCCAGGTCTTCAAAATCGAGCACCACCTCGCCCGTCTCGCGACGGCTGCGCGGGTACATTTCGTCGACCGTGCGCCCGACCATCATGGAGACGATTTGCCCGCTGGTGAGCTCGCCGATGGCTTGGGTGGCGACGGCGCGCCCATCGCGCAGCACCGTGACACGGTCGGCCACTTGCTGCACCTCTTCGATGAAGTGCGAGATGTAGATGACAGAGACGCCCCGGGCTTTCAGGCGGGCGATGATCTCGAAAAGGCGCAACACGTCCTGGCGGGCCAGGCTGCTGGTAGGCTCGTCGAGCACCAGCACACGACAGCCCACCGCCAGAGCGCGGGCGATCTCGACGAGCTGCTGGGCAGCCACCGACAGCGAACCCACCAGCGCGTCGGGCTGCAGTTCCGGGTGGTCGAGTTGGGCCAGCGCCTCGGCGGCGCGGCGGCGCACCTGGCCCCATCGCACCAGCGGGCCCAGGGTCGGCTCCATGCCCAGCAGGATGTTCTCCTGCACGCTCAGGTGCGGCGCCAGCGAGAGTTCCTGATAGACCATGCTCACGCCGCCACAGCGGGCCGCCAGTGGATCGGCTGGATGATAGGATTGGCCGTCGAGGGTCATCGAGCCCTGGTCGGCCTCGTGGGCGCCTGAGAGCACTTTCATGAGCGTGCTCTTGCCCGCGCCGTTTTCGCCCACCAGCGCGTGCACTTCTCCCGCGGCGACGACCAGGTCTACCCCGTCCAGCGCCACCGTGGGTCCAAACCGCTTGCGGACGCCTCGCATCTCCAGGCGCGCCCGCGGGCGACCGTCTGACCTTACTTCAACCATTTGTCCAGGTCGGGCGCGATGAGGTCTTTCTTGGCCGGATCGGCATCGGGCTTGGTGATGTCTTCCAGATCCTTGGCCGTGATCACCGTCGCGCCGCTGTTGACGTTCTTGGCAGGCGTCTTGCCGTCAAGCTTCTCCGCGAGCGTCACCACGCCCAGATAACCCATGTTGATGGGGTTCTGCAGCACCAGCGCGTCGATGTGCCCTTCCTTGAGCCCGCCCAGCAACCGCTCGCCGCCATCAAAGCCCACGAATTTGACCTTGCCCGCCAGGCGTTTCTGCCGCAGGGCCTGCAGCATCCCCAGGGCCGTCGACTGGTTGGGACAGAAAATTCCTTGGATCGTCAGATTGCCTTCGGCGTCGGAGAACTTCTCCAGAAGCGTCGTCGCCGCCTGCTGCGCTTCGACGGTCGTGGCGCCGGCGTACTGATCTAGCGGGCTGACGAGTTCGAGTCCGCCGTCCTTGGCGGCCTTGACGAACCCTTCCTCGCGGGCGATGGTGCTGGCCGAACCTTCCATATACCGCAGCATGATGACCTTGCCCTTACCACCCAGCGCCGCGGCCAGGTGCTTGCCGCCGTTGGCGCCACCGACGAAGTTGTCAGTAGCCACGAAGCTGACGATGTCCGGGGTATCCAACGCCGAGTCGATGATGACCACCGGGACGTTCTTCTTCATCGCGCTTTCGACGGGGCGCACCAGCGCCTTGCTGTCCAGCGGAGCCAGCACGATGCCCGCCACGTCCTTGGTAACCATGTTGTCGACCATCTCGATCTGCTTGGACTTCTCCGACTCGTTGTCCGGACCTATCCAGACGATCTCGATGTTCTTGCCCTTGGCGGCCAGTTCGCGCTGCGCCTTGATCGCCCCGGCATGGACACTCTGCCAGTATTCGTGGGCCGTCCCCTTGGGGATCACGGCGATGGTGAGCTTCTTCACCTCGGCTGGCACGGCCTTGGCGGCCGGCTGCGTCGTGGCCTTGGCGCCCTCGTCGCCGGAGGTCTGCTGCTTGCTGCAGCTCATCGCAACCAGCGCCATCGTCAAGCACAGCGTGACAGATATCCATTTGTTCATGAGCATTCCCTTTCGCAGGATTCAATAGATTACATGCGCCAACATGATAACACGGAAACAGGGAAGTGCAAAACCGGGAACTCCTATCTCATCGTGATCTTCTTGTCCAGCACCGTCTGGCCGCCCCGCTGGAGGTTGATGCGGTAGTCGCCCGGACCACCCAACGCGGCGAGGGGAATCTCGATAGTCTGGCCGGCCTGGGCCGACCAGGTGAAGGGGCGGCTGAAGAGAGTCCTGTTGGAGTTGTTCTCGGGCGTCACCGTTAAGGTGAAAGGGTTGCGGTCGGCCGCGGGCGGCAGGTGGAGCGTCACCATCATTGCCCCGTCGCTGGGCGAGAAGGTCGAGGTCTCCTTCATCCCCCCGCCCTCGGCGCGACGCGAGGTTTCGATCGCCCCGGGGGTCACCTTCACCGTTTCCGGCGAGGGGGCAATGATCTGCACCAACTGCCGCGCCGCGTCCTGGGCGGCGCGGCCGAGCGATTGCTCCATCGTCAACCGCGTCGGGCCGACTGACACCACCGTAGCGGTGCGGCTGGCGGACGCCAAATGCTGCCCGTCGCTGACGCGATACAACTCGACCGTCGCGGCCGCCGTCGCCTGATTCTCATACGTGTACGCGGTGTAATATCCCGAACCATACGGGCCGTAGAGCGGGTACGGGTACGGCGCGTACGGGCCGTAAGGAAAGGAATCTTGAACAATTACGGGCTGAACGCTGAGGGCGGTAACTTGCCCCAGCAGCACAAGGTCTATTCCGCCGCGGCGGCGAAGGGCCGCCAAGAGATGATCGAGCGGCGGCCCCGAGGCCGTGGGCACGACGTAGTAGTACTCGGCCGACGGTTGCCCTTGGGGCGTCGGCTGCGACGCCGGCGGCGAGATCGGCGCTGAAGGCATCGTCAAACCCGCCGCTTGCAGTTCGGCCAACAGTTGCGGACCCGAGGCGACGCGGTAGGCGCCGTTGTCGGCCAGCGCGTCGACCAGGCGGTCGGTGAAGAAGACCCCCGACGGCGGTTCCGGCGGCAAGGGGGCAAAGGGCATCACGGCGATCGTCCGCAGTTCGGGGCTGTAGAACGCCGGATAGTGCATGACAGTGATTGCCTTGCCGCACCCTCCCGCAGCCACACATGCAACCGCCAGGAACCCCAGACCCGCAATTCTCGCGATACGATGCATGCCGGATCTCCCAGTAAGACAACGAGATAATTCTATCTCGCTGCCGCCTCAGCGACGAGAAAACGCCGCTGCCTGGTTCCGCCCCATCCTTCCGCCATTCCATTTTTTCGCCGTTTCTGATATTCACACGTTCATGACCAAACGACCATCCGACAAGTTCCGCTGGTTCAATGAAGCACGATATGGGATGTTCCTGCACTGGGGCCTGTACTCGCAGCTCGAGCGGGGCGAGCTCATCATGCACACCGAGCAGATCCCGGTCGGCGAATACGAGAAGCTGGCCGACACCTGGACGGTGCGGGGCAACCCCGCGCGGGCGTGGGCTCGCCTGGCCAGGCAGGCCGGCATGAAATACATGGTCCTCACGGCCAAGCACTGCGACGGGTTCTGCCTGTGGAACTCGCGGGTGACCGGCTACAACGCCGCCCGGCGCGGGCCACGGCGAGACCTGCTGGCCCAGTACGTGGCGGCTGCCCGCGCCGAGGGCATGCGCGTCGGGTTCTATTACTCGTTCGTGGATTGGCATAATCCCGATTGCCAGGCGTTCAACGACAGCCCCGCCGCGCGGCGGCGATTCGTCGAGTTTACACGGGGGCTCATCGGCGAACTGCTGAGCAACTATGGGCCAATCGACATGCTCTGGTATGACGCGATCTGGCCCTTCAACGCCCGCACGCTGCAAAGCCGCCGCCTCGACCAGCTCGTGCGCCGCCTGCAGCCGCACATCCTCACCAACGATCGCTCCTGGATTCCCGGCGACTTCACCACCACCGAAGGGCGCATCGTGCCCTCCCTGCCCGGCCGCAACTGGGAAGCGTGCATGATGACCAACGATTCCTGGGGCTACGCCGCGCGCCCCTCGTGCGACTGGATCTGTCCGCGCGACATTCTGCGCATGATCCGCTCGGTGACCGGCGCCGGCGGCAATCTGCTGCTCAACGTCGGCCCCAAGGCCGACGGCTCGCTGCCGCCCCAGGCCGCCCCACTGCTGACCACCGCCGGCAAGTGGCTGGCACAAAACGGCGAAGCCGTTTATGGAAAGATGGACCGCCGCCACGAACCGCTCAATGACTGCTGGACGCACAAAGGCGACAGCGGCTACTACTGGTTCACCGTATGCTATCCCCACGGCCGCATCGCCATCGGCGCCGTCGACCGCCGCGTGCAAAGCGTGACGCTTCTGCCCGGCGGCAAGAGCCTGAAGTTCAAACAGGAAGGCGCTCGCCTGATCATCGAGAATCTTCCTGTGCGCAATCCCGATCCCATCGCGCAAATGCCCATCCTGAAAGTGCAGTTTGGATGAAACAGATCCTAGATCCTCGGTCCTGGATCCTAGGTTCGGGCCTGGATCTAACCTGACGATTAGAATCTTGTTTTCACCTAGGATCGAGGATATGGGACCTAGGATCTTATTCACTTCGGCTTTGTCGCCGGCTGAGGCAGCTTGATCTTCAGATCGATCTTCGCGCTGAACATGTACTGGAAATCGCCGCGGGCCTGGAGGGTTTCGCAGAGCGTCTTGAGCGAAGGATTGAGTTTGTGCTCGCTACAGACGCCGTTGGCGGTAACGACGACGGGCTTGGCGAAGTCGATCAGCCGCTCGTCCAGCAGCAGTGTGATGTTCGGGGCCTTATCGCTGGTGAGCGTGACGGCGTTGTTGTCGCACTGGGCATCGATCTGGGCGGTGGGGATTCCCGTCACGCCCAGCCAGTTGAAGAACGGCCGCTGGTCGCAGACGGTCCAGCTTACATGCCGCGGCAGCGGATTGCGCACGTGCGGGTACATGTCGGCAATCTTGTCGCGGTCGGGCAGGCCGCCGTGGCCGTGATTGATCTCCTCCATCGTCACCGGGTAGATGTCGGTGCGATCGCCGCGGAGCCTGTCGATCTCCTTCTTGAGCCACTTGTTGCGGTCGTAGCGCCCGTAGGCGGTGTCACGCGTGCCGATCATGTACGTGAACTGCGTGTTACGCAGGTTCCGCGGCCAATCATTGAAGTCATACGGCGCTGCCGCCGAGGCATGCACCGCGGCGAAGAAATCGGCCATGATCATGCCCTGGAAGAACGCCCCGTACCCGCCATGCGAGTAGCCCATGATATAGACCTTGTTGGGGTCGATGTCGGCGAAGACGGCCAGCTCGCGGATAAGCTTCTCGGTCAAGTGCAGGTTGTAGCCGGCGTAGAAACCGTTCCAGTCGTTGGTCGGGGCGCGGATGGCCAGGTACAGGTACCCGCCTTTCTCCGGATGGTCTTTATAGTAAATCTGCATCACTCCCCACTGCTGGTCGTTGACCTCCTGAGGGGCCCCGCCGCCGCCGTGCATCGCGATGAACAGCGGCCAGCCGTTGTCGGGCATCGTGCCGACAGCCCGGACGACGTAGGGGCTGGTGTACTTGTCCCACGTGACCTTCGAGCCCTTGACGTCGGCCTCGTATTCCGTGCGGACGCAACCGCTGATGTACGCCGCCCAGGCGGCCTTGCGCACAAACTGCGGATGCTGGGCCAGCATCTCGTCGGCGGCCGTGTCGAAGGCGATGGCGCCCCGCTTGTCGGGCGCCGCCTGAAAATATTGCTTGAGTGCCTTGGCGACGGCCGCGCCTTGCGGCGATTCCAGCAGCGTCCGCTCCTCCTGCGTCGGCGTCAGGCGTGGCGAGACCTTCGGCCTTGCCTGATCGAGGGCGAGCGTCAGCTCCTGTCCGTCCTTCTCCATCGCCAGCAGGTGCTTGAGCGTGAAGTTCAGCAGCGACGCCTCGATGAGGTACTTCTTGCCCAGCGGCACGGTGATGACGAGCTTGTCGTTGAGGTCGTTGCGCTCATCCTTGGCTGTGCCGTCGAAGAGCTTCTTGCCCGCCTCGTCGGTGACGACGAGTTTGGCGGGGACGCGCTGCTTTTTCGGCCCGGCGACCACCGTCAGCGTCAGTCGCCCCTGCCCCGGCGGCGGGGGCGGAACCTTCGCGGCATATGCCGTGGTGACGTTGACGGCTGGCACATAGTCGACCCTCGGCGCCCACGAAAGCAGGAACCGCGTGGGCGTGCGTTTGAAGCTCGATGCGTAGATCGCATGGACGGGGTCGTTGGCCAGGGCGCCGGCGGCGCGGCCGACGAACCAGGCGATGTCCAGCTTGTCGCCGGTGGCCTCGGCGGCGCCGGTGAAGTGCCATCCGCCGTCCCAGACCTCCAGCCAGGAATGGTTGCCGCTGCCGTCGGTCCAGATCGTACCGACGAACCGCGCCGGAATGCCGACCGCGCGGCAGGCGTCGACGGCCAGGATCGCCAGGCCGGTGCACGAGGCCTTGCCCGAGGCGATCGATTCATACGGGCTCTGGTCGGGCTTGGCCCGCTCGGTCGAGTACCGCACCTTCAGCAGCGGGAAGACCTTGGTGTTGATGGCCCCGGCGGCGGCCGTGATCGTCTTGCAGTCCTTGATCAGCGGCAGGAAGCGCGTGTAGAAGTCTTTCCGCCAGTTGTCGCGCCGCTCGTTGAGACAGGCGTAAGGCAGGATCTCGTTGAGGAACATCTCCTTCGAGAGGGTCTTGCCCCAGGGGACCTGGGCCATCACCTTGTAGGCGCAGTCGACGTTCTCGAGCAGGAACTCCGCCGACAGGCTCGTCAGGTCGCGCGGCGGCATGTTGGCGATGAGGAACTCCAGGCCCTCTCGCTGACCGGTCGGCACTTTGTCCAGCGCCGCCTGAAGCTGGGGAGCGTTCGCCCCGGCCGCCTTGAGGGCCGCCGTGATCTCGGGCGAGGCGGGTCTTGTCACCTGCCCCAACCCGGCGCTCGTCCAGATCAGAAAGCCAATCCCCGCCGCCATCGCCGCTGCACAGGTTCGATAGTTCATGGTCGCGTGAGCCCGCTACTCGATGGGACAGCCTTGGCCTTCGATGCATTTCTTGTTGTTGGCGTCCCAGTTGGCGGGGAGCTTGCCGGCAGTGACAGCGGGGGCGGGTGCGGGCTTGCGGACGGCTGTGGGGCTGGCGAGAACTTCATCCAGCGCCGCGCGGAATTCGTCGGCGCCGTGGTTGAGTTCCCATCGCTTGACTTCCTGTCCGTTGACGAACAGCATCGTGGTGGGAACCCAGTTGAGTTTGTAGCGATCCTTGATCTCCTTGGAGGCGCTGCTGAAATTACTCTCGAGGATCTTGTACTTGACGAAGTCGACTTTGCCGAGGTATTCCGGGGCCATGTCGTTGATTACGGCTTCCTGGATCACGCAGGTGGGGCAACTGTCTTTGTAAAAGTCCATCAGGACCGGTTTGTTGGACTTCAGGGCGTTCTCAAACTGCTGCTGATCGCTCAGCGGCGTGATGTTCGCGTAGTCCTCGCCGCAGCCGGACAGAAACGCGGCCGCACAGGAAATCGTCAACAGGCATAGTGAACGCAGGGTCATATCAAGCTCCTTTTGCGGCCGGGGCGGCCGCCGGTGTGTGTTTGTTCTCGGCAATCATACCATCCGGCCCTGAGCGAAAAAAATGATTCTGAAGTCTTGCCCACCAACAGAAGCGAGGCGGCCAGAGCGGGATTACAGGATTGGAAGAATCAAGAGCATTGAAGCGCTCTTTGGACAAAACATTCCGATCCTGTCAATTTGCGTACTTGTATCCGGCTCTCTTTCACCGCGCGAATTATTCCGGCGATGGTGCTTTCTTTGCCACTGGCGCTGGGGGCGTCAGCTTCCCCGGGTTCGGGCCGGCGGCGCCAGCCACCTCGTTGAGCACGTTGCGATAATCGTCGAGGACATAATCGCCGACCCAGCGATGTCGCTCCTGGCCTTTGACGAAGAGAATCACTGTCGGCGTCCACCAGATGTCATAGCGATCCTTGATCTCCGGGGCCGGCTGGCCGAAGTACCACTCGTAGACCTTGAATTGGGCGAAGATCACGCGGCCCTGGTATTCCTGGGCCAACTGATCCAGACCTGGCTCCAGTGCCAGGCAGGTGGGGCATCCGGCCTTGTAAAACTCCACCAGCACCGGCTTGTCGGCGCCGAGAACCTGGCTGTCGAAGGTGGAAGAGTCGACCGCCGTCAGGCTGCCGCCGCCGCATCCGCCGCTGAAGATCGCCTGCACCAGGCACGCCAACAGCGACAAGCCCGGCAAGTACGACGTCCAACGCCGTCGGCACGAACAGCGGCCTGAAGAACACTTGGGGGGAGTCGTCATATATGGGCCCTTTGCGATCGCTCAACCGAGCGAATGCTAACGAACGGCCGCGGAAGATCCTTGAAGCTGCGCCAGCGTCCGCGACAGGCGGTCGACATGTTCACCAGCGACCACCTTGGAGGAATAATAGCGCACCACCCCGGCCGGGTCCACAATAACTGTCAGGCGATGCATCGCGGCGCCGCGTCCGGTCCCCGAGGCCGCCCCGTACGCCGCCGCGGCTTTATGGTCCATGTCGCTGAGGATGTCGAAGCCCAGGTTGTACTTCTCGACGACGTACTTGTTGTTGGTCGCCGAAAAGTCGCTGACGCCCAAGACTGTGGCCTTGAGCGTGCCGAGCCTGCCGAGCATCCGGGTCTGATCGGTGGCGTCGCAGGTGCAGCCGGGGGTGTCTTCCTTGGGATAAAAGTGCAGCACCACCCACTGCCCGCGAAGGCTGCCCAGGGTGATGTCGTTGCCGCGCTGGTCCTTGAGCGTGAACTGCGGGGCCGGGCGGCTCATCAGGGGCGAGGAGGAAACCGGCACGACCTCAGGCGCCGCCACCGTCCCCGGCTCAATGGAGTTGGCGGAAGGCTCGCAGCCGCCTGCAAGGACGGCCAGCAAAACCGTCATCACCATGCCCCGCGTTGATCGTTCGATGATCATAGTTGATCCTGCCTACCGCATCATCCAGACCGTCACCAGCACCACCACGCCCAGCGTGGCGAACAAGGCGGCCATTCCGAGCTTCATCCCCACCAGGTGGCGGTGCATGAAATCGCCGAGGTGCTCGGAAGTCACACCTTTGTATCCCAGGAATAATATCACCACCAGCGGCAGGATAAACATGATGTTGTACAAGAGCAGATACGGAATGGCCTGCGGGCGCAGCGAGGGCAGTTGCTGGATCACGTACAGGACCGGCGCGTAGGTCTGCCCGGTGCAGATCGATTCCAGGACCGCCACCAGGAACCCGACGACGATCGAGCCGATAAACAGCCGTCGCGACGTCAGCCCTTCGCGGATGATCTTGTGGATGCGCTGCTTGATGCCCTTGGGCAAACCCAGCTTCATCGACCGCACGTCGCCGCTGCGCTTGTAGCGGATCACGTCGACCACGCTCCAGCCCGCCAGGGCAAACACCAGCGCCGCCACGATCAGACCCAGGATCATCGGCCCGCCGGCCCCGACCACGCGGGCCTTGAACTCGATCAGCGCCTGCATCAACACCAACCCCAAGGCCAGGTATGTCACGAAGATGGCGCCGGTGAAGCCCACGCCGACGAGGATAATGTCCCGCTTGGATTTGTGCAGGTAGCCCAGCATCGACAGGAAGAAGATGATCGTCGTGAAGGCGCAGGGATTGATGCCGTCGACCAGTCCGGCCGCCACGATCGCCCCGATCCCCAGGCTTTTGAATCGCTCCAGCATGGCCTGCGAAGCGGCCGCCGTCGCCGGGACCGAAGCCCCCTGCGACGCCGGAGCCGAAGCGGCGGCGGTCGCCGCGCCGGGCTGAAACGTCATCTCGCCTCGGTCCAGCGCCTGCTCGATGGCCGCGTCAATGGACTTGAGGATTTCCTCCTCGCCCACCAGGGCGCGGCGGCCGACGAAGATCGCCGGCGGGGCGGGCACGCGGACCTTGTACTGGTCCTGGTACATCATCAACTCGCCCCACAGGACCGTCTGGGCCAGGTCCCGCTCTTCCACGACCACGCGCGATCCGTATCGCTGGAGGATCTCGGGCAGGTGGCGCTTGACCTTCATGCAGTGCTCGCACGTGGGTGAGAGAAAGAACACCACCCGAAGCGGCGGAGCATCGCCGGCGCGGGCGGTCCGCGCCACGGCCAACATCGCTGCGCACGCTAACAACACAATTGTCGCACGCCGCATCATTTCCCGCTCCCGCCGCCGACGGTGTACTCGACGGACAAGCACGCCTGAGGCTGATCGGCGCTGTCCGTTTCGACGCAGATCCTGATCTCGTAATTGCGCGGGGCCGAGGCCACCTCGAGCGTGAAGGTCAGCTCTGTCTTGCCGCCGGGGGGCACCTTCGCCGCGGCCGTCGCGGCCTTGCAGAGCGGGCCTTTCACCGTGCAGTCCTTGATCGCCACGGCCGATTTAGCGCCGTTGGCCAGCGCGACGGTCTGCTGGACCTTCTGGCCGCCTTTCAGCGTGCCCAGGTTCACGCGACGGGGCACGAAGGTCAGCGGCAAGCCGACCGTCGCCCGTAGCGTCAGCGGGAGGATGATCCGCGCCGGGTCGTCGGTGAACAGCATCACGCGCGTGACGTAGTTGGTGCGGTCCTTGGGGGCCGTGAAGTTCACATCAACGGCCAGCGTCTGCCCCGGCGCCACAGTCGCGGGCGTCTTGAGCGAGATGGCAGTGCAGTCGCACTCGCGTTTGATGTCCTTGATCGTCAGCGGGCGGTCCAGCGTGTTCTTGATGATGAACACGACCTTCCGCTTACTCGATGGCTCCATGTATCCAAAATCATACTCACCACTAGGCCCGGCGACCTCGACGGCGGGCACTGCCGCTGCGCCATCGGCACAGAAGCCAACAGCCAAAGCGGTCAGTATCGCGACACCGCCGCAAATAGCTGCAACGCGGAATTTCAGGTGAGATTGCATATCGAACGCCTCTGCCTTTGTGGTTTCGGTAGTGTATGCGGGCAGGACATTCCACGTCAATCGATTGACGGGTGTTGATCAGGCAGGTTGCCCGCGGCGGGACTCCCGCTGCATCGCGATCTTCTTGGCCGTGTAGAAGATCACCGGGTAGATCAGCAATTCCATGATAAAGCTGGTGGCCAGGCCGCCGATCATCGGGGCCGCCATGCGGCGCATCGTATCGGCGCCGGCCCCGGCGGCCCACAGCAGCGGCACCAGCCCGATGAAGGTCGTCGCCACGGTCATCGTCTTGGGGCGGATGCGTTTGACGGCGCCATCGTGGACGGCGTGCCAGAGGTCGCTGGCGTTGCGCATGCGCCCTTCCTTACGGAAGCGATCGAAGCTATTGTCCAGATACAGCAGCATGACCATGCCGGTCTCGGCATCGAGCCCGGCCAGGGCAATGATCCCCACCCAGACTGCCAGCGACATGTCATAGTGCAGCAGGTACACCAGCCAGAACGCCCCGACCAGGCTGAACGGCACCGCCAGCAGCACGATGCACACCCGCAGCCAACTGTGGCTGGCCATGTACAGCAGCAGGACGATCAGCACAAAGGTCATCGGGATGGCGATCATCAGCCGCGAATTGGCCTCTTGTATATATTGATATTGCCCCGACCAGACGACGCTGTACCCGGCCGGGAGGTTGATGTTTTCCGCCATGGCCTTCTGGGCATTGCGGACGTAGGTGCCCACGTCGATGTCGGCGATATCGACGTACACCCAGCTTGACGGGCGGGCATTCTCGCTGCGGATCATGTCCGGGCCGGGGCGGATCTGGAACGTGGCGAGCTGGTCGAGGGGGATCTGCGTTCTGCCCGCGCCCACCAGCGTGCTCTTGATCGACTGCATGCTGTCTCGCAGGTCCTGGGGATACCGCATGTTAACAGAGTAGCGTTCCAGCCCCTCGACGGTCTGCGTGATGTCCATGCCGCCCAAAGCCGTGCCGATGACGTCCTGCACATCCTTGACGGCGATGTTGTAGCGGGCGATCTTGTCGCGGTCGATGAAGATGTCCAGGTACGACCCGCCCAGAGTCTTTTCGGCAAAGGCGCTGGTGGTGTGCGGGCCGGTGAGAGCATCGGTCTTGAGCACCTGTGCCGCCCGCTCGGCCAGCGCCGAAAGCGTCGCCAGGTCCGGCCCCATGATCTTGATGCCCACCGGCGTCTTGATGCCCGTCGAGAGCATGTCGATGCGGGTGCGGATCGGCATGGTCCAGGAATTGGTCAGACCCGGCACCTGCACAATCTCGTTCAAACCAGGCATGTGCCGGCTTTTGTGCGGGCCGTCGAAGTCGGGCAGGTCGTAACCGTACACCAGCTCGTCGACGGTGATCGGGCGGTTCTGCACCCGCCGCCAGCGGCTCTTGTCGCGATGGAGCATGATGGTGGTCTCGAACATGCTCACCGGGGCCGGATCGGTAGCCGTCTCGGCGCGGCCGATTTTGCCCATCACGCTCTGCACTTCGGGCATTTGCTTGATGAGTTTGTCGGTCTGCTGGAGCAGCTCGCGGGCCTTGGTCATGCTGATGCCCGGATCGGTCGTCGGCATGTACAGCAGATCGCCTTCCTCCAGCGGCGGCATGAACTCGCTGCCCAGCCTGCCGTAAGGAATGACGATGCTGACGATCGCCAGCACAGCACCGGTCAGCACCACCCAACGGAAGCGCATTACCAGGACGAATATCGGGTGATACAGCCACTGCTGAATCTTCGAGATCGGGTTGACGTTCTCGTGGATGATCTTCTGGGGCACCAGGAGCATGCCCATCAGGATGAACCACCCCAGGGCAAACCAGTGGCGATACTCGCCATACCGCGGCCAGGGAATCAGCAGGATCAGCACAGCCGGGACGATCATGGCCGCCAGCGTCAGCGACAGATTCTTGACCCATCCCCACCGCTTTGGCAGCACGCGCGCCGTGATGAACAGGCTCATCAGCACGGGGATGATCGTGATGGCCAGGAAGCTCGACGCGAACATCGCAAAGGTCTTGGTGAAGGCCAGCGGCTTGAACAGCCGTCCAGACTGTTCGCCCAGCACGAATACCGGCAGGAAACTCGCCGTCAGCATTATCAGGGCGAAGAACAGGCTGGGTCCGACTTCCTTGGCTGCCTCGGCAATGACCTCAGTGCGCGGGCGCGGCTGGGCCGGCAGGCCGGCGGCCTTCAATTCGTGCAGACGGTCCTCCTCGCGGTCGAGGTGCTTGTGCGAGTTCTCTACCATGACGATGGAGCTATCGACCATCACGCCGATGGCGATGGCGATGCCGCCCAGGCTCATCACGTTGGCATTGATGCCCAGCAGGTGCATTGCCAGAATGCTCGTCAGGACGGCCGTGGGTACCACGAAGACGGCCACCAACTCACTGCGGGCGTGCAACAGGAAGATGATGCACACCAGTGCCACGACGGTGATTTCTTCCAGCAGCGTGTTGCTCAGCGTGCCCACGGCGCGGTCGATCAGGTCGCTGCGGTCGTAGCCTGTTTCGACAGCCACGCCGGGGGGCAAACCCTGTTCCAGGTCGCTGAGCTTCTGTCGCACGCTGCGAATCGTTGTGCGGGCGTTTTCGCCGTATCGCATGATGATGATTCCGCCGACGGCCTCGCCCATGCCGTTCCAGTCCAGCGCCCCGCGGCGCATCTGGGGGCCCAGGCGGATGTCCGCCACGTCGCCCAGGCGGACGGGCGCTCCTTCGGGCGAAGCGGCGATGGACGTGGCGCGCAGGTCGGCCAGCACTTTCTCCGTCCGTGCCTGGCCGGGCGACTTGCCTTGGGAGGCGGCCGCATCCAATTGCTGGTCGCTTAACGTGCCGAGGTACCCCAGGCCCTGTACGGCGTACTCACGTTCGCTGAACTCGACCACGCGCCCGCCGACATTGGAGTTGGCCTTCTCGATGATCATCCGCACGTCATTGAGGGCGATGTTGTGGGCCAGCAGCTTCATCGGGTCGACTACGATCTGGTACTGCTTTTCGAATCCGCCGATGGATGCCACTTCGCTGACGCCCTCGATCGGTTTGAGTTCATAGCGCAGATACCAGTCCTGCAGCGACCGCAGGTGCGAAAGGTCCTGCCCGCTTGGCAGGAGGGCCTTGCCATCGAGCGGGCAGCGGTCGTAGCCGCGGGCAATTTCGATCTTCTGCAAGCGCCCGCGCGCGGCGGCGGGGGCGTCCTGCGGCCGGTCGTAACGGCGAAGCTCCTGCTGATCGAAGTAGGCAAACGTCGTGGGCTGGAAGACGCGGTGATGAATCAGGCGCTTTTGAGTTTCACTGTCCGCCGGCGCCTGGCCGGCCCGGGCGAACCACTTGTCGCTGACGGGATCATGCCAGAGCCCGCCGGGGTGGTCGGGGCAGTACTGGCCCGTCGTCAGGACGTATTCGTAGATCCAACCCACGCCGGTGGCGTCGGGCCCCAGCCGCGGCTGCACGCCCGCCGGCAACGAAACCGAGTTCATGGACTCCTGCACGCGGCTGCGCGCCCAGTAGATGTCGGTGCCGTCCTCGAAAATGACGTAGACGAAGCACGCGCCGAACATGCTGTAACCGCGAACGACTTTGGCCTTGGGGACCGCCAGCATCGCCCGCGTCAGCGGGTTGGTGACCTGGTCCTCGATGATCCGCGGGGATTGGCCGGCGTAATCGACTGAAACGATCACCTGCACGTCTGAGAGATCGGGAATGGCATCGAGCTTGATCGAGAACACCGCCCACACGCCGGCGGCGATCAGAAACAGTGTCAACAGCAGCACCATTGCCCGATTGTGAATGCACCAATCAATGAGCCTGGCAATCATGGCGCCACCTGCCGCGGCTTGCTCGGCGGCGCTCCGGTGACAGGCAGCGCGAGCTGCTGGTCTTTGCACTCGAGCATGCTCTGGCCGTAATACGGGTTGCGGGTTTTGCCGGCGGCCTGGAGCCACCAGGTTCCGCCCTGCCCCTGGCGGTACATCGGGCAGTGCAGTTCCTGCACTTCCTTGCCGAACGTTGGCGGAACGCCGGTGGCCTTGAGCAGCTTAGACATCGCCATGCTCAGGTCGGCGAAAATCTCACGTGCCTTCGCCAGATCCTTGGCCTCGATCAGCTCCAGGGCCTTGCCGCGAATCTCGGCGGCTTCCATGTGCTGGTGCCAGAAATGCTCATGGCCGGGAATGGCTATCGCGATCATCCGGTCCACGCTTGCTGCAATCCTTCGCGCCGGTTCGTCCACGCCGGTGATCGTGTCCTCTGAAAGACGCTGCCCGATGACGAAATAGTTCTCCGCCAGCAGGGAAATCTCCCTGGCCATGCCTTCAGGCAGCGTGGTCAGTTCGCTGGCGCCGGTTGGGGCAGCCTGCGTCTTCTGCGCAGCGGCCGGGTCGCCGCGAACCATCTTGACCAGCGCTTCGCGCAGGCGCGCCTCGCTGTCGAGCAGGAAGTTTCCGCTGGTGACGACCATCTCGCCGCTCTTGAGCCCGTCGAGAATTTCCAAGGTGCCGTTCTCGCCCTCGGCGCCGACCTTGACGACCCGCGGCTCGAAGCGGCCTTCGCCGAGGCTGACGAAGGCGACCTGGCGGCTGCCGGTGTCGATGACGGCTTCGCGCGGGACGAGGATGCGGTCGCGGGCAAGGGTGTTGCGAAGCTCAACGTTGACGAACATTCCGGGCTTGAGGAGCAGGGCGGGGTTTTCGAACTCCATTCGCACCTTGACTTGCCGCGTCTCCTGATTGACTGTCGGGTAGATGTAGGCGACCTTGCCCTGGAACGTCTGGCCGGGGATATACGGCAGGGTCATCACGGCCTTCTGCCCGCTCTGAATGAAGGGGATCTGGTATTCGTAGACGGTGACCATCACCCAGACGCGCGACAGGTCGGCGATGCGATAGAGCACCATGTCCGGCTCGACCTTTTGACCGGCGACGACGTTCTTGCTGACGACTAGTCCCTGGTACGGGCTCGAAAGCACCATCGTCTTGCTTGCCTTGCCGCTCTTTTCCAGCTCCGCGATCTGCTGGGGCGATATGTCGAAGTTCTCCAGGCGCTTTCGTGCAGCCGCCAGAAGGTCCCTGCTCCAGGCGGAGGCGTCTGCCTTGCCGAGGGTGCGACTGTCTCTGTAGGCCGTCAGGTACTCTTCCTGGGCGGCGTACAGTTCTGGCGAATAGATCTCCAGCAGCGGTTGGCCCTTCTGGACCGGTTCGCCGGTAGTGTCCACGTGGAGCTTCTGAACAAATCCGCCGATCTTGAGGCTCACGTCGCGCAGCCGCGTCTCGTCGTAGTCGACGCTGCCGATGGTCCGGATCACGCTGGTGAGTGGCCCGGTGGTAACAGGCGCGATGCGCACGCCGATGTTCTGAGTCATCTCGGGGCTGATGGTCACCTCGCCGGAGAATTTAGCGGGGTCCAGCGGGATGAGCTTCATGTGGCAGATCGGGCAATCGCCGGGATTGGGCAGAACCACCCACGGGTGCATTCCGCACGTGTAATACTGCTTGCCCTTTGCGGCCTGCTGAGTCTGGGGCGTCTCTGGCTGGTTTGGGTGCAGTTGCCCGCCGAGCTTGATCCCCACCAGAAGCGCCGCCGCGCTGGCGATCACCAGGGCCAGGATCACTCTCAATCGCGGCCCATGCGGCGGCGGGGGAGAATCCGCTGTTTCGTCCGGCTGCTCTGCTGGAACGTGCTCATGCATTACTCTCTCCCGAAAGCTGCGCTAGCTCTTGGTAGCGGCGCGAAGTTTTTCGTCCTTCTGAACATCACTTAGCTTGTCCCACTGGCCGGGGCAGCCGCCGCAGCAGAAGGCGACCTTCTTGCCCTTGTAGTCGCGCACCAGCGAGGCCGGCACTTTGTCTGGGTCGATCGTGCTGCCCATGATCGGGCATCGCTCGTTGACAAAGGTGACTGTGCTGTCGAGGCTCATGGCCGAGGGCCCCTGGAACGGCCGAGCCATCGCGTGGAAGGGACAGTTGGCCATATCCTGGTTGCAGCCTCCTGCAAACATCGCCAAAGCGAAAACCGGTATGATCGCCGCGCTCATAAGAACGAGTCTCATGCCAAGGTCCTTTCTTGTTCGGCCGGCGCCTGCCGGCTTCGTTTCCACCTAACCCAACGAGCAGCGGCTCAAGTTCGTTCCCTGGAAGTCACTTCTTGGGCGTGGGCGTCTCTGACCCCGCCAAGGCCTGCGCGGCGGCGGGCAGGCGTCCGGCGACCACCAGGGAGAGTTCTGACAGGGCGATCTCGCGCTGGCCCAGGGCCAGGCTGTGGTTCATGCTGACATCCAGCAGCGAGCGCTGGGCCTCGAGCAGTTCCAGGAATCCGCTGTTGCCGGCGGTGTACCCCGCCCGCGCCGAATCCAGCGTTGCCCGGGCCTTGGGCAGCAGTTGCAGCCCGTACAGCCGCACGTTGCGGTCGGCTTGGCGCCAGGTGAACGCCGCCTCGGCGAATCGCACAGCCAGGTCGAGTTCCTCTGCCGAGAGCCGGGCTTTGGCGGCATCGACGCCCGCCTGGCCTTTGGCGATCTCGGCGGCAATCTTGTCTCGCCAGATCGGCAGGGTGATCCCGAAGCTCGGCATCACCGGCAGCGGCGTCTGGAGCACGTTGACGCCGACGCCGAAGGAATAGTCCGGAACGGCCGTCTTCTGAGCCAGTGCATACATCGCCAACGCGCGATCCACCTCGCTGCGCATCTCCTTGAGGCGCGGGTTGCGAGCCATCGCCGTTTCCAGCAGCGATTCCTGCGTGAAATCGGCGGCTGCGGGTTCCAGTCGCAGTTCAAAATCCGGCAGCGGCTCGCGCCGCCCCACGCCCAGCGCCGCGCGGAGGCGGCCGAGGATCGATTCGCGGGAATCCTGCAGATTCGCCAGGTCGTTGCGAAGGCGGTCTCGCTCCATCTGCGCCCGCAGCACGTCCTGCTGAAGCGTCTTGCCCACCGACAGCCGCTGCAGGGCGGCCTGTTCGCTCTGGCTGGCCGAGGCGACGGTCTGGCTGGTCCAGCGAATCTGCTCCTGCAGGATCCACAACTGGTAGTAAGACCGTTTGACGTTGAGCGTGACGCTCAGCAGTTCGTTCTCGAACTCGGCGCGTTTCCGCTGCGCCTCATGGTACGCTTGCTGTGCCCGTAGCGGCAGCTTGCCCGGCCCAGGCCAGTTGGCCATCGGGTCGCTCATGATCGCCGGGGTGAGGCCTTCGAGGCTGCGCGTGATCTCGGCATTGATATTCAGCATCGGGTCCGGCAGTGACCGGACCAGCGTGATCTCCTCCACAGCCGCTTTCCACTGGTAAAAGGCCGACTCGACTGATGGATTATTCACCACCGCATAGCGGACCAGGTCGGCCAGGGGCGAAGCCGGCGTCAACTTCGGCAGGGACGGGCGGGACGAGGCCGGGCGGTATGCCCCCTGAACGGCTGCGATGTCGCGACGGGCTCGTGCCTCGTGCTCGAGGGCTATGCCCGTGCAGCCGCACGCTAAACCCATCATCGTGCCCATGAACGCTCTTGCGATCCAATTGCGAGTCATCAGGTCCGGCTCCCAATAACCATCAGCCGCGCTGAACTGCCCGGCCTTCCAGTCGAAACGGTCAGATGCCCTGAAGGGTTCCCGGTTTACGGATTAGCCTGACGTGGCTTGGGAAATCTTCCGGCAGATCAGGGGCAAACAACATCGGAATAATACTCTCACGAACCGGAGGCGGCATGAACGAAGCTGCGAGTTTTTTGAAAAATTTGTTTGACTCGGAAGGTCTGCAATTGTTACTGTGCATTGGTCCGGAGGTCCCCCCCCGCCTACCGGACAACCGGGCCGGTTTGTCTCTCAGACAAGCCGGTCCTTTTTTTGCGCCCGTGGCGTCAGCGGCCGTAGCAGACGACGGCTCCGTCCATCAGGCACAGCACCAGTTTGCCCGCGGCGGCGGCCATCGCGTCATATTGCGGGGCCGTACTCAGAGTGCTCTGGGCGAGTTTGGCGCCGTCTCTTG
Organism: Planctomycetaceae bacterium; assembly: GCA_021371965.1. Next base: position 124,637 of record JAJFVE010000153.1, read on the forward strand.
CCGAGACCGCCCACAGCACGCCGGCCCCGCGGCCTTCCAGGGCGGCCTCGGTCTCTTCGCCGTCAGACAGGCCTGCATCGCCAACCGGACCGGCGATCCAGATCACCTCGCCAGCCGCCGCCATCGCCCGAGCGATCAGCGGGACTTCCTTCGACCACAGTATCTCTTGCGGACCGTCGCCGACCTTCGGCTCGCGAATATTCTCGACGACGTGCTTGTCCTTGAGCTTCACGGCGGCTGCGAAAAGTCGGTACCGCGTCGTGCCCTGCCCGACGTGGGCGCCGTTGGCGCTGTAGGCGTTGCGGGCAAAACCGTAGATCGCCCTGTCGGTGACGGTCAGTATCTCGCCGGCGTGGCCGTAGTTGGCGGCCTCGGCCCACTGCACAAAGCCCGACGACATCCGCGTGCCGATGATCATGTACGTGCGGTGGAACCACGAGCCGTCGAGGAAGCCCGCCGGCTTGAACAGGTGCGGGGCGGTCTTGGCAGCGACCCCGCCGCGGGCGTCAAAGCCCGTGTGCCGCATGTACACCAGGCCGTCCTTGGCCGAGAGCACGTCCGGCAGCGCCCCCTTCATGTCAAAGCCCACGTGCGCCACCGCCCGCGGGTCCTGATATCCGGTCTTGGGGTCGCGGCTGTCGATGCGGGTCATCGACACCTGCCGCCCGCTGCGCTCATCGAGGCGGTAGTAGTAGATCCCACCGTCGAGGTACGACGACCGCCCGGCCGCAAAGTGCACCATCCCGTCCTGCACGAGCACCGACCCATGCACCGGCCAGGCCGACTCGATCTGGTCGTACGCGGCGATCAGCCGATCCTGCGGGGCGGCCTTGAACCGCCAGATGAGCTTGCCATCGGCGGCTGTCAGGCAGTAGACCCACCCGTCGGCGCAGCCGAAGAATACTCTTCCCTCGTGATACGTCGGCGGCGAATCTACGCGGGCGCCGGCTGTGAAGGTCCAAAGGCTCTTGCCGTCAGCGGCATCAAGGGCATGCACGGCGTGGGCGTCGATGGCGGCCACGAACACTTTGCCCGCCGCCACAGTCGGCGCGCTGAGACGCCCTCCGAGGGTCCGCTTCCACTGCTGTCTCGCGTCGGCGGGCACAGCCGTCGAGGCGGCGCCGCTGCGGGCGTTGTCGTGGCGATAGGTAGGCCAGTCGTCCGCGGCCGCCGCCGCGCCGGCGGGCGACTCGAACGCCGGGCCTTTCAACGCGCGCTCGCCCGCGTCGTATGCAGGCACGATGGGCT
>JAJFVE010000176.1 GCA_021371965.1 Planctomycetaceae bacterium
CAGCGAGACCATGCCGCTGACGATGTTGTCGACGTCTTCGTCGTAGTTGTCGGCCACGCGCTCGAGCATGTTGTCCAGTTCGCCGGTCTCCTCGCCCACGTCGATCATGTTGACGACCATGGGCTCGACGACCTTGGTGTGGCGCAGCGGCTCGGCGAAGCTCTCGCCCTCGCGGATGCCGTCATGCACCTTGCCCAAGGCGTTGGCGAAGACCATGTTGCCGCAGGTGCTGCGGGTGATGTTGAGGGCCTCGAGGATCGGAACGCCGGCCGACAGCAGCGTCCCCAGCGTGCGGGCGAACCGTGCCACGCTGGTCTTGGAGACGATCGTGCCCATGATCGGAATGCGCAGCTTGACGCTGTCCAGCGCCAAGGCTCCGCCGGCCGACGAGCGGATCAGCTTCAACGCGCCCCAGATCGCCAGCGGCGAGAGCAGGATGATCGCCCATCCGCCGTTGACGACGAACTTGCTGGCGGTGATCAGGATCTCCGTGATCAGCGGCAGATTCTTGCCCATCTTGGTAAAGATGTCCTGGAACTTGGGCACCACCACGATCATGATCATCGTGACGATCAGGACCGAGAAGGTGATGACGGCCGCCGGATAGATCATCGCGCTGACGACCTTCTTCTTCAAGGCCTCGGACTTTTCCATGAAGTCGGCCAATCGTTTGAGGACGACTTCCAGCACGCCGCCCAGTTCGCCGGCGCGGATCATGTTGGTGTAGAGGGCGGTGAAGGCCTTGGGGTGTCGGGCCATGGCTTCGGAGAGGGTCGTGCCGCTTTCGACGTCGTCGCCGACCATCCGCAGCGCCACGCGCAGCGAGCCGGGCTTCTGCTGCTCTTCCAGGATGCGCAGCGACCGCAGGATGGGCAGACCGGCCTCGATCAGCGTCGAGAGCTGGCGGGTCATCTGCGTCAGCAGCTTGCTCGATACGCGTCCGACGCGATTGCCGCCGCCTCCGATGGTGATGTTGAGCCCGCGCCCCTTCGTTTCGCCCTTGCCGCCGGCAGTGGCGCCCTTCTTCTTGGCGGCGCCGGCCTTTTCCTTGATGGTGGTGGGGAAGAAGCCCTTGGCGCGGATCTTGCCGATCGCTTCGGCGCTGGTGGGGGCCTCGATTTCGCCTTTCTCCGGCTGCCCGACGTTGTTCATCGCCTCGTACACGAAGGTCGCCATGGTCGTATCCTCGTCTCTGTGGTGGCACGGGCTTTCGGGCCTGTGGCTTCACAGCCTGGAAAGGCTGTGCCACCTGGGATGTTATTCGACGTCCCGGTCCTCGCTGATGGTCTGCGCGACCACCTCTTCAATCGTCGTCAATCCGTCATAAATCGCCAGCAGTCCGCTCTCGCGCAGGGTGCGCATGCCCCGCTTGCGGGCGGCCTCGCGAAGCACGTTGGTGCTCGAGCGCGCCAGGATCAGATCGCGGATGGAGTCGTCCAGGAGCATGATCTCGAAGATCGCCACGCGGCCGGTGTAACCGGTGTTGCGGCAACTGTCGCAGCCGACGCCGCGATAGAGCGTTCGCCCGGCGACGCTCTCGGGCTTGAGCCCCAGTTCCATGAGCATCTCTTCGGTGGGGACGAACTCTTCCTTGCATCGCGGGCAGATTCGCCGCACGAGGCGCTGGGCCACGATGCCCTCGAGCGTCGCGGTGACCAGGAAGGGCTCGAGCCCCAGGTCCAGCAGACGCGCGATCGACGAGGGCGCGTCGTTGGTGTGCAGCGTGGTGAAGACCAGGTGCCCCGTCAGCGACGACTGCACGGCGATCTCCGAGGTCTCCAGGTCGCGCACCTCGCCGATGAGGATGATGTCCGGGTCCTGACGCAGGAAGCTGCGCAGGCAGCGGGCAAACGTCAGGCCGATGTCGGGATTGATCTGCACCTGCACCAGCCCGTCAATGTCGTATTCCACCGGGTCTTCGCTGGTGAGAATCTTCACGCCCGGCTCGTTGAGCTCGCTCAAGGCCGAGTACAGCGTGGTGGTCTTGCCCGAGCCGGTGGGCCCGGTCACGATCACGATGCCGTTGGGGCGGGCGATCAACTGGCGGAAGATGCGCAGGTCGTCGTCGCGCATGCCCACGCGCTCCAGGTCCAGCGAAACCTGGCTGCGGTCCAGCACGCGCATGACGACGCTCTCGCCGCCGCTGGTGGGCAACACGGCCACACGCAGGTCCACCGGCGCGCCCTGGACGACCAGCTCGATGCGCCCGTCCTGGGGGACGCGCCGCTCGGCGATGTCGAGGTTCGACATGACCTTGATGCGCGAGGCGATGGCCATGGCGATGCTCTTGGGCGGGGGCAGCATTTCGTACAGCACCCCGTCGATGCGGTAGCGCATCTTGAACTCGTCTTCGAAGGGCTCGAAGTGGATGTCCGAGGCGCGGTTGCGGATGGCCTCGAACAGCACCATGTTGACGAGGTTCTTGACCGGGCTGGACTCGGCCATCTCTTTCAGCGTCGTCAGGTCGATGCTTTCGCCGCGGTCTTCCAGCACGGCAAGCTGGTCGTCGCCGGCGATCTCGTTGATCAGGTCGCCGATAGACTCCGGGGCCACTTCGTAATACTTCATCAAGGCGGCGTTGAGCCCCTCGATGTCGGCGATCTTGGCCACCACGTCGAAGCCCATCAGCGTGCGAAGGTCGTCCTGGGCGCGGAAGTTGTCGCTGGTGGCCATCGCCACCACGAGCTTGCGCGAGGCCGGATCGTGCTCCAGCGGCACCACCTTATACGCGTTGGCCATCTGGGCGGGGATCTGGCGGATCACTTCCTCGGGGATGGTGATGTCCTTGAGGTCGACGTACTCCATGCCCGCCTGGAACGCCAGCGCCAGCGTCAGGTCGCCGGCCGTGATGTACGCCAGGTCCACCAGGATCTGACCCAGCGGTCCGCCCTTTTGCTTCTGGACATCCAGCGCCTCGTGGACCTGGTCTCGGGTGACCTTGCCCATCTTGACCAGCACGCGCCCGATCGGGCGCGAGCGGAGCTGGCTGACGTCGTACTTGGGTTGTTCGGGCTGCTTGGCCATGACTTACGCTCCGCTGGCGGCGCCGGGCGCCTCGGGGGGCTGTTGCTGCGGCGGCGGCAGGGGCCGCCCCGCTCGCAAGGCGTCGAGCTTCTCCTGCATGTCCGCCGGGCTCTGGCAAAAATCCATCGCGTCTTCCTGCGTGATCTTGCTCTGCGAGACCAGTTCGTAAATGTGGTCGTCCATCAACCGCATCCCCAGCTTGCCGCCGGTCTGGATCGACGAAGGAATGCGGTAGGTCTTGTTCTCGCGCATCAGGTTGGCGATGGCCTTGCTGACGACCATGAACTCGAAGGCCGCAATGCGCCCCCGAACGTCGCTGCGCGGAATGAGCGTCTGGCACAGCACGCCGATGAGCACGTCGCTGAGCTGGATGCGGATCTGCTCCTGCTGGTCGACGGGGAACTGGTCCACGATGCGCGTCACCGTGCCCTGGGCGCTGGTGGTGTGCAGCGTGCCGAAGACCAGGTGGCCGGTCTCGGCCGCCCGCAGCGCCGACTCGATCGTCTCCAGGTCGCGCAATTCGCCCACCAGGATCACGTCCGGGTCCATGCGCAGCACGCGGCGAAGGGCCTCGGAAAACGTCGGGACGTCCTGGCCGACCTCGCGCTGGTTGACCATCGACTTCTTGTGCGGGTGGTAATACTCGATCGGGTCTTCGATGGTGATGATGTGCTTGTCGAAATGCTCGTTAATGTAGTTGACCATCGTCGCCAGCGTCGTGGTCTTGCCCGAGCCGGTGGGACCCGTGACCAGGAACAGCCCGCGCGGCCGCCGACAGAGCACCTTGACGATGGAAGGCAGCCCGATCTCTTCAAAGCTGAACAGCTTGGACGGGATCAGACGCAGCGACATCGAGACGTTGCCCCTCTGGTGGAAGACCGACACGCGGAAACGCCCCGCTTCGCCGAAATCGAAACCGAAGTCCGTGCCGCCCTTTTCCTGAAGCTCCTGCTGGGCCCGCTCGGGGGTGATCTGCGACATGAGCTTGACCGTGTCGTCGGGCTCGAGCACCTTGGTCTCCAGCGCCCGCAGCCTGCCGTGGAGGCGCAACGTCGGCGGCCTGCCGACGTGGAGGTGCAAGTCGCTGGCGCCTCGCTTGATGCAAGTCTCCAACAGTCTGTCTATGCTTACGGTTGCCATGGGCGTGCTCACCCCTCCCTGCTTCGATTATTCGCCTTTGGAGAAGCTAAAGCAAAGGCTTATTACCGCCTCTGCCCTCCTCTTAGCGTAATAATCCTTTTCAAGGCATGAACTTAAGCCAATAACCTCGCCGGGAGCTATTCCGGGACGAGTTCTTCAATTTGTGCAATTCGCACAAGTTCTTCGGGCGTGGTGATTCCGCTGGAGATCTTCAGCTTGCCGTCCTCCAGGAGACTGCGCATTCCGGTAGCACGCGCGGCAGTGCGCAAATCCTTCAGCGGGGCGCTGTTGAACGCCAGTTCGCGCAAGGCGTTATTCATCTCCATCAGCTCAAAAATGCCCTGGCGACCACGATATCCCGTACCGCCACACGCGTTGCAACCCCTTCCCCTGTAAAAGGTTTTGTTCTTCATCTCTTCGTTGGAGAACCCCAGCAGCCGCATGATCCGAGGATCAGGATTTGGATATTCCTCTTTGCATTCCTTGCAGATCACGCGCACCAGACGCTGGGCCATGATCGCCTGAATACTGCTGGCGACCAGAAAAGGTTTGACTCCCATCTCGGTCAAACGGGTGATTGCCGAGGGTGCGTCGTTGGTGTGAAGTGTGCTGAATACCAAGTGTCCAGTAAGTGCGGCCTGAATTGCGACGTTGGCAACCTCCAAATCGCGGATTTCGCCGACGAGAATAATGTTCGGTGCCTGACGCAACATGGCTCGCAAAATACGCGCGAAAGTCAACCCGATCTGATCATTAACCTGGACCTGGTTGACGCCGCTGAAGTTGTACTCGACCGGATCCTCTGCGGTGATGATCTTGCGGTCGGGGCGGTTCAATTCGTTGACTGCCGCATAAAGAGTAGTGGTTTTGCCGCTACCGGTAGGCCCTGTGACCAGGAACACGCCGTTGGGCCGCTTGATGATCCGGCGGAAACGGTTGTTGTCGTCTTCTTCAAAGCCCAGCGCCGGAACGCCCATGCGGACGCTTTCGGGGCGCAGAATACGCAGCACCACGCTCTCGCCGTGGTATGCCGGAAGCACCGAGACGCGAAAGTCGATGTTCGAGCCGCTCACGAGCATCTTGATGCGTCCGTCCTGGGGCAGGCGGCGTTCGGCCAGGTCGATCCCGGCCATGATCTTGAAGCGGTTGATCACCGAGCCCTGCATGCGCTTGGGAATGTTGTCGCGTTCGATGCAGACGCCGTCGAGGCGGTAGCGCACGCGGACGCGGTTGGCCATGGGCTCGATGTGAATGTCGCTGGAGCGGTTCTTGACCGCCTCGGTGATGATCATCGTCACCAGGCGGATGATCGGGGCGGAGTTCTGGTCGTAGACCTCGTCGGTCTGGTTGGCCACGGCCGACTGCTCTTCGGTGAGCCCCAGGTCGGCGACGGCCTTGTCGATGGACAGGTCGGTGCGGACGTACTGGTCGATAAAGTTTCGCGTGCGGGTCTTGCTGGCCAGGCAGGGGTCGAGGTCGCAGTTGAGTCGGAAACGCAGCATATCGAGCGTTTCCAGGTCGAGCGGGTCGGTGATGATGACCTTGAGTTTTCCGTCTTCCATCGCCAGCGGCAGCACCTGGTGCTTGCGGATGAGCTCTTCGGGGATCAGGTGCATCTCGGTGGGCACGACGACGTTCTTGTCCAGGTCGATGTACTCCATGTCGTACTGGCTGGCCAAGGCCTTGGTGACGTCTTCCTCGTCGGCCAGCCCCATCGCGATCAGGGCCTCGCCTGTGCGCAGGCCTTCGTTTTTGGCGTGCTCGAGAGCGTCGTAGATCCCCGCGCCGGTGACGACGCCCCATTCGGTCAGTATCTCGCCGAGCCGTTTTCGATGTCGTCGTGCCATAGAGGTTTTCGCTGCTGGCTGGTGGGTCGTTGTGATGCCGTGTTCGCTACGATGCTCCTGGGCAGGCCTGCCGCCGGGGAATGTTACACCGCGTCAGCGGGAAATGAGGCTGCTAGCCGCGACCTCGCATCGCCCGCCTCCGCAATGGTATTCTAACCGCCCCCGCAACCATCGGTCAAGCAACTCCGTCGCTGCGCAAGACCTCTCTGTGGAAAAACCTGATATGGCTCAGCCGAACATGATAGGATCGATTCAATGTCCGCACTGGCGTATCTCGGCCACTGGGCCCGTTACCGCCTGCTCCACCGCATGGAGCATCTGGTTCTTCATGTCACCGGGCGGTGCAACCTGCGCTGCGCGCATTGCTTTGTGGACTTCGCCCCGCGGGCCGATCTGCCGCTGGAGCGCTACCGCCGCCTGGCAGAGGAGGTCGGGCGGTTCTTCTGGCTCGACATCGGCGGCGGCGAACCGTTCCTCAGAGACGACCTGCCCGAGATCGTCGAGCCCTTCCGCTGCCGCGTGCTGCACATTCCCACCAACGGCCTGGCCACCGACGCCATCGTCGAGTCGGTGCGGGAGATCCGCCGCCGCACCAGGGCCCAGTTGACGATATCCGTCAGCATCGACGGCCTGGAGGCGACGCACGATGAAATCCGAGGCCGCAGCGGCGCCTGGCAGCAGGCATGGAAGACGTTCGACGCCCTGCGCGGGCTGAACGTCAGCCTCCGCATCAACACGGTGCTGATGCGCCGCAACGCCGGGGAAATCATCCCGCTGATGCACGAAGTGCGCCGCCGCAACCCGGACTTCCACTCCGTCTGCTTCCATCGCGGCCACGCCAACGATCCCATCTTCGCCCTGCCGGACCTGGAGCAGGTGAGCGAGTTGGCCGGCGGCATCTTTGAAATCCTGGACACGTACGACTATGGCCAGGGATGGCTGACCGCCCGCGTCCTGCGCAACTATCATCGCTATCTCTGGAAACTGAGCGTCGAGACGCTCCAGCAGCAGCGGCAGGTGATCCCCTGCCTGGCCGGGCGGGCGCACCTGGCCGTCCTCGGCGACGGCAGCGTCAGCAGTTGCGAGATGCTTCCCGGCGTCGGCTCCATCGCCACGCAATCGTGGGCGGAGATTCTCGCCGGTGAGCCGTTCCGCCGCCAGGTGAGCATGATCCGCCGCGGCGGGTGCTTCTGCACGCACAACTGCGCCATGCTCGACAACATTCTGATGCGATTGCGGAGCTTTGGGCCGCTGATGCATCAGTGCCGCCCGCACGGCGTGGCCGAGGAGCGCCGCCATGACTGATGCGCCGCGCGTGAGCATCTCGGTGGTGATCCCCTGCTTCAACTCCGCCGCGACCTTGCCGGCCCTGCTGGAGAGCCTTGAGAATCAGACGCTCGGGCGTGATCGGTATGAGATTATCCTGGTCGACGACGGCTCGGACGACGACTCGTGCCAGGTCGCCCGGCGCTACGGCGGCGTTGCGATTCACCGCCAAGACCATCGCGGCAGCGGCGCGGCCCGCGAGGCCGGCATGGCGCTGGCCGGCGGCGAACTGGTGCTGTATCTCGATGCCGACGCGTACGCCGCGCCCGATCTGCTCGAGCAGCACGTGCAGTATCATCGGGGGCATCCGCAAGTCGCCGCCACCGGCGGCAGCGTGCTGCCGGCCGGGCCGTATGGCATCATGAGCTGGCAGATGGTCGACCATCTCAGCAGTTGGTTCAACTGCCACCCGCGGTCGCGATACTCCGCGCCGCCGGAGTATCTGCCCAGCCTAAACTTCTGCGTCAAAAAAGACCTCGTGCAGCAACATCAGGTCTCCTGGGCCGACGGCCTGGCGCATTCCGGCGAGGACGTGCTCTTCTGCCACGACCTGCGCCGCCAGGGCCTGTCGCTGGCGTTTGTGCCCGCCGCCGTCCTCTGTCATCACGACCGCCCCACCGCGGCCGGCCACCTGCGGCACATGCGCCGCTGGGGCGAGCACGCCCCCTACGTTCGCGGACGCCTGCCCTCGCTGAGGTACAGCTTTCTCTTTCCCCGCAGCCGCCTGAAGCTGGCCGCTGCGCTGCCGCTGATCGTGCTGGGCTATACCGCCCTGATCGCCGCCGCGTGGCTGCGCGCCAAGCCGCTGACGGTCCTGCTATGCCTTCCGCAAATCTTCCTGGGCCGCCTCGCCTACGCCGGCGGCGTCTGGACCAGCACGACCAAGCGGCCGCCCGTAGCACGGGCGTCCCGCCCGTGAGTGGCACGGCCGTCTTGGCCATGCTCCCCGTCCGTGGCATGGGCGTCTCGCCCACGCGATCCCCGAACCTTTAACCATCAGGACGCCTCCCCAGGGACACCCGTTGCCTGACGCCGGTTTCACTTGGTCGCTATGCAGCGCTGTGCTATTCTTGACGCCATGAAGCAACAGCGCGGGCACACCCAGTCTCCCCAGGCCGCATCCACGGGATCTAAGATGATGGTCTTCGCCGCGGCCGTTGTCGTGATGGCCGTTGCCTCCTACCACAACACCTTCTCGGCCCCGTTCATCTTCGACGACATCGAAGGCATCGTGACCAATCCGACGATTCGCCATCTCTGGCCGCCGGATTGGCTGCACCCGACCTACGACTCGCCCATGCAGAACCGCCCCGTGACCAACTTCACCTTCGCCGTCAATTACGCCATCGGCGACACCGACGTCCACGGCTATCACATCGTCAACCTGCTTATCCACGTGCTGGCCGGATTGACGCTGCTGGGCCTGGTGCGGCGAACGCTCGAACTCGACTCGCTGTCAGACCGCTTCGGCGGCGCCGCGGCGCCCCTGGCGGCCGCCGTCGCGCTGATCTGGACCATCCACCCCGCCGCGACCGAGGCCGTCACCGTCATCACCAACCGCACCGAATCGCTGGCGTCGCTGTTCTATCTGCTGACGATGTACCTGGCGCTGCGCAGCGCGACCGCCCGTGGCAAAACTGCGATCTGGACGATGGGCATCCTGGCCGCCGCCGCCTGCGCTCTGGGCATGGGCTCTAAGGAGATCATGCTCACGGCCCCCGTCGCCGTGGTGCTGTTCGACCGCACGTTTGTCTATGCCTCCTTCAAGGACATGCTGCGCCGGCGATGGGGCCTGTACCTCGCCCTGGCGGCGGGATGGGCCGTCGTGGCCGCACGCGCTTTGCCCGGCGGCGCTTTCAATCCGGCGGTCGGCTTCGGCCACGGCGTCACCGCCTGGCAGTACGCCTGCACGCAATGCGTAGCCGTCTCGAAGTACCTCGCCCTGGCGCTGTGGCCGTCGCCGCTGGTCCTGGATTACGGCAGGGTCATTATCACCCGCGTGTCTATTGTTGTTTCCTGCGCTATCCTCTTGGCGGCCTTGCTGGGGCTTTCCATCTGGGCGCTGTCGCGGCGGCGCGCGGCGGGCTTTCTGGGCGTGTTCTTCTTCCTGGTGCTGATCCCCAGTTCCAGCGTCGTCCCGCTGGCGACCCAAACCATCGCGGAGAAACGCATGTACCTGGCCCTGGCCGCCGTCGTGACGCTGGCGGTGCTGGGCGCATGGCGGCTCTGGGGCCCGGCGGCACGCCGGCTCGGCATCGGCCGGGCCTCGTGGAAGTGGCCCGCCGCCGCAGCCGCTCTCGTCGTAGCGGTCTTGGGCGGCCTGACCGTCGCGCGCAATCACAATTTTCGCAGCGGCGTTGCGATCTGGTCCGACACGGTCCGCAAATGCGAAAAGAACGCCCGCGCCCACAGCATGCTTTCCGCCGAACTGATCGCCGCCAGGGATGCCAAAGGCGCCCTTCGCCACGCCCGAATCGCCAGCGAACTGGAAGATGATTCCGCCAAGTTGCATGTCAACCTGGCGAACCTGCTGCTGGCCAACAGCGAACCCGATGAGGCCATTGCCCAGTACCGACAGGCGCTGATGCTCGACAACACGTTGGCCGAAGCCCACAATAACCTCGGATACGCCCTTCTGGTCACGGGCCAGCCCCACCAGGCCGTCGGCTGTTTTCGCGAGGCGCTGCGGCGCAAAGCCGACTACATCGAGGCGACCATCAATCTCGCCGACGCGCTGATGATCGATGCCAAGCCCGAGATGCTCGCCGAGGCCGCCGCCCTCTATCGCAGGGCGCTGACGGCGAGAAAGGATGACCCTGCCTTGGAAAACGCCCTGGGCTCGGCCCTCCAGGCATGTGGCGGCGGCGATGAAGCCCTGCTGCACTTTCGCCGGGCGGCGGTGCTGGCGCCGCAGTTCGCCCAGGCCCGGTACAATATCGGCATGGCGCTGCTGGCTCGCGGCCAGGCGCGTGAGGCCCTCGACCATCTGCAACAGGCCTGTCGAACGCCGGAACCGCCGGCCCACTGCCTCGACGGATTGGCCCAGGCCTTCGCCGCCGGCGGCGACAACGCCCAGGCGCTCATCGAGGCCCAGCGCGCGCTCAAGGCCTGCCAGGAGCAGGAACGGCCCGATCTGGCTCCGCAGATCCGCAAGCGAATCGAGGAGTATCGTCGCGCTGCCGCCAGCCAACCCGCAACGCGGCCTGACAAAACTTAGACCCTGTTCTTCTTCATCCCGCTCAGTCCGCTGTGCGTGCTGCTGATCGTCTATAAGAGGCGCCACTGGCCGCTGCGCCGCGCGGTGCTGATGTCCGCGACGATCTGGGGCGTCATGCTGGCAGGCGTTACCGAGATCCTGAGCCTGCTGCACGCCCTCACCTTCGGGCCGCTCTGCGCCGCGTGGCTGGGCCTGACCGTCGTCATCCTGATCGCCGCCGCCAAATGGCCCGGGGCCGCCCGAGACGCTGAGGCGGTAGACGCCTCAGGCAGAGTCGGCGCCGCGGCATGGCTGCTGCTGCCGGGCGTCTTCATCATCGCCGGCGCCCTGGTGACGGCCCTGGCGTGCCCGCCCAACAACTACGATTCGATGACGTACCACATGGCGCGCGTGGCCCACTGGGTGCAGGACGCCAGCGTGGAGTACTACCCCACGCACATCCTGCGACAGTTGCACATGCCGCCGCTGGCCGAGTACGCCATCCTCCATCTGCAGATCGCCTCCGGCGGAGACCGATTCGCCAACTGCGTGCAGTGGCTGGCGATGGCCGGGTGCCTGATGGGCATATCGCTCATCGCGGCCCAACTCGGCGCGGGGCGCGTCGGACAGCTTCTGGCCGCGGGCATCTGCGCCGCCATTCCCATGGGCGCGCTGCAATCATCCACGACACAGAATGACTACGTGCTTTCGCTGTGGCTGGTATGCCTGGTCTCGTTCATCCTCTCTGCCGCCAATGCTCAGCAGCGCGATCGCTGGATGTATGTTCTCGCTGCCGGCGGCGCCATGGGCCTGGCCGTACTGACCAAGGGAACCGCTTATCTGCTGGCGGCGCCGTTTGTCATCTGGCTGGTCGCGTCGCAACTGCGGCGGCGGCGCCTCAGGGCCATCCCCGCCCTCGCGGCCGCAGGGGCGATCGTGCTGGCCGTCAACGCGGGCTTCTATTGCCGCAATCTCGATCTGTACCACGCGCCGCTGGGCTGGGGTCTGGCCGGTCCGCACGCGGATATGTCCGCGGGCAACCGACTGGACAACCAGGCCTGGGGCCCGCGTGTGCTGGCGTCGAACCTGCTGAGAAATGTTGCGATGGAACTGGCCCCGCCGATCAATAACCCGCGGGGCCTGCGCGAAGGCGGCCCGGCCGACCAGGCGATCACAGCCGCCGCGCGCGGCGCGCTTCATGCCATCGGGGCCGATCCGGACGATCCGCAAACCACGTACGCCGACTTCGGCCGCCGTCAGCGGTTCGAGGTCTACGGCTTCCTGTGGAACGACGAGAATTTCGCGGCCGCCCCTGCGCATATTGTGCTGTTCGCCGCCGCGGCTGCAGGACTGGCATTGCTTCGCCTGCCGCAGCGGCGATTGCTGCTGCTCTACGCCGCGGCCATCATCGCCGGGTTCCTGTTCTTCTGTTTGTTCCTCAAGTGGCAGCCGTGGCACGCGCGGCTGCACCTGCCGCTGCTGGTGCTGGGCTCGGCCCTGACGGGCGTAGTGCTGGAACGTCTTGCCGGCCGCTGGGTCGCTGCGGCGATCGTGAGCGTGCTGCTGATCGCGGCAACGGCGCCGCTGCTCTGGGCAGCCAACCGCCCCATGCTGGGTCAGCGCAACATCTTCAACACCCCGCGCGACGAACTGTACTTTGCGGCCGCCGGTCCGCAGCAAGAGGCAATCTATCGCGACCTGCTGCGGGAGCTGCCCCTGCGACGGTTCAACAAGATCGGCCTGGTGCTTGGCGGCGACAACATCGAGTATCCGATCTGGGTGCTGCTGCGCGGCAGCTCGCCGACAACCGAGATTCGCCACGTCGAGGTCGTGAACATCTCGGGCGTTCTGGCGAAGCGCCCGCCGGCCGCCGCATTCGCGCCAGACATCATCTTCGAGAACGTTCCAGCCGCCGGCGGGACGTACACCATCCGCCTGCGACAAGCGTTCTGACACAGGATATACTCAGGGTATGGAATCCCAAGCCAACAAGCCCCGCCGCCGACGCCTTAGGCAGGTCGCCTTCAAGATGGTGGCACTGCTGTTGAGCGTTGCGGTAGCGATTGTGGCTGGAGAGGCGATTGTCCGCATCGTCGGCTCAGCCCCGCCGGTGGGCGGGATCGATGTCAGCAGTTCCGCCAGCCCTTACCGCCTTTGCGACAATCCAATCCTGGGCTATGAGCTGGTTCCCAACCGCGCCGGCGTCAATTCCGCCGGCCAGCGCGACGTCGAACACGCGGTCGAGAAGCCCGCCGGCGTGCGCCGCATCGTGATCCTGGGCGACTCCGTCGTGGAAGGAATTACCCTGGAGACCAAGTGGGAGAACCTCATCGCCTGGCACCTGCAGAAGCGCTATGACAAGAGCAAGACTGAGGTCCTGAACTTCGGCGTGCGCGGCTACTGCACGCTGGCCGAGGTCGAACTGCTGGAAAGCAAAGCCCTGCAATTCAAGCCCGACGTGGTGGTGTTGGTCTTCGTCGATAACGACTTTCGCAACTTCAACGCCGACATTGCCTTGGCCGCGCGGCAACGGCCCGCGGTGGTTAATTGGCTGTTCTGCAACAGCGACCTCTTCCGCGTTTTGTGCCTCAAGACCGGAATCTATCATTATGGGCAAGATGATCCGACGCAGTGGAACAAGACTGCCATCAGCGACGACAACGTCCAGCGCGGCCTGGAGAAACTAAAGGACCTTGCTCAAACGCATCACTTCCAGCCGCTGATCGCCATCTGGCCGACATTTCTGGATGACCGGATCATCGATCGCGCGTGCATTCCTGGCACGAGCACCCCGGCCATCGAGATCCTCGCCGCAGAGAAGGGCATCCCGACCTTGCGGCTGTCCGGGTTCTATAGCGACAGAAATCCTCGTAAAGCCTTCACAAACGGAGACACGCTTCATCCCAATGAGACCGGATGCATGCGGGCCGCGGACGCTATCAGTGTGCGTATTCAGGAGCTGGCGTCTCAATCGCCCCAGACGCAGCCGGCCACCCAATATGCCGCCAGCCAGCTTAACGCCGCACAGGCTGTCGCCAAGGCGGCCAGTGCCCCGCAGTGGGACCATGTCGCGGCGATGACGCTGGCGGGCGAGATCTGGCAGAACCGCGGCGACGTGGCCGCCGCCATGGCGCAGTATGAGTCGGCGCTGCAAATACGGCCTGATGATCTGCTGGCAAACTTGTCGCTGGGTCGCATGCTGCTGCAGACGCGGGGCAATCTGAGAACCGCCCGCGAGTGCTTCGAGCGGGCGCTGCGAACCGACCCCACCAGCGCCGACGCCTGCAACGGCCTGGGCGTGGTGCTCTCGCGCATGGGAAGGCCTGACGAGGCTCTCGAACAGTTTCATCGTGCCGTGCGCCTCAAGCCCGAGTTGATCGAGGCGCGCAACAACCTGGGCATGGCCCTGATGGCGGCCGGGCGCCCCGGCGAGGCCGTCGAACACCTGCGCGCGGTCTTCCAGGTCGCCGATGACTCGGCGGAAATCGCCGCCAATCTGGGCATGGCCCTGGCCGCTGCGGGACGCTGCGACGAGGCCATCGCCCCCTTTCGCCGCGCGCTGACGTTGCAGGCCGATTACCCCCAAGCCCATCTGGCGCTGGGCAACGCCCTGGCCGCCGGCGGCAAGAACGCCGAGGCCATCGAGCAGTATCAGCGGGCCTTGAAGGCCTGGCCGCAGGTGCCGGATATCCACGTCAACCTCGGCGCAGCCCTGATGGCCACAGGCCGCACAGGCGACGCTATCGAGCAGTATCGCCAGGCGCTGAAGATCGATGGGGAGCTGCCGGAAGCGCACAACAATCTCGCCGTCGCGCTGGCCAGCATCGACAAGAACAGCGAGGCCGTCGAGCACTACCGCCAGGCGCTGCGCCTGCGGCCCGATTACGTGCAGGCACAGTACGGCCTGGGGCTGGCGCTGAACAAGACGGCCCAGTACCGCTCGGCCATCGAGCCGCTGCAGCGCGCGTGTGAGTTGAGCGGCTGGAAGGTCGCCGAGTGCGCAGATGCTCTGGCGGCGGCGCATGCGGGAGCGGGCGATTTCGCCCTGGCGGCCGAAGCCGCCCACAAGGCCCTGGCGCTGGCGAAAGACGCGGGCAAGACGGATCTGGCCAGGCAAATCGCCGCTCGGCTTGATTCGTATCGCGCCGCCCAAATGCCCGTACCAAACAAACCCTGAACTTTTCATTGAATCCGGCCGACAGTTTTTCTAGGATTTGTTCTTCAGGACGGACTCATGGATATAAAGGATGGAACCAGTCGCCCCGCGCAGGACGTGCGCGAAGGCCTGATCAAGCGCCTGCGCCGCGTCGCGCCGCCGGCGGCGCCGCTTTCTTCACCTCCCCCTTGGCAATCCTTGGCCAACATCCGCGCCACAGCCGGCTGCCAGGTGGACTTTGTCGCGGCCACCGGTGCCGTCGAGGTGCAGGCGCCCCGCGGCGGCTCGGCGATGCTGATCGAGCAGCGCCTCACCGACATGAGCGGCGGGTGGGATCGCCTGTGCATCGCCTTCAAGACGGCGCTGGCCGATGCGACATGGCACGGCTGGGCGCACCTGCAGGGGCTGGGCCCGGTTGCGCCCGAGGATGTGCTCTTTCTGGACCTGGAGACTACGGGCCTGCACTCGACGCCGATCTTCCTGATCGGCGTGATGGTGTTTGAAAACGACTCGCTGGTGGTGCGGCAGTATTTTGCCCGCGACTACTCGCAGGAGCGGGCGATCCTCTCGCTGCTGGCCGACGAGCTGCCTTCGCGGCGGCTGCTGGTCTCGTTCAACGGTAAGAGTTTCGACGTGCCGTACGTTCACACGCGGTCGGCTGCGACGGCGGTCTCATGCCGCCTCCGTATGCCGCACTGCGATCTGCTGCACACCAGCCGCCGCGTGTGGGGCAGCGGCCTGCCCAACTGCCGCCTGCAGACGCTCGAGACGTACATCTGCCGCCGCGGGGCGCGCGAAGACGATATCGACGGCTCGCGCATCCCCGAGGCCTACCACGCGTTCGTCCGCACCGGCAACGGCGCCGAGATGGCACTGTGCGTCAAACACAACCGCCTGGACCTGATCACGCTGGCCGACATCCTGACCCGCCTGCCAGTTGCACGGGCATCTTGCCCGTGAGTCCCACGGGCGTCTCGCCCGTGCCACAAAACATGAACGTCGATGCGTTTCTTGATGATCTTCGCCGCGGCAAGGACTACGCCGATCAGATCGCGTATGTCCGCACGGTCGAAGCGCGCGCGGCCGTTTACGCCCGGCCCGCCAGGCCGCTGCCGCCAGAAATTGCGGACATGCTCAAGGCTCGCGGCATCGAGCAGCTCTACAGCCACCAGGCCGCGGCGATCGACAAGCTCGCGGAAGGACATAATGTGGTTGTGGTTTCCGCCACGGCCGGGGGCAAGAGCCTCTGCTATCAGCTCCCGCTGCTGCAAACGCTGCTGGCCGATCCGCAGTCTACCGCCCTGCTGCTGTTTCCGACCAAGGCCCTGGCGCAGGACCAGCTCCGCTCGCTCAATGCGGCCATGACCGGCGCGGGTATCGGCGCTCTGGCCGGCGTGTACGACGGCGACACGCCCGCGTCGCTTCGCCGCCGCCTGCGCGACGGGGCCAGCGTCATCCTCACCAACCCCGACATGTTGCACGCGGCCATCATGCCCCAGCACGGGCGCTGGCAGCGGTTCCTGGCGAACCTGCGCCTGGTGGTGCTCGACGAGCTGCACGTCTACACCGGCCTGCTGGGCTCGAACGTCGCCAACCTGATGCGGCGCTTCCACCGCGTGTGCGGGCACTATGGCAGCTGCCCGCAGATGGTCGCGTGTTCGGCCACGGTGGCCAACCCGCTCGAACTCGCCCAGCGTCTGACGGGGCGGCCGTTCGAGCTGGTCGATAATGACGGCAGCCCGCGCGGGCGGCGCACGTACGTGTTCTGGAACCCGCCGCGCCTGCGCGACACGCCGTGGCGCAGCCGCCGCAGCGCCAACGTCGAGGCGCACAGCCTCATGGCCGAACTCATCCGCCGCGGCCACGGAACGATCACGTTCTCCAAGGCCAAGATGACGGCCGAGATGATCCACCGCTACGTCTGCGAAAACCTGCAGGCCAGCGACCCGGCCCTCGTGAAGAAGGTCACGCCGTATCGCGGCGGGTACGAACCCAGCCAGCGCCGCGAGATCGAGAAGCGCCTCTTCGCCGGCGAGTTGCTGGGCGTCTCGGCCACGCGGGCGCTCGAGCTGGGCATCGACGTCGGCAGCCTTGAGGCCGCCATTATCGTGGGCTACCCCGGCACGCGCGTAAGCTTCTTCCAACAGACCGGACGCGCCGGTCGCAATGGGCGCGACACGCTGATCATCCTGGTCGGCCTCGACACGTCCGTCAACCAGTACATCCTGGGCCATCCCGAGTACCTCTTCGGCCGCGCGGTCGAAGAGGCCGTGATCGACCCGGACAATCCGTTCATCGTCACCGGCCATCTGCGCTGCGCGACGCACGAGCTGCCGCTGGAAGATTCGCAGCGGTTCGGGCCTGATGCAGACCTGGCGCTTTCAGTGCTGGCCGAAAATGGCAAAGTGCGCCGCATCGACGGGCAGTGGTATCACGCCGCCGGCGAGACGCCCCAGCACGAGATTTCGCTGCGCGACTGCGTCGACGCCAACGTGCTGATCCAGGACGCCGACACCGGCGCCGCGATGGGCGAGGTCAACCGCTTCGACGCGCCGCCAATCTTGCACCCCGGGGCGATCTACATGCACCTGGGCCAGACGTACCGCGTGACCGATCTGGACCTCGACCGCAACGTTGCGACCGTCAAGGCCGTCGAGGTCGACTACTACACCGACCCCCACGGCGGCACCGACGTGCATCACGTCGATCAGCCGCTGCGCGAAAAGCCCTTCGGCGGGGGCAAGGCGTTCTGGGGCGAGGTCACGGCGTATTTCAACACATACGCCTACGACAAGGTGCACTTCTACACCCTCGACGCCGTCTCGACGCACCGGCTCGATCTGCCGACCTTCACGTTGGAGACCACCGCCCTATGGCTCGTGCCGCCGGAGCAGTTGATGGCCGACGTGCTGGCCCGCGGGATCGACCACAGCGGGCTGATGGGCATCGGCTACGCCACGCGCATGCTGCTGCCGCTGCTGGTTACGTGCGACACGCTGGACTTCTCGCACTCGATCGGCGCGGTTAACGCCCCGTGGAACAGCATCTTCATCTACGAGCGATACCCGCGCGGGCTGGGGTTCACGCAGAAAGCCTTCGAGCGCCTGGGCGAGCTCATGCCGGCCGTGCTGGCCAACATCAAGGCCTGCGACTGCGACGACGGCTGCCCGTGCTGCGTGGGCAAGCCGCTGCGCCAGGATGCCACGTGGTACTACGACCGTCACGAGGCGTTCATCCCATCCAAGCGATCCGCCATCGCGATTCTCGAGGGCACCCTCGCCGGCGGCGCACTCAATGCTCCGGCCGTCGACGAATTGATCGAGAGCGACGAGGCCCGCCGCACGCGGCTGGAGCGCATGCTGCGCCGCCGTCTGGAACAGATGCGCAAACCCATCATGTTCCACCCCATCGAGCCGGTCATCAAGACGGAGATCCCTGCACCAACGCCTTCGGCCAAACTCAAAGGTGCCGACACTGCCGCCCGCCGTCTGCACCGCAAGGACCTCACGCGCGAGCTTCGCAAGCGCCTGGCCAACAAGATCGTGACCGACCAGTTCGACGCGATGACCGCAAAAGTCTCGCCGCCGCAGAAGGTCGTCAAGGCGCACCATCCGCCGGCCGGGTACCCCGGCCGCCCCGACGTAACCGCCGAGTCGGCCGATCAGATTCTGCCCGCTGCCGCGCCCGCGCCGCCGGCGCCGCCTAAAAAGCCCATCATTTTGGGCAATCCCCTCGCCGCGGCCGCGAGGAGAAAGAAACATAAAGGCTGAACCATGGACGCCCATACATTCATAGAGCGGATCAAGAAGTCGGAGTTCTTTGACTGGCAGATCGCGCACGTCGAGGCCTTGCCGCCTCGGCCGGCGCGGTTCGCCGACATCGCCGGCGGGCTGGCGCCGCCGGTGCAGGCGGCGCTGACAGCCGCGGGGATCGACCGGTTGTACGCTCACCAGGCGCAGGCGATCTCGCTGGTGCGCGAGGGTCGCAGCGTCGTGATCGTCACCGGCACAGCCAGCGGCAAGACGCTGTGCTACAACATCCCGGTGGTCGAGGCCATCGCAGAAAATCCGCTGACGACGGCGCTATATGTCTATCCGACCAAGGCTCTGACGCAGGACCAGCTCCGCTCGCTGGGGATGTTCCAGGGCGCCGGCGGCGTGCCCCTGATGTGCGGCACGTACGACGGCGACACGCCGGCGACGCTCCGCCGCAAGCTGCGCGACTCGGGCAACATCGTGCTGACCAACCCCGACATGCTGCACCAGGGCATCCTGCCCCATCACGCGCGGTGGAACCGGTTCTTCGCGCACCTCAAGTACATCGTGCTCGACGAGGTGCACGCCTACCGCGGGGTGTTCGGTTCGCACCTGGCCAACGTGCTGCGGCGGCTGCAGCGAATCTGCGAGCACCACGGGGCGCATCCGCAGTTCATCTGCTGCTCGGCGACGATCGCCAACCCCGCCGAGCACGCCGGGCGCATCTGCGGGCGGGCGATGGACCTGGTCGACCGCGACGGGTCCCCGCGCGGGCCCAAGCGCTTCGTGCTGTGGAACCCGCCGCCGCTGGAGACGGCCGCCCGCGGTCAGGCCGACAGTTGGCGCGTCGGCGGCGACCGCAAGAGCCCCCTGTGGGAAGCGGTGCATCTGATGACGGCTCTCGTGAGCCACGGCGTGCAGACGATCACCTTCGCCCGCACGCGGCTGCAGACCGAGCTGATCTTCAAGAACTGCCGCGACCTGCTCCGCGGCCGCAGCCCGCGCCTGGCCAAGGCCGTCCACGCCTATCGTGGCGGGTATCTGCCCGAGGAGCGGCGCGAGATCGAACGCAAGCTCGTGTCGCGCGAGATCCTCGGCGTGGCCAGCACCAACGCCCTCGAGCTGGGGATCGACATCGGCAGCCTCGACGCGTGCATCCTCTCGGGCTACCCCGGCACCATCGCCAGCCTGTGGCAGCAGGCCGGCCGCGCCGGGCGCGGCAGCGACGAGTCGCTGATTTTCCTGGTGGCCCACAACGCCCCGGTCGACCAGTACCTGATGATGCACAGCGACTACATCTTCCGCAAAAGCCCCGAGCAGGCCGTCATCGACGCCGACAATCCGCACATTACCATCGACCACCTTAAATGCGCCGCCTTTGAATTGCCCATCCCCGACGATCAGATCGGACGCTTCGGCCCGTACTCGCAGGTGATCCTGGAGCTGCTGGAAGAGCAGGGGCATCTCAAGCACATTGACGGCCGCTGGTACTGGGCCAGCACCGACTACCCCGCCGCGGCGACAAACCTGCGCAACATTTCCGGCTGCGTGTACACGATCCAGGTCGAGCCCGAGGGGCGCGTCATCGGTACGCTCGATGAGATCAGCGCTCTGAGCCAACTGCACGATCACGCGGTGTACCTGCATGCGGCCGAGACGTATTTCGTCAATGAACTGGACATCGAGCAGAAGATCGCCCGCGTGGAGAAGCGCGAGCTGGACTATTACACCCAGGCGGTGACGGCCTCGCAGATCCGCATCGACGAGGTCGAGCTTCAGGAGCCCTGGCGCGGCGGCGGCAAGAAGGGTTACGGCGATGTGACGGTCACGACGACGATTCCGATGTTCAAGAAGATCCGCTTTCAGTCGCGCGACAGCCTGGGCTTCGAGCAGCTCGAACTGCCGCCCCAGACGCTCGAAACCGTCGCGATGTGGGTCTGCCCGTCGCCTGAGGCGCTGCAGGCGCTGCAGCAGGCCGGCATGGTCCCCGGCGAGGCGCTGATCGGCATCGCCAACGTGCTGGTCGAAGTGGCGCCCATCTTCGTCATGTGCGACACCACCGACATCGGCGCCGTCGCCGACTCTGCACCGCTGGGCTGCGAGGCCTTGTTCGTACACGACCGCTATCCCGGCGGGATGGGCTTCGCCAAGAAGTGTCTCGAGTCGATCGACCAGATCATGCAGACCTGTTATGCCGTGATCAAAGAATGCTCCTGCCCCGACGGCTGCCCCTCGTGCGTCGGCTCAGCCGTGCCGCCCTTTGCCGCCAGCGACCTGGATAGCTCCACCCGCGGCCGCATCCCCAACAAGGCCGCGGCCAAGTTACTGCTGGAAGTGATGCTCGGGGAGAATTTCACCGCAGAGGTCGCAAAGGACGCAGAGGGGAAAAATGACGGGGGCTAAGAATTGCGAGAGTGTGCCATGGGAGCAGGCTCCACTTGAAATCTTCCATTATCTCTTCTTCTCTGCGCCCTTTGCGATCTCTGCGGTGAGCTCCTCCCCGATCAGGACCTTCTGCTGATCGCCCAGGCGGTACCAGAAGACCACCAGCGGGCGGTCGCCCTTGCCGCGGAGGGTTTTCTGCATGCGGTCGGTGTCGACGTGCAGGCCGCGGGGCTTGATCACCACCAACCCGCCACCAAGGGCGTTGATCGCTTTCTTCACATCCTCGCGCCGCCCGGGCGCTTCCTGCAGGATACGATAGCTTCTCGCCAGCGGCGTGTCGGCGGGGCGGTCGCCGAACAACCATACGACGCGATGATCGATGCGCCACAGTCCGTGCTGCTGCGCCAGCGTGTCCACCGCGTCGGCGGCGATGACGGCGGCGTCAGGTTCGACCAGGAACGCGCCTAGCGGTCCGATGCGCTTCGGCGCCTCGACAGCGCCGAGGGTCGCCGCTTGCGGTGCGGCGTCCTTTCCGTACACCACCGTCGCAGACACAAGCTGTTCCCGCGCCGCCTCGCCCCACCACAGGACAAGTTGCCTGCACGTCCCGCCTTCGCTGACGTATTCGAGGCTCGCGCCCTTCCAGAACCCCAGCGTCTGCCATTCGAGCATCGGCGAGAGCTTGATCGCCCCCGCCCGCGTCGTCTCGACGAGCCTGCGCAGAAACGCCGGCGGCGGATCGTAATCTTCCATCTGCACTGCGCGATGGCCGGTCGCCCGGCGGTCCGGGTCCAGATGCACCACGGCCGCAGGATCGATCTCTACGCTCATTACGTCATCGCGATGAAAAGTGCAGTGCTCGCCCACGCCGGCGGCAGCGGCGTTGGATTGCGCGCACAGGATGGCCACGTCGCTGCGGTCATATCCGACAACCCGCGCGCCGGCCTGGGCCATGCCGATGGCGTCGCCGCCGATGCCGCAGCACAGGTCCACGATGGGCGACTCGCCCGCGATGGGCGCCAGCCGCCCGCCCACATACCGCGCCAGGCGGATGCTCGATGCCTGTTGCAGCAGCGTGTCGGTGGCCAGCAGGTTGTCGGCCAGTTCGGGCGGGAACTTGCCTGACGCCCGCGCGCGGCGGCGCAGCGCCTTGAGCACGACGACGGCCACCGCCTCGCGCGCGTCGCATCGTTTGCGCAGAGCGCGCTGGGCGGCTAGTTCATCGCCCGGCAGGTCCAGGGCGAGCAACTCCCGCCCCAGCGGGGTCGCGAGAAACCGCAGTTGTTCGAGGTCCAGGCTCATTCGTCGTCCCTCGCTTTGGGTCCGCGGCGCAGGGCGCCGCTGCCGAATCGCCGGGCAATCGTATCCAACGCCAGGTCCACCTTGGACTGTTTTTCGCGCTGCGGCTCGACGAAGAGTTTCTGCTGGCTGCCCGCCTTGGGCGACAGGCCCGCCACTCCCGTCCCCAGCAGTCGCAGCGGACGGAAGTCTTTCGCTGCCCAGGAATCGAGAAGCCTGGTCGCTGCCGCGCGGATCTCGGCCGTCACGTCAGTGGGCTCGTCCATCGTCAGGCGGCGGGTGAGCGTGGTGAAGTCGCCGTAGCGCAGTTTCAGCGTCACGGTGCGGGCCAGCATGCCGCTGCGTCGCAGGCGGCGGGCGACCGTCTCAACGTGGCCGAGCATCACGTTGCGCATCTCCTGGCGATCCTGCAGATCCTGGGCGAATGTCATCTCCTGCGAGATGCTCTTGGCCGCACTGTCGGGCGTGACGGGGCGGTCGTCGATTCCGGCCGCCAGCTCCTGTAGCTCGCGCCCACCCTGGCCAAAGTGCTGCATGAGCAACTCGGGGTCGATGAGTCGCAGTTGGCCGATCGTCTTGATGTTCAGCCGCCGCAGCAACTCTCCCTCGAGCGCCGGCCCGATGCCCCAGAGCTTGCGGGCCGGCAGCGGGTCGAGCGTCTGGTGAGTGTTGCTCTCGGTGATGACGGTGAAGCCGTCGGGCTTGTGCAGGTCGCTGGCGAGTTTGGCCAGGAACTTGTTGGGCGCCACGCCAACGCTGGCCGTCAGGTGCAGTTCGTCGGCGATGGTTCGCTTGATCGCCTGGCCGATGTCTTCAGCCACCCCGAGCAGCCGGCGGCTACCGGTGACGTCCAGGAACGCTTCGTCGATGCTGATGGGCTCGACCAGCGGCGTGAAGCGCAGGAAGATCTCGCCAAGCTGCTCGCTGATTTCGGCGTAGCGGGACATGTTGCCGGGCAACACGATCGCGTGCGGGCAAAGCCGCACCGCCTGGGCCATCGGCATCGCCGAGTGACAGCCGTAGACGCGGGCCTCGTAACTGGCGGTGCTGACCACGCCGCGGGCCTTGGGGTCCCCGCCGATCAGCAGACACTTGCCGCCCAGCTCCGGATGATCGAGCTTCTCCACAGCCGCGAAGAACTCGTCCATGTCCACATGAATGATCCGCCGGTCCATAGTCACAGCATACCGCGCCGCTTGCGGCGTAGCATCTTTGCCCAAATCGTCCTTCTCTGATATAGTCACCTCATCCTCAGGAAGGACCTGCCATGCACCGTTTCTTCATCGCCGCTGCCATGATCTGTCTAACGCTGTCATCCACGCACGCGCAAGTGCGCCTGCCAAAGTTCCTGTCGGACCACATGGTCCTGCAGCGCGAAATGCCGGTGAAGATATGGGGCTGGGCGGCGCCGGGGGAAAAAGTCACAGTCGCCTTTGCCGGCCAGACGAAGACCGCCGATGCAGGAAGAGACGGGGCTTGGTTCGTGACGCTCGACCCCATGCCCGCCAGCAGTGAGGGGCGGAAAATGGTGATCTCCTCTTCAATTGGAAATTCCAAATTGGAAATTGGAGATATTCTGGTCGGCGAGGTGTGGCTGGGATCGGGGCAGTCGAACATGGCTTGGCCTCTGAAGTTTTCCGATGACGGCAGGGACATCCCCGCCGCCGGCGGCAACAAGCAGATCCGTTTGCTGCGCCTGCGCAGTGTGGCGGCGTTTACGCCGCAGGATGACATCAACAACGTCTGGCAGGAATGTTCGGAGGCATCGCTGCCGAACTTCTCGGCCGTGGCGTATCACTTCGCCGATGCGCTCCAGAAGGAATTGAAGGTGCCGGTGGGGTTCATCCAGACATCCTGGGGCGGGACGTTCATCATGCCCTGGACGCCGCCGGAGGGCTTCAAGGACGTGCCCGCGCTGGCGGATGTCTACAAGAAGGTCACCGCGCCGGCCCCGGCGTCGCAGCCGACGACCAAGCCCTCGCAGAACGACCCGTGCGTGGTTTACAACGCCATGGTCCACCCGCTGCGCCACTACAGCCTCCGCGGGGCGATCTGGTACCAGGGCGAGGCCGACGTCATGAACGACGACGGCATGCTCTACTACGAAAAGATGAAGGCCCTGATCGCCGGGTGGCGCGGCGCCTGGGGCCGACCGGACATGCCGTTCTACTGGGTGCAGCTCTCGCCGTTCTATTACTCCGTGGTCTTCAAGGCCATGCCCGGCATGACCGAGTACTCGCTGCCGAAGATCTGGGAGGCCCAGACCGAGGCAATGAAGATCCCGCACACCGGCATGGCCGTCATCACCGACGTCGGGGCCGTCAAGAACATCCACCCGCCGCTGAAGAAGCCCGTCGCCCAGCGCCTGGCGCTGTGGGCGCTGGCGAAGACCTACGGCCGCAAGGTGGTCTATAGCGGGCCGATGTTCAAGTCGATGCGGATCGACGGCGCCCGCGCGATCATCACGTTCGACCACGTCGGCGATGGCTTGACGGTTCGCAGCACAGGCGTCCCTCAGGGACAGGTCTCGCCTGTACAGCCCAAAGAGCATGGGCGAGACGCCCATGCCACACAGCGAGAGCATGGGCGGGACGCCCATGCCACGAAAGACCTGACGTGCTTCGAGATCGCCAGCGCCGATGGGAAGTACGTTCCAGCCCAGGCGAAGATCGAGGGCAAGGATCGCGTGGTGGTTTGGTCCGACAAGGTTCCCCAACCCGCCGCCGTGCGATTCGCCTGGCATGAAATGGCCCAGCCGAACCTGGTCAACAGCGCAGGTCTTCCAGCATGCACGTTCCGCACGAGCCGGTGATTGCCGCTTAAAGTGCCTCCACGCGCCGCACGTAGACGTAGAACGCGCCGAACTGCTGCCCGTGCGCGTCGGTGAAGGTGGCCCAGAGGGACGTTCGGCCGGCGGGCAGCTCGAGGGTGAAGACGGCCCCGCGCGAGTCGGGCGCGACGGGAGCGGTTTCTACCTGGCCGGCGATCTCGATCGTCGCCGATCGCACGGCCATCGGGCAGCCGCCGACGTACCAGCCTTCGGCGCCGGGCTGGATGCCCTTGGGCAGGGGCTCTTCGGCGTCGTCGGCGATGCCCTGGGTGATGCTCGAGGGCACTTCGTGCGGCCAGCGGCACAGCTCGAACTCATAGCGGCCTGCCGCGGCGACATCCACAGCCCAGTAGCCTTTCCATAGTTTCTGCGGGTGGCGCACGTCGCCCTGGTTCCAGGGGCAGAAGCCCTCGGGCGTGTGCCAGTCGTGGCTGGACAGGCGGGCCACCGGCTCGTGAGCGGTGCCCAGGACGATCGCCGGCTCGTCGTTGAACTTCTCCGAAACGATCTGCCACCATTTCTCGTACTCGCCGCGCAGGCGCGAGACCACGTCGCCGTGCTCACCCGCCACGTCGCGCCGCTGGCCGGGGTCGGCCTGGATGTCGTAGAGCTCGACGCCGTTGACCAGCCGCCAGCGGTCGGTCATCGTGGCGCTCTTGCGCCATTTCTGCGGCGTCTCGACGCGCTGCGAGTCGGTCACGATCACGCGGTCCGGCCAGCCCTCCCCATCGCCGCGCAGCAGCGGCACAATGCTGCGCCCATAGACGCCCTCGGGAACGCTTCCGCCGCACAGATCGGCCAGCGTCGGCAGCACGTCGATATTGGCTGTCAGGCGAGTCACGTCGCGCCCGCCGGTCAGTCCGCCTGCCGGCCAGCGCACAAACAGCGGCGTGCGGTGCCCGCCGTCGTACTCCGAGCCCTTGACCCCGCGCATGCCGGCGTTATACCCGCCGGTGACGAAGCTCTGTGCGTCCAGGTCGCACCCGTCTGCCGTGCCGTTGTCGGTCATGAAGATGAAGATCGTGTTGTGGGCCAACCCCAGTTCGTCCAGGCGCGTTCGCAGGCGGCCAAGGTTCTCGTCGATGTTCTCGATCATCGCGTAGAATCGCGCCCGGTGGTCGGGCACTTTGCCCCGGTAGGGCTCGATGTACCGCGGCGGCACGTTCAGCGGGCCGTGCGGGGCGTTGGGGGCGATGTAGCAGAAGAACGGCCGGTTTTGTGGCATGGGCGTCTGGCCCGTGCCACAGCAACGCTCGATGAACCGGATCCCCTCGCGGAACCACACGTCGGTGCAGTAGCCCTGGTGGCGCTCGGGCGTACCGTTGCGGTAATAGGTGTCGTCGAAGTAATCGTTGCGCCACCAGTCCGGGGCCTGGCTGATGCCGCCGCCGCGGTGGTAGAGCGCTTCGTCGAATCCGCGGTCGTGCGGGCGGAAGGGGTAGTTGTCGCCCAGGTGCCACTTGCCGAACAGGCCCGTGCGGTAGCCGGCCTCGCGCAGCACCTCGGCCAGCGTGACCTCGCCGGCCCGCAGCATCGACCATCCGGCGATGGTGTGCCAGACGCCCGTGCAGTTGCAGTAGCGCCCGGTCATCAGCCCCGCCCGCGTCGGGGCGCACGTGGGCCCGACGTGGAACTGCCTCAGCCGCACGCTCTGGCCATGCAGGGCGTCCATGTGCGGCGTGCGGATGATGCCATTGCCGTGGCAGCCCAGGTCGCCGTACCCTTGGTCGTCAGTGATCACCAGCACCACGTTGGGCTTTTCAATTTCCAATTGGCGATTTTCAATTTCCAATTCAACAACTCCGCGGCCGTTCGGCCTTCCATCGCTCACGAATGTCGAACTCGCCCCAGAGGATCGTGTACCCGTTGCAGCAGCGGTCGGGCTTGTAGAGCGTCGTGCCGATAGGGTAGACCGTAAGCATGCCGGGATTATAGGCTGCCCCCGCCCGTCTGGGCCAGCGCTGGTGCGCGCCCATGTGTTTGGGTACACTTTTCCAGCCGTGCCGCGGCATGATTTCTTCAGACATGGGAGCAAGCACATGATCGTCGTCTGTCCCAAGTGCGGGTTGCGGTTGACTTCGGATGATTCGCTTGCAGGCAAGCAGGGCCGATGCCCGGATTGTCGCGAGGTCTTCATCGTGGCAGCGCCGGCGGACGGCTCATCGCCGCCGCCGCTTCCTGGGGTCCGGCAGCCATTGCACCCTTGCGGCGCGCCCGACAAGGTCGCCCGCGGATGCTATCGTGCGTACCTCCTCTGCGGAAGCCTGATCATCGCCATCGTTGGACTAATCTTCATCTCGTCGCTGTTGAGTATCTTCGGCAGGCAGCCGTTCGACGGCCTATTTCTTGCCGCAGGGTTGATAATGATTCTGCTCGCGGTTGCATATGCAGCGGCGTTGGTGCTGTACCTGATCGTCCTGTACCGAATGTGGCGGGCGGTGCAGCCAGCCGAGATCACGCCCGGAGCGGCTGTGGGATTCATGCTGATGCCGCTATTCAACGTGTACTGGGCTTTTCGCACCCATGGCGGCTGGTGCCTGTGGTACAACCGGCGGTTGGCGGCGACCGGGGCCCCGTCGCGCCCGGCGTCTCGAGCCTTGGGCAACAGTGTGGTGATCGTGTGGGCTGCCAGCCTTCTTCTGGTGGTGCTTGCCGCGGCGTTGATATCCGCCGAAACGCCCGAAGCCGCCGCTGCAGGTGGCATAGCCGTATTGATGGCGGGCTTGTGCCACCTCGCCTACTTCATTCTGCTGGCATGCTTTCTCAAGAGCGCCTGCGACGGGATCGATGCCCTGTCGCCGCTTCCACTGGGCGGGCCTGAGGCCTGATGTCCCAGGCCCCGTCGTTCACCAGGTTGGAATTGGAGATTGCAGAAGCCTGCCAAAGCCAGCCCCGCGGACTGCTGAGGCGGTCGAAATGGCACGTCCGGACGGTAGTGATCGTTCTGTAACTACTTGAAACGGACTGGGTTAAATCTGTGGCATCGTGATTGCATAAGCTTCAGAGGGACTTCCTGCGCAGCCCATGCGGGGACCCATTAATTGACGAGGTGAAATCATGGCAGCAACTGACAAGATTATTGGAATCGACCTGGGCACGACCAACAGCGTGGTGGCGATCCTCGAGGGCAAAGAGCCCAAGGTGCTGATCAACCAGCAGGGCAGCCGCCTTACGCCGTCGGTGGTGGCCTTTACCGACAAGGGCGAGCGGCTGGTCGGCCAGCCCGCCAAGCACCAGCAGGTCACCAACCCGACCAACACCATCTACTCGATCAAGCGTTTCATGGGCCGCCGGCACAACGAAGTGGCGTCGGAAGAAAAGATGGTGCCGTACGAGATCGTCGGCGGGGCCGAAGACCTGGTCAAGGTCAAGGTCGCCGGCAAGCTCTACACGCCGCAGGAAATCAGCTCGATGATCCTGGGCGACCTGAAGAAGACGGCTGAGGACTACCTCGGCCAGGAAGTCAAACGCGCCGTCATCACCGTTCCGGCGTACTTTAACGACTCGCAGCGCACGGCCACCAAGGAAGCCGGCGAGATCGCCGGGCTCAAGGTCGAGCGCATCATCAACGAGCCGACCGCGGCTGCCCTGGCGTACGGGCTGGACAAGAAGAAGAACGAGAAGGTCGCCGTCTTCGACTTCGGCGGCGGCACGTTCGACATCTCGATCCTGGACATCGGCGACAACGTCTTTGAAGTCCTCAGCACCAACGGCGACACGCACCTGGGGGGCGACGACATCGACGAGGTCCTGATCCACTTCATCGCCGACGAGTTCCGCCGCAACGAGGGCATCGACCTGCGCAACGACCCGATGGCCCTGCAGCGGCTCAAAGAGGCCGCCGAAAAGGCCAAATGCGAACTCTCGACGGCGATGGAAGCCAACATCAACCTGCCGTTCATCACCGCCACGGCCGAGGGGCCCAAGCACCTGACGCTGACGCTGACGCGTGCGAAGTTCGAAGGCCTGTGCGAAGAGCTGTTCCAGCGCCTGGTCGGGCCGTGCAAGCGGGCGCTGTCGGACGCCAAGCTCTCGGCCAAGGATGTCGACGAGGCCGTGCTGGTGGGCGGCTCGACGCGCATCCCGCGCGTGCGCCAGATCGTCAAGGAACTCTTCGGCAAGGAGCCCAACAAGTCGGTCAACCCCGACGAGGTGGTGGCCATCGGCGCGGCCATCCAGGGCGCCATCCTGGGCGGCGAGGTCGAGGAGCAGATGGTGCTGCTGGATGTCACGCCGCTGTCGCTGGGCGTCGAAACCCTCGGCGGGGTGATGACCAAGCTCATCGAACGCAACACCACCATCCCGACCGAAAAGAAGGAAACCTTCTCGACGGCCGCGGACAATCAGCCGGAAGTCACCATCCACGTGCTGCAGGGCGAGCGCGAGTTCGCGGCCGACAACCGCACGCTGGGGCGCTTCAATCTGACGGGGCTGCCGCCGGCGCCTCGCGGGGTGCCGCAGATCGAGGTGGCCTTCAAGATCGACGCCAACGGCATTCTCAACGTCGTGGCCAAGGACCTGGGCACGGGCAAGGAGCACTCGATCGAGATCAAGGGCTCCAGCGGCCTGTCCAGCGCCGAGATCGAGAAGATGCGCAAGGACGCCGAGAGCCACGCCGAGGACGACCGCAAGAAACGCGAGCTGATCGAGGCCAAGAACAAGGGCGACCAGCTCGCCTACACAGCCGAGAAGGGTCTCAAGGACATGGGCGACAAGGTCGGCGCCCAGGAGCGCGGCGACATCGAGTCGGCCATCTCGCGCCTGCGCGAGGCGCTCAAGGGCGACGACATGAGCGCCATTACCCGCGCGACCGAAGCGCTCGAGCAGGCCTCGCACAAGGTCGCCGAGGAGATGTACAAGAAGGCTGGCGCGGCCGGTGCAGCCCCCGGCGGCGCGCAAACTCCGCCCCCCGGAGCGGCCGGCGAAGGCAAACAGACCAAGGGCGGCGAAGACGTGATCGACGCCGAATACGAGGTCAAAGACGAGAAGTAACTCCGTGTCGCGGGCGAGA
Source organism: Planctomycetaceae bacterium (assembly GCA_021371965.1). The sequence goes on from JAJFVE010000176.1 coordinate 29,970, forward strand.
CGCCCGACACGATCCTGCAACGGGGACAGTCCCGCGACTGTCCCCGTTCTCGTATGCAGAAAGCAACTTCAGCAGCAATGCGGCATCGGCCGAAATATAATCTTTCACTATGATCATTCGATGGACGGTCATTCTGGCGATGGCGGTGGCGGCATGGGGCTGCAATTCGCAGCCATACGTGACGCCGGCGCGGCAGGAGTTGGGGCTGGTGGTCGTGCTGTCGGGCATCGAGGGGCGCAGCGTGCTCACCGACGACATCGCCCGCGGGCTCAACCACGGCGGCGTCGACTACGCCATCGAGGTCTACCCCTGGACCAGCGGCTGGGCCGGGCCGCTGTACAACCTGCAGGCCCAGGAGCGAAACCGCCGCCAGGCGGAAAAACTCGCCGCACGCATCGAGGAGTATCAGCTCGACCACCCCGGCCGGCCGGTCTTCCTCGTCGGACACAGCGGCGGTTCGGCGATAGCGATATGGACGGCCGAGTCGCTCAGCCCCGACACCCAGATCGAAGGGATCGTGCTAATCGCTCCGGCCCTGTCGCCGACGTACCCGCTGGACTCGGCCCTGACGCACAGCCGCCGTGGGATCGTAAACTTCTACAGCGAGTTTGACATGCTGGTGGGGGTCGGAACGGCGTTGGCGGGGACGATGGACGGGCGCCGCACGGCCTCGGCCGGGGCTGTCGGGTTCAAGCGCGGCACGGCGGAAGACGAAGGCGGCGGCTACGAGCGCCTGTTTCAGATCGCCTGGCGCAAGGAGATGGCGTTGACAGGCAACATCGGCGGGCACCTGTCCAGCAGTGCCACCGATTTCGTCAGCACGTACGTGGCCCCGGTCGTCGCGGCGCCGGACTGGACGGAGGCCCTGATGGACGACCTGGTGCGCCGCCGACTGCCCAAGCGTCTGGCCAGCGAATCCCGCCCCGCCGAAGAACTCCCCGCGCCGTGACTTTATTTTTCGGCACATGCGCGACCACAATGCGAACACGAATGTCACCAATAGAAGCAAGTCATAGAGACGGGGACTCTTAGCCCAATTCGTCTCATTCGTGACATTCGTGTTCTCTTACAGGCTAAAGCAGTACGCCGTCACTTAAACCGGCAGCGAGCCGCTTCCCAGGTTTGCGGGATTGCGCCGGCGGTTTGCCGTTTCCATGAGCCGCACAGGCCGCACGATTCGCTGGCGAAGGGCGGGCGCAGGTACACGCCGTATTGCCCTTCGAGGACGGACGCCAGCGGCTTGAATGTGACAGGCCCGTGCACGGTGTCGAGCTGGAAAGTCAGCGGCTCGCCCTCGGCTGGCGTATGCACCAGGCGATGCGGCAACGATTCGAGCTCGCCGCTGTAGAACAAGTCGTGGCCGGCGCAGGCGGCCAGCACCATCGGCCCGTACAGCACGGCCGCCACTTCCGGCGCGTCGGGCAGGCCTTGCGTGTGCAGGCGCATCGGCAGGCGAAGCTCGACGGTGTCACCCTGGCTCCAGGTGCGCTTGAGGGTGCAGTAGTCTCCAGCGGGTCCGGCGGACGTCAGTTGGCCGTTGAGGATGACGCTGGGATTGCTGGTCCATGTCGGCATGCGCAGACGCAGGGCCATCTCGACCGGCTTGGCCGCATGGAATGTCAGGCGCGTCGTGTCGGCGTTGGGGAAATCCGTCTGCTGCTCGAGGGCCAACCCGCGATCGGCCCAGTCCAAGCGCGAGGCGATGTACTCGTTGACGATCAGCCCGTGCTCGTCGTGGAAGTACGCCCCGTCGCCCAGTCGGGCGAAGGCCTCGGTGTTGGTCCCGTAGCAGCACGTGAAGCTGTTCATCGGCTCGCCCCACTCCTTGGCCGAATGGGCGGCGAGGTTGAGATAGTACAGGAACATCCCGCTTTGGGGGTTCTGCCGCGTGAGCACCGAGTTCCAGTACGCCCGCTCGTGATAGTGCGCGCAGGCGACATCGCCCGTCCATCGGTACAGCGCGGCCGTCACCTTCAGCAGGTTGTGCGTGACGCAGCTTTCGTTGGTCTTGCCGTTGAGCCCCGGCAGCAGGCGGCCGGCGAAGTCCCAGTGCTCGGCGACGGACTTTCCGCCGCCGGGGCGCGGACCGCTGGACCCGCCGTCGACGTAGCACCGCGTTTGCGTGACGATGCGCCAGAAGTTTTCCACCGCCCGGCGGGCCATCTCGTCGCCGGTGAGCTCGTAGCGCCGCACCGCGGCAGCGATCATCGGCACGTGCGTGTTGACGTGCAGCCCCGCCAGGATGTCCTGCCCGCGCGCCAACGGTTCGAGGAACCACGGCCGGTCGAAGACATCCCGAGCGAGCTTGAGGTAGCGCCCCTCGCCGGTGAGTGCGTAGAGGTCGTAGAGCGACTCGCCAATGCCGCCGAACTCCTTGAGCGGGTGGCACTGCGTGGTCACCATCATCGCGTCGATCTGCTCGGGCGTGAACGGCGAGAGGCGTTTGATCACGTGGTCGGCCAAGGCGGAGGCAACATCGAGGGCGCCCGCCGTGCCGCAGGTGGTGTGCTGGTCGATCAGCCCGGCGAGGATTTTGTGTACCACGTAATATGGCGCCCAGGCGAACTTGCCGCTCTCCTGCAGCTCGAGGTAATCGGTGCCGAAGGCCCCGACGTATCCGTTGCCGTGGGCATGTTGGCACTTGGCGATCTCGGCCACCAGGTACGCCGCGCGGTCCTTGAGTTGCTCGTCGGCCATGCTCTGGTGCATCCACGCGCAGGCCGAGAGATAGTGCCCGACGTAATGCCCCCGCACGCCGATGACGGGGGCTTCCCACCCGCCCAGCGGCTCAGCCGTCGATGGCAGACCAGCCGTGACGCGAAAGTTGTGCAGCAGCCGCTCGGGATCGATCGACCGCATGTAGCCCTGGTGCACGCGCTGCCGCGCCAGTAGCGGCCCCTCGGAGAGCTTTACAGCTGAAAGCGGAAACGTGTTGACGGCAAAAGGCACCTTGGCGGCTGCGGCTAAGCGGGAATTCATTGCATGCTCCTATCGGCTGGCCCATCCTACGAGCCCAAGGCCACCTGTCAAGCGATGTGAAGGATGGGTGCCACGCACAACTCCGTCGTGCGTGTCCGCGTATCGTGGCTAGAGCAGCGCGGCGCCGGCAAAGATCAGGTGCAGGAGGCCCAGCACCACGCAGGCTACGCCCATGGGCACCTGGTATTTTTCCAGGGCTTTGATCTGGCCCTGGTGGCGGATGAGCAGGTCCTGCGCGGCGGCGGCTACGTGCGTGGCGGTTTCGGCGGCTTTGTGGACGGCCTGCGAGGCGCCGCTCTGTGCGGCCACGGTGGGGGCGGCGCCATCGGCAGGGACTGGCACGGCCGTGGCTGGCACGGCAGCCAGGCGCTTGCGGACGAGCAGTTCGGCGCCGAACACCAGTCCGGTGATAATGGCGATCGCCTGGGGCAGCAGGTCCGCCTGCGGGCGCAACAGCACCAGGTTCCACAGCAGCGTCACGGCGCCGGCGGCCAGGGCGATCACCGCCAGCGGCGTCTTGAGGCCGGCAAACTTGGCCAGCGTGGCGGCCGCGACCGGGACGTACTTGGTTATCAGCGGCGTGGCGGCGAGGATGCCCAGGCAGATCAGCGTCAGGCTCAGCACCAGGCGAAAGAGAAGGAATGGCGACTTGGAACCGCTCATCCCGCCGGCCGAGCCGCCAACGCGGACGGCCACATCCGTCAGCGCCGCGCCCTTGAACGCTCCGGTGCGCATCCAGCGGTTGTCGCCGACGGCCGCGATCTTCCACGGCGGACCCTGCTTGAGGTCGTGCGTGTACATCGACAGCCAGAACGATTTCACCACGTCGCGTCCGGCCTTGCGGTCCTCGTGCGAGTACAGCGCCACCTCGACTGGCAGGCCCCAGTTGATCTGCATGCCCAGGGCATTCTTCTCGGCCGCATGCCAGTCGCCGGCGATGCGGATCGCCACCAGCGAGTACTGGTTCATCCACTCGCTGCTCTTGAACCACTTCTCCGCACTGCTGCACAGCGAGTTGGCGTCGCCGGGGCCCTGGAACTTGCCGGAGTGCTTGGGATCCCACACCTCAGCATCGATCTCCTTGTTGATCTTCTCGATGATCGACTTCTTGGTCGCGTCGATATTCTTGAGCATGTCGGCCACGGTCGCGTTGGCGGCGTCGTAGTCAGCCGCCAGCGTCAGGCGCTGCTTCTGCAGAGCGAAGAAGTCGTCCTGCATCTTCTCGTTGTACTGGCGGAAGTTCTTGATGGCGTTCTGGATCTCCTCCAGCAGCACTTTGGCCACGGCCGGGCGAACGTCATCCATCTTCTTGAGCCCTTCGTCCAGGTCTCGGTAGGCGTTGCCGGGGTCGCGCTCGTAGTTCAGCGGGGCGTTGAGCAGCTTGGCCATCGTGTTGTCGATGTCCATCGAGTTAGCGCCGTACTTGCCGCTGAACTCCTTGAGGAACGCCTTGACCGCGGCCGCGTCGGCCTCGAAACCCTTGAGTTTGGGCAGGAACTGCTCGTACCGCTTGATCCGCTCGTCCATCTGACCGTACCCCATCAGGCTCTCGACCTGGCGGAAGACGTCTTCAAATTTCTTCTGGTGCTCGAGGATCGTTTTGGCATCCTTGTCGACGCCTTCGCGTCCGGCGCTGACTTTGGCCAGGCCCGGGGCGGCCTCTTTCTTGAACCGGTCGACCTCGGCCATCGTGCGCAGATACGCCGGAGCTTCCTTGAGCTTGACGGTGACTTTCCTGGTCTCGCCCTGGTCGACTGCATCGGCAACCTTCTTGTGAAGGCGGGCAATTTCCCCGTCGACCTCCTTGAACATCTCGGAGCCCTTGTCGACCTCGCCGTTCTTGACCAGGATGGCCGCATACCAGGCCCGGCCGCGGATGTAATCCAGCCGGCGCCCCTCGGGGATCGCCGTCTCGCCAAAGGCAAAGCTCATCCACATGCCGCAGGCTTCCATCTGCGTGCGGGCGGCCTCGATCTTGGCCTTGACCTCCAGGAGCTGCGGATCGCTCTCTGGCCAGCCGTCCCGGACGGCCTGCAGATACGCCTCGATGACGTTCCAAAGTTGTCCGGACATGGACTCGGCCAGATCGACGACGCGCACGGTGCTGTCCGACTTCTTCTCCAGCGTGCCCTGCTCCTTGAAGTTGTTGTACTGGCCGACGAACTTGTCCGTCGTCGCAGCGAGCTTGCCGGCCTTAAAGACCGCGTCGTTCTTGTTATAGGTGGACGGCGGGGCCGCCCAGGCCGCCGCGCCCAGCGCCAAAACGACGTTTGCCGCCAGTACCCATCTCGTAGAAGTTCGATGTGTCATTGCGGTGCTCCTTTGATGGTCGATGAAAAGCCGATCCGGCAAACAGACATATGCAACTGTGCAGATGATATGCCCGTGACCGGATAACGGCAACGATCTGCTTCGAAAATGGGAACCGAGAGCTAAAGATCCGCCAGACAGGAAACACCGGCCTCAGCAGCCAATCGTCGTGCTCGCAACAGGGCGCCCCGGCTACGGGCTACCGGCTCCCGATTACCGCTTCTACGCTTTGGCCTGGATTTCTTTTGAGATGGCCTCGAGCGTCGCCTGGAACTGCGGGTCGCTGTGGGCGACGCCTTCGATCGTGCGGTGCGCGTGCAGCACGGTCGTGTGGTCGCGCCCGCCGAAGTAGCCGCCGATCTCTTCCAGGCTGTGCCGCGTCAGGTTGCGGGCCAGGAACATGCAGATCTGCCGAGGAAACGCGATCGAACGCGACCGCTTCTTGCTCTGCAGGTCCGCCAGGCGCACGTTAAACCGGCCGGTGACGGCCGTGAGGATATCCTCGATCGTCACCTCGCGCCGAGTGGGGACCGGCGCGGCGCCCAAGGCCTCCTCCGCCACCGCCAAGTCGATGGGGCGGTCGGCGACCTTGGCGAGCATGGCGACTTTAGCGATGGCGCCTTCGAGTTCGCGGGTGTTGGAGTCGATCGTGGCCGCGATGAAGCACGTGACGTCTTCGGGCAGTTCGATGCTGCGCAGGCGCGACTTCTTGTGCACGATCGCCACGCGCGTTTCGTAGCACGGGCGGTCGATGCGCGCGACCAGGCCCCAGTTGAAGCGGCTGACCAGGCGGCTCTGCAGGGCGGGGATCTCGCCGGGGCCGCGGTCGCTGGTCAGGATGATCTGCTTCTGGCTCTGGTAGAGCGTGTTGAAGGTGTGGAAGAACTCTTCCTGCGTCTGCTCGTGGTCAGACAGGAACTGGATGTCGTCGATGGCCAGCACGTCGGCATGGCGGTAGCGGTAGCGGAACTCATGGAGCTGCCCGCGCTCGACGGCGTTGATGAAGTGATTCACGAACGTCTCGCACGACAGCACCATGATCTGGGCCGAGGGGTTGTCGAGCTGCACCTTGCCGCACGCCGCCTGGAGCAGGTGCGTCTTGCCCAGCCCCACCGACCCGTGCAGGAACAGCGGGTTGTACGTCTTGCCCGGCGACTCGCTGATCGCCACGCACGCCGCGTGAGCCAGGCGGTTGCACGGGCCAATCACGAAGTCGCCGAAGGTGTACCGCGGATTGAGCGAAAACGCCGCCGGCTCGGTCTCGAACTCGCCCTCGCCCGCCGGCGCGGCCTCGTCGCCGCCACCATTGGAATCTTCAGCCGACGTCAGAAAGCACACGCTCACCAGCCGCCCCGTCGCCGCCTGGGCGGCCTCGTTGAACATCCGCGTGGCGTGCTTGCGGCAGTATTCCTGTTCCTTGCGGCCGGGGGCGAGGATCTCCAGCAGCCCGTATTCGAGGCTGATGGGCTCCAGGGCGGTGAACCACGGGCGGATGATGTTGCCGCCGGAGGCAACGACTTGCTGAATGATTTTCTGCCACAGGGATGATTCCACGCCGGCCATGAATCAACGCCTTTCTACGCGCAGTGACAGCCTAACGGTGTAATTCCGGGATCGGCGCCGCAGCATCCGGCACCGGAGGTCTCAGACAGGCCGCTCCTTGCCCCGCTCACCACGCATCCATGCAGCGGGAGACACTCAACGCGAGGGGAATATACCCCCGCGCCGCGCAAGGGTCAAAACCAAAAATCCCCCGCCAGGAAATTTGCCGCATGCGCCAAGAAAGTCTCTGTGGCAGAGTTCCACTTGCCGATGTCGCTGCTGACGAAAAGGCAAGCGGCCTCTTGTCCAGACGAAGCGCCGCAACGAGAATGCGGCTTAGCCCGCGGAACCCAAAGATCCGCAGGCGGATTAGATCGGAGCAAGATCACATGGACGATAAGATCCTGGTATTGTACGAAGCGCCTCCCGGGGCGGTGGTTGTCAATGATTGCGGGCCGGTGAAAAGGAACATCGCCCGGCAGTCAAAGGCCGGCATCGAACTTTCCGACGACTACCGGTTGTTCGTGGACGATCGGGAAGTGGTCGTCTACCGCGCATTTACTCACGGCTACGCAAACGAAGCACATTTCTCCCATATCGCCTCCTTTGGCGGACCGTACTCCTTTGCCTATTTCGATTTCAAGGGCAAGGTTACGGTAAAGGTGATATCCAATAAGCTTCCGTTGGACAAAGTCAGAATACAGCCGGCGTCAAAGAGCATCGTCCCTCAGATCAATGGAGATTGCCTGACCTTCGAGCTCACGCAAGCCCCGACTCATCTTTCAATTGAACCCCGAGGCCGCACGGGCCCCCTGCTGCTCTTTGCCAATCCACTGGAAAGGCAGCCGGTGCTCCCCGACGGCCCGGGAGTAAGATACTTCGGCCCGGGCATTCATGAAGCGGGGATCATTCAGCTATCTGACAACGAGACGCTCTACATCGCCGGCGGCGCGGTCGTCAAGGGCGGCATCGTCGCCCGCGGCAAGAACATCCGCATCATGGGCCGCGGGATCCTGGACGGGTTCGACTGGCCGCGGAACTACAACGGCTCCCAGGACGGCTTCATCAGGCTGATCGACTGCGATGATGTTCTGATCGAGGGCATCATCGTTAAGGACGGCTGGGCCTGGAACGTCAATCTCTGCGGCAGCAATAACGTGCGGATCGACAACCTCAAGATCGTGGCCTCGCGGTGCGAGAACGACGACGGCATCGACATCTGCAATTGCAGGGGCGTGACGGTGACGGATTCCTTCATCCGCACGGAAGACGACTGCATCGCCCCCAAAGGGTTCGGCTATCGCGGCGGCCAGGAGGTCGCGGATATCGAAGTTACCCGCACCGTCCTCTGGACCGACAAGGCCCACGTCTGGCGCATGGGTTGCGAGTGCCGCGCCAAGACCATGCGCAACATGCTCTTCAAAGACATCGACGTCATCCACTACTGCGACAACTGGTGGATCCCAGGCGAGCTTCCCGACCAGATCGAACCCAAAGCCGTCTGGGACCAGATCCCCGAGTACATGCTCGACCTGCCCACGTGCGTCTCCATTCAGCCCGGCGAGGACATGCTGATGGAGAACATCCGCTTCGAGGACATCCGGATCAACCACGAAGGCCAGAAATGGTTCATGGAAATATTCCCCAAGGTCACGCTCTGGTCGGACAGGAAAGTACCCGGGATGCTCAGGCATTGCGTATTCAAGGATGTTCGGTTGACCGGCGATGACAGCGGCCCTGCCGGGGGCATACGGATCTGCGGGCTGGATGCAGCGCACGATGTGAGGGATATTGTCTTTGATAATGTGACGCGGCACGGCGAACGCTTGACGCAGGATTCGCCGGAGTTGTTGATAATGGGTCACGTGAAGAATATCAGATTTTGTTCATAAGGCGCTGGATACTCGGTCCTTTTGATGGGAAATGGATCATGCAACCACAATGGCTGTCGCCTGGCGAAGAAATTATCGGTTCCTGGCCGGTCTACCTCGGCGGCGAAGGACACAGCGCGGCCAAGGTCGTCGGCAAGCTGCACGTGACCAACCGTAACGTCTATTTTGACGCGGGTCTGGCCTTGGCCGAAAACGCCGCGGCCGAGCTGAGCAATCGCGTGCAGGCATACGAAAAACTCGACCAGCAACTGTGCATCCCCCTCAAGGACATCCGCCAGGCAGAAATCACCCGCAAGTTCCTGATCCTCAAGTCGCTGCACCTGGTCCTGGCCTGCGGCCGCCAGTACGACATCCACTTCGGCGCCGCCTCTCCGCAAAAAGCTCTGGATGCGATTCTCAGCGGAAGGGCTATTCAGTGAGCTCGTACAGCGAGAAGCCGGCCGCATGATCCCGGGGCGTGAAGCACCTGGGGTTTACCGTGGCGGCATTCGTGTTAGAATGGCGTCATTCATGCGTCGAACGAATCAGAACCACAACCCATGCGTTTGGCGGGCCTCGCCCCTTGCACTAGCCTTGCTGCTTCTTCTGGCCGCCGCGGCCGGCAGCGCGCCAGCCGCCGACGGGGCGAGCCTTGGCCGTGCGACGGAGCAGCCCGCGGGGGGTTATTCCTACTCCCTGTGGCTCAACGGTTGGCGAAAGGTGCAGGCCGACTTTGCGTGGATGCGATCGCCCAAGGGCTCGCCGTTCGTCTATCCGCGGCTGGAGGGCTGGCACAAGAATCCGCCCGAGCTGAAGCTGCCGTACTATTTCAGCCTGCCGGCCGGGTCTTCGATCTTCGCCGTCGCGGCGAGGGGGTACGAGTTCTCGCTGGACCCGGCGGACTTTCGCACGGCCGGCTTGGCGCGCGTGGACAAGCCGACAGCCGGGTATGCCCAGGCGGTCAGCGCCGACACCGAGCGCCTGCACCGCCTCCCGCCAGCCGAGCTTGTCGTCGATTTCGAGACCGGCGGCAAGACGTTCCGGGCGGCCCGCTGCGGCGGAGCGGCGCGGATGTGGGAATCCGGCCGCTTCGTGCAGCATTATGATTTCCTGGACCTGGAGATGGAGGATGCGGCCGGCCGGGCGCTGCCCTGCAGCGCGACGCTGGACCTGGTGGCGTGGCCGGACTCGCTGACGTTGACGCTGAGCGTCGCCAGGAAGGACGGCAAGCCTGCCGGCGCGGGCGGCGCCGCTGCGGCCGTGCCCGCATGGTCCGGCGGCAAGCTCCGTGTGGGGATCAGAGGCAAGGGCATCGACTGCGTAAGCGAACAGGCCTTCGATGACACGTGGGCCGGCGGCGAGCAGAAGTCCGTGACCGCCACGTTCCGCGCCGAGCCGCGGCCGCCCATGGCCGATGCCGATCTGTTCGTCAAGGTATCCGCCGGGGCCGACCAGACCTTCGGCGTGAAGTTCGAGCCGAAGAAGGACTGCTTCGTTGCCTGCGTGCCGAAAATCAAGCGGGCCTTTGCGGCCGGCTACACGGACATCCGCGACTACGATGAGTTTCGCATCTCGCTGGAAAACCGCACGACCGCCGCGATGGAAATCCCGTTCCTTCTGGATTTTCAGGATGTCGCCAATATCACGGGCCTGGTCCCGATCCTCTGCGACGCCGACGGGCGGCCGACGGGCATTGCCGTGCAGTTGAGCAAGAACTGGCACCAGGGGGCGTACCTCATGGCGTACTGCTCGCTGCCGGCGCGGCCGGGCAAGAGCGAGTACCTTCTGCGCATCGCGTACGGTTTTTATGGCACGGTTCCCTCGGCAAGCCACTCGCAGCTGAGCCTCATTGGCTGGGGCGGGTTCGGCCGGTGGGATCAGCTCGCCATCGGCTGCTGGGGCGAGACGTTCTGCCTCGACATGGATATGACCAACATCCGCACGGTCATCGCCGACGTGCGGATGCTCATGGTCAGCCGCGGACCGGCGGGCCAGAAGTGGGGCTGGAGCGACGGCCAGTGGGGCGGCGACTGGCTGGGGCTGGCCGACGCGGCGGGCAAACGTCTGGAGTTCGGCGACCTCAAGACCGCCTACGTCGCCCACGGCCCGTGCCTGTCGGACGTGCGGTACGCGGGCTTCTACGGTCGGCAGCGCGAGGTGGCCTTGCAGGCCCAGGTGCACACCCTGCGGGCGGATGATTACGCGCGGACGTTCCACAACCTCAAGTACACCTTCGACCGCGAGGCCAAGGTCGACGGGGCGTGGCTGTTCAAGATGGGCAGCGGCCCCAACGGCTACGTGACGCCGACGGTCGCTTACGGCAACGAGCAGGGGCTCATCGCGCAGCACAACTCCGCCATGCCGCTCAAGCCTCACGACATGCTGGCCGACCGCGTCACGCTGGGCGGCAAGGGGCCCTGGTGGGTCGCGTTCCCCGACGCCAACTTCACCAAGGCCGCCCTGGAGGGGCAGAAGCACTGGGGCACGGGCGGCCGCGCGCTCATCATCCGCTCGTATAAGGCCACCTTCGGCGGTAAGGAACACGCCGCCCCGACGATCTCGCTGTACGTCAGCCGCATGCTGGCGGATGGGCCGAACATTGACCTGATCCTTGTGCCGCCCAGGGGCGTTGCCGCCTTCCGAAGCGGCGACAGCGTCGAGCTGGCTGTCGAGTGGATCACGCTTCCGCGGGTTGCCCAGGATTATTACGGCCCCAATGAGACCTTCCGCAAGTTCCTCGCCGCCAATGGGGCCTCGTGGAAGACCACATACCGCGAGGCTGCCGGCAACGACCTGGCCGTGACCGCTGGCGGGGGAAAGGTTCTGCGTCGCTACCCCATCATCATTCAAGCGGATGAGCCGACCGTTGAAGTGAGCCTCAAAGGCGGCGTCGGCTACGTGCCGATCCGCTTTGAAGGCCTCAAGTCCATCGACGGCCTCGCCCTCTACGAGGTAGCCGGCGGCAAAGAGATCAAGCTCGACCAGGCCGTCCACGGCAACGACTTCTGGCAGACGGACTATGACGCCGCCACCAAAACCTACAGCCTGACCTACAATCTGCCGCTGGACAACAAACCCCAGTCCACCTGGCGGCTACGTTAATCAAGCGTTCCTCCAAGCGACGACCTGGAACTGCTGCTCGCCTTTTCCCTCCAGCGTCAGGAAACCTTCGCGCAGGAGTGCTCCAGGTTCTTGAAGCCTTGCACGATCTGGAAGAAGCGGGAGGGTTTGTTGCGGCGCGGCCAGACTTTCTTCAGGTGCGCGATCGTGTCGCGGGACTGGGCTATCAGGTCGGCCTTGTTGGGGACGGGTTTGGCGGCTTGCACGTGCTTGATGGCGATCAGCCAGCGGCAGGCGAAGGCGTCGAGGTGGGCGGCGACGGCGAAGTCGGCGTAGGTGTCGGCCAGGAATTTGGTGGCGGCCTTGTCGGGCGCCGGCCAGCTCAGGCGCTCGAGCTTTCGGGCGTGGGCTTCCAAACGGGCGCAGACTTTGGGATCAAAGGGGGCTTCTTCGACTTTCAGCCCGGCCAGCGGCATCCAGAGCCCCCAGTAGGCCTGCGGCCAGGGCAGGCCGACGCTTTCGTCGAGCGAGCCCAGGGTCTCCAGCGCGCCGGCGAGCTTCCGGCCCTGGGGGCCCAGCGTGTGGCGGCAGAAGCGCTGCATGAAGGCGCGGTCGTCCAGGCCGCGCAGGTTCCACGAACAGGCGCCGCCGTAGGCCATGTTCGCCAGGCTCACGCCCAGCGGGTTGCGGTGGTTGCCGTCGCCCCAGTCGGTGTTGAGCACGCCCTCGACGCCGAGCTTGAGCCCCTCCGCTGTAAACTCGCGGATGTTCCGCTGCCCGTGCCGCAGGCGGCAGCCGTGCGAGGCCCAGGCGTTGGTGCCGGGGCAGACCATGCACGCCAGGCCGCGGTCGGTGATCTCGCGCGTCCGCGGAACGCGCGAGCCGTGGGGATCGTAGTCCCAGTTGAGCATCACTACGTCGCTCGGCCAGCCTGGCAGCGACTCGGGGTGCTCGAGCACGATGTCGGCCCACATGTTCATCCGCTTGCCGTGCTTGCCGCAGAGGCGGTGAACCTTGAGCAGGAACTCCTTGTACAGACCGCCGATGCCGATGCGGTCGGCCCGGCGCTTGCTGCGGCCTTTGCCCAGTTCCCAGGTCTCGTCGCCGCAGATGTTGAAGTCGACGGCCTCGAACAGGGGGACGTATTCGGCGTAGAGTTCGTCCAGCAAGGCGATCGATCGCGGGTCGGTCGGGCAGAGCGTCGAGCATTTTTTGTCGGGGTCGACGAACTCGCCCAGCGGCTTGTACCGCGGCTGGGCCAGCACGCGCTCGAGGTGCCCGAAGCTCGCCAGCGAGCCCAACAGCCGCACGTGATGCGCCTTGGCGTGCTCCTGCAGGGCGAGGATTTCATCCGCCGACAGCGAGCTATAGCCCTCGTCGATCCCGGGGTGGCTGCGGAAGGCGAAGACGTTCTCGACGTAGAGCTGTAGTTCGTTGATCTTCCATCGCCCCAGGTGTTCGACGAGGTCTTTGAGCGTCGAGAGCCTGGGCACCTTGCCGCGCGAGCAGTCGTGGTACACGCCGCGCCGCCCCAGCGCCGGGGCGTCATCGATCACACAGCACGGCAGGCTGCGCCCACCAGCCGCAATCATCTCGCGCAGCGTCTGCACGCCGTAGTACGCCCCCGCGTCGCCCGACGAGCGTATCTCGATTCCTTCAGAGCTCACCGCCAGCCGGTACGCCTCGCCGCCATGCACGCCGCGGTCGCGCACGATCCGCGTGGCCGCAGGCAGCCCCGCCGACGCCTCGACGCGCGCCGCAATCCCCGCGGCGGCCAAGTCGGCCGCCAACTGCCGCAGCGGCATCTGGTCAACAACGCGCGGCGAAGCCAGCACCGCGCAGCGCGGCCACACAAACCGCCCGCCGCAGGGCGTGAACTTCTTCACCGGTATGAGCAGCTCTCTATCGATGGTCATGGCCGTCTCCTCGTATCATGGATCATAACCCAGCGTTTAGAAACTTTGCCACAGAGATCACAAAGAGTACTCGGTGAGTCTGCAACTGGAAAGCGGCACGGCCGCCGTGCTGGAATCCGATTTGCCGACGCTTCGCTCGCTATGGCGTGCCCACGGCTACGGTCTCCTTGGCCTTGGGGTAACTTCTCCCGATCGGCAGGAACCGCTCCTGAACAGTCCGGTTCAACATGGTGCGGGCGAGGGATGCACTATGAACGCGCGAAGAGTTTTGCCGCTGCTGGTGGTGGTCTGGATCGCTCTGCCGGCACGCGCGGCCCCGGCGGTTCTGGACATTCCGCGCATCGAGTCCATCACCATCGACGGCAAGATCGACGACTGGGGACAGGCGGGATACCGGCTGGACGTTCTCGAACCGATGGGCGGCCCGCCCGCGCCCGTCAGTCAGCGCGTGGCCGCGCGGCTGGGCTGGGACGACCGCGGGGTGCTCATGCTGGTGACCATTTGGGACGATCGCTGGATGGAAAACCCGCGCGCCGACCGCCTCTACGAGGGCGACTCGATCGAGGCGTTCCTGTTCTCCAGCGCCGGCGCCTGCCAGTGGGTCGTCTCGCCCGGCATGGACGCGGCTCAGGCCGCGCCGCGATGGCAGTTCTTCGACAAGCGTTCGCCCGGCCGTCGCGGCGCAGCGGCGCCGCTGGTGGGCCGAACCCGCGCGGGCGATGAATGCACCGTCGAGATCCTGCTGCCGTGGTCGGCGTTGGGCGTCGAGCCGGCGGCGGGCACGGCGCCGGTGAGTCTCCAGTTCTGGGTGAGCGACCGCGACGACCACGTCGAAGACATCCAGCGTCTGTGGCTGAAGCAGATTTCACTGCATCTGGCGGGCAGGCCCTCGCCGGCGCAAGGGTTCATCCACTGGACGGGCTTCAACGCAAGGGCGATGCTGACGACGCTGATGATTCGCGGCGGCCCTGCCGCCGGCGGCAAAGAAGCCTCCCTCGTCCGGGGCGAAAAGATCCTCGCCAGGTGCGTGCTCGCGCGCGACGCCTGCGGCTATGCCCAGGGCGAACTGCTCATGCCCGAGCGGCGCGGCGGCGAAGACGCGGCTGAGTTGTCGGTACGCGTGGAGGGCAAAGAGGTCGCCCGCATCGCCGCGGCTGACAACACCCGCGCCCGCGCCGAGCAGTTTCTCTTCGCCCCGATGGCGGCTTCGCCCGAGCGAGTGTTCGACGGCGAGACTTTTCCGCCGGTGGCTTTCAAGGATCCTCGCCTGGTTGAGCGGGCGATAGGCTCCTACACGCTGCGGACCACCTATTACGACAGCGGCTTTCGTCCGGTGACGCACGCCGCCGCCCCGGGGCGCTATGGCGCGGTGGTCGAGGTGATGACGCCGCAAGGCCGACTCTGCCGGCGGTTCGTGTCGCTCGTTCGCCGCGGCGCCGCGGCAGCCGTCGACCCCGCACAGGACCGCCAGTGGTGGGTCGACTTCAAACGCCGCTTCTACGGATGGGACAAACGCTGGCCCGGGCCTTTCGCCTGTCCGCGAACTGCCGACGGCCCACCGGCGCCGGTGGTGCGCGAGGGCCCAGCCGCCGAGGCAGGCATGAAGGCCGGCGCCGCGGCTGCCATCGACGCGGTCCTGACGCAATGGGCGGCCGACAGCGACGAGCCGTTCAACGCCTGCGTGGTTCGCCATGGCGTGATCGTGCTGGACAAGGCCTACGGTTCGCGCGGCGGCAAGGCGATGACAACGGACTCGATCTGCGGCATCGCCTCGCTGACCAAGATGCTCTCGAGCGTGCTGTTGCTGACGTTCGTCGACCAGGGTCTGGTGGACCTCGACGCCCCCGTGAGCGACTACCTGCCGCCGTTCCAGGGCGTGCGGACGAACAAGCCCCTGACCGTGCGGCACCTGTACACGCACGCCAGCGGCGTGCAGGGCTGGCACTGGGGGGCGTTCGAGAACGACCTGGAAGAGCGACTGGCCTGCTACATGCCCAACGTCCGCGTAGGCGAGGCTTTCCTCTACAACGGCACCGGGTTCGACCTGGGCACCAAGATCCTCGAGGCCGTCAGCGGCCAGTCGCAGCCGCTGCTGGCACGAAGGCGCCTGCTGGAACCGCTGGGCTGCCGCAACACCATCATGCCCGACGGCGGCGGCGCCGCCGGCAGCACGGCCAGCGACCTGGCGCACATCGGGCAGATGCTGCTCAACAAAGGCGCGTACGGCCGCATGCGCTTCATGAGCGAGCGGACGTTCGAGCAACTGCTGCCGCGGCGATTGACGAAAGTGCTGGGGCCCGCGACGGGCGAGGTCTACGGCCTGGGGACGATGTGGTTTGACAACGAAGGCTGGGGCAAGGGCACGTTCGCCCACGGCGCCAAGTCCGACACGGTGCTGCGCATCGACGGCGAGCACGACCTGGTGGTGGCCATCGCCCGCAGCCGCCGGGGCACGAACTTCGAGACCTACTACCCCCAGTTCATCCACGCCGTCCTGTCCGGCATCGCCCCGTAACACGGGCATCTCGCCCACCCCTTTTTCACGGCACCAGGACGATCTTGCCCAGGAAGTGGGCCTCGAGGGCTCGGTGGGCGTCGGCGGCCTGCTCCAGCGGGAACGCGTGGGCAATGCACACGTCGAAAGAGCCGGCCTCGACCAGGCGGTTGATCCGGTCGATGGTCTGGCGGTCGATCAGGCCGTCGTAGCTCTGGAACGTCAGGCCGCTGCGCGGCTGCGGCACGGGCTCGACGCCGTTGGGATACGCCACGCGCCCGCCTTGGCGGACGATCTCGAGCGCCCGTTCGGCCGCCTCGCCGCCGGCTGTCAGCAGCGCGCCGTCGAGCCCGCCGGGGACGAGCTTGCCAGCGGCCTCGGCCACGTCGCCCTTGTGGCCGTCGAGGACCCAATCAGCCCCGAGGCGCTGGACGAGCTCGACGCCGTCGTCGCCCGAGGCCGCCGCCAGCACTCGCAGGCCCATCCGCCTGGCGAACTGAACGGCCAGGTGCCCAATGCCGCCGCTGGCGCCGAAGATCAGCACCGACTGGCCGCGCTTGAGGTCCAGCAGGTCCAGGCCCTGCAAGGCCGTGATCGCGTCGATGGCCAGCGCCCCGGCCTGAAGGGTCGTCAACTCGCCGGGAATGTGCGAAACGTTCTCGGCCTTGACGGCCGCGAACTCGGCATAGAATCCGCCTTTGGGATTGGCCAGGCTGGCGGCGTAGACGCGGTCGCCCTCTTTGAACTTCGTCTGATCGACGCTGCGCCCGATTGCCGCTATCGTTCCGGCGCCTTCAGTGCCGATAACGTAGGGGAACTTGGGCTTGATGCCGAGCATGTCGGCAAAGCCGCCTTCTCGTTCAAACGGGTCCCACACGCCCACGCCGGCCGACTCGACGCGAATCAGAATCTCGTCGTCGAGGATCGCCGGCACGCTCAGCGTGACGGGCTTGAGTTCGTCGATGCCGCCAAACTGGTCAATCGTGATGGCCTTCATCGTTTTCTGCACAATCTGTGTTGCCATAGCCATGACAGTCCCTCCCATGGAAGATCAAGAACCGGCCCTTGAGAATTGTAGTGCCCCCGGGGGGCGGGCGGCCTGCATGGCAAGGCCCGGAAGGCTAGAGGTAAAGGTCGCAATAGGCGGGCCAAGGCGATATCATTTATCACGATATCGAGGGGCCCTCCAGACGTTCTCATTCAGGAAAATCGCATGAATGAAAAAGTGAGATCGCATCGGACGGGCGTCCCGCTCTGGTTGTGGCTGCCTTGTGCGCTGGCGGCATTGGCCGCGGGTGGATATTACGGGGTGTGGCAGCCGCTGGCCCACCACTACCTGCCCCGAAACTGGGGCGTGGTGGAAGAGGGCTGGATCTACCGCAGCGGCGAACTGCCCAGCGGCCTCGTCCGCGACATGCTCGCCGAGCACAAGATCAAAGTTGTGATCGCCCTCTACAGTCAAGATGCCCGGGACGACGAGCAGCAGGCGATGAAGCAGGCCGTCGATGAACTGGGCATCGAGCTCAAGCGGTTTCCCTTGCGAGGCGACGGCACGCCCGGAGATGCCGATCCCGTTCAGGGCATCGCCAAGTACGCCGACGCCGTGGCCGCCCTGGCGCAGGCCCGGCGCGAAGGAAAACCGGCCCTGGTCCAGTGCAGCGCGGGCACGCATCGCACCGGCGGAGTCATAGCGACCTATCGCGTGCTGGTGGAACGCAAGCCCATCAGCAAGGCCTATGAGGAACTCTGCGATTACGGTTGGGATCCCGCTAAGCACCAGCACCTGCTGAAGTTTCTCAACCCGGCCATGGACGACGTTGCCGCCAGGCTGGTCCTGCGGGGCGCGATCGCGAAGATCCCCGACCCCGTGCCCGTCCTGGGCCCCTGAGGATCGGCTCGACAACTTACCACGAATTGGCCTGTCCCTTTTTCTGCCCTGCGCAACCATGGAGAGTCTGAATGATCCGCCAGCCGCTGCCTCGAGATGAAGTCGTCAAGGCCATTGAACACCGCCGCCCCAGCCGCGTGCCCATGATGATCCACCAGTGGAACTGGGCCGGGGCCTTCGGAGAGCGCACGGCCGAGGTCGAGGCCATCCAGGCCGAATATCCGCAGGACTTCTTCCAGATCATCCCGCGCATGCCCAACTACTGGGACGACCTGGCCAACAGCGGCCACATTCCCGGCTATTCGTGGATGCACACGCCGCCGCCGGCCGCGTCCGGTCCGGCCAAGGGGCACGACGCCAACGTCGCCATCACCGACTGGGCGATGCTCGATGACATGCTGGCGGCCTGGCCGGACCCCAACCAGCCGCAGATGTACGAAGGCGCGGCCGCTCACCTGGCCGCCAACGCCGGCGGGCGGTACACGGGCATTCACTGGTGGTTCTGCCTGTACGAGCGGCTGTGGTCGCTGCGCGGGATGGAAAACATCCTCTGCGATTTCTATCTCAACCCTGAGCCGGTGCACCGGCTGATGGACGCCCTGACGGACTTTTACTGCGGGGTGATCCGCCGCGGCGGCGAGCTCGGCGTCGACTGCGTCTACACCACCGACGACATCGGGATGCAGACCGGGCCGATGTTCGGCATCGACGTCTTCCGCGAGTTCTTCAAGCCGCGCTACCAGCGCATGATCAAGACCGCCCACGACTGCGGGATGCACTTCTGGCTGCACACCTGCGGCGACGTGCGGCTGTTCATGGAA